>JADJFV010000001.1:372232-744464 GCA_016708435.1 Leptospiraceae bacterium | reverse complement strand
AATTGCAACTCTTCAAATCGGATATATGGCTTTATATAAGCAGTTTTGAATGAACCGGAGCGTGGTCCTTCTTCTGCAATAATTCCAACAGGAATAGCAGCCGGAAATACTCCACCACTGGAAGAGGAAAATACTGGTTTGCCTAAGTTACCAAATGAATCAATAAAACTTGCTTCACTAGTAGGTAGGCTAGGTCCAATTTGTTTTCCTGTAATGAGCTTTGGATCAATTATAAATCCATTGTCAATGTAATTAAGAACGGCTTCCATTCCTCTCCCTGAATTGCCTGAAAGAGTTGCCCAGAAATTTGTCTTCGGAATTTGAACACCCATTGTAAAATTAGAATTAATAATCGGTTGCACCACGCTCGTGCCATTGTTTACAGCAATTACTTTACCGACTAAGGCTTGGATCACTTGACCATTTGACTCATCAATAGCACGTCCTATCACAGGCATATAAGGACGAATTCCAGCATCTTTTCCTTTATTGATAATAATAATGCGGTAAATAGAGTTTAGCCGTATGGAGAGGACTTCGGCTTTAATATAAGGATACTCGATCTTAGGCGCAAAGCCAAGCTCCTTTCTGAGTAAATCATTTTCGGCACGTAAGGCATTAATGTCTTGCGGCAACACCTTGTATTCCTCAATTAACTTTGCATAAGAATCTCGCTCTTTACGAACTGATTCATACGATTCTAATTTGTTATAAGCACTTTTGAAGAAACTTCCAAAGGAGTCAATGGAAGAGGATACTGCATTGCTGACTGTCTGAGTGCTAGCAACCCCTTTTACAACAAGGTTGCCATTCCAGATCAAGGAAGAAATAGAGAAAAGGATGCAAAATAGGACAGAAATGAATTCTCGAAGTTGACTAAGTCTATCCCATAGCATATTGGAGCAATCTTACTTAACTCCACGCTTGATGTATTTTAATTCGTCTAGATATTTACCTGTTCCTAATACGACGCAGGTCAATGGATTCTCTGCACGGAACACAGGAACACCAGTTTCTCTAGAAATAAAATACTCCAAACCACGAAGCAGGCATCCGCCGCCTGTTAAAATAATTCCACGCTCTACTATATCAGCAGAAAGTTCAGGTGGTGTTTTTTCAAGAACACGCTTTACACCATCTAAAATTTGATCGGTTGGTTCTTTGAGAGCCTTTCTGATTTCGTTACTGTCAAGTTCGAGAGTTCTAGGTAAACCGGAAATTGCATCTCTACCTTTTACTTCCATTGTATCAGTTCGCTTATCCATGTAAGCGTTTCCGATGGTAAGCTTAATGTCTTCAGCGGTTCTATCCCCGATTACTAAGTTGTATTGGTTACGTAGATGTTTGATGATGGCTTCATCGAATTCGTCTCCACCTGTTCGGATGGATTCTGCGATTACCATACCACCAAGAGAAATTACAGCGATTTCGGTAGTTCCCCCACCTATATCTACAATCATATTTCCAGCAGGCTCGTGTATAGGGACATTAGCGCCAATAGCGGCCGCAAGAGCTTCTTCAATTAAGAATATCTCGCGTGCTCCAGCCTGCTCAGCAGACTCACGAACAGCACGTCTTTCTACCTCAGTAATCCCAGAAGGGACACCAATTACGATTCTAGGTTTAACGAAGGTCGTGCGATTATGAACTTTAGCAATAAAATAACGAATCATTTTTTCGACTGTCTCGAAATCGGCGATTACACCGTCTTTCATTGGTCGAATTGCGACGATATCACCTGGAGTCCTACCAAGCATACGCTTCGCCTCTTGGCCTACAGCTAAAACCTTACCTGTGGACGCCTGAACTGCAACAACGCTGGGCTCTGATAGAACAATGCCCTGACCTTTGACATGTACAAGCGTATTCGCAGTACCTAGGTCGATACCCATGTCATTTGAAAAGAGAGCATATAAATTATCGAAAATCATTCCTTACTCCAAGTGTACTCTTAAAATAACAAATCTCTGAAATAGTTGTTTTTGACTACAAATTTTAATAAATAGGCAAAAAAAGGTAAGCTTTTTACTTTTGAACAAAAATCACTGCCTCAAGCTTTAAATCGCTTCCCTTAGGAGTTTCTACGTGGAGAAGTTTACGCTCAAATTTATCAGCATTTTTCATTAAATATGCATGAATATAGTCATTCATGAGGCTCTCATTGTAAAAGATAAAAACTTCTTGCCTATGAATTGTTTCTTTATAAAAATTTGCATCAATTTTATAATTCTCTTTTGCAATTCCTAATCTATTTAGAAGACTCTTTTTTTCTGACCCATCCGGATTCTTATCCTGGATAGCAGATAACTCACCGGGAATAAACTCATGCAATGTCTTTTCTGGAAATTTCTTCTTTAAATAAAAATAGGGATCAGGAATTGCTTGGAGGTAAATATTGTTTTTGCGCTCAATTTCTTTCTCTATTAAAAGAAAAAATTCTTTTGTTTTCTCTGGAGATTTATAAACAAAGTAAACACTGAATGGAACCCATAGTATAACAAAAATATTATAAACAATGCTAATAAAAAGAAAAATACGAATGGGCTTTTCTTTATTATCAACCATTGCGGATAACAACAAAGTAAACGGAACTACAATATGAAAAACATACCAGGACTCGCTAGAGACAAATAAAAACCCTAATAAAGTAAAAAGCCATACAAAGAAAAAAATTTCCGGCGAATTCTTTATCCAGAGCAAAAGAGAATTATTAGCATTATCCCCTTTCTTTTTCTGTGAGATGAATCCATAGAGCAACAAAGCAATCGTTGTAGCAAATAATCCCAGTTTAACCATTGGAAATTTATAGACAGAAAAAATAATTTTCACTTTATCAAGCCAGGTAAACTTTCCCAATAGTTCATTCTTTCGTGACAACTGGGCACCAAACTGAACAATGAATAATTCCCAGTTAGGAACAACGTAAACTCCCCAAGCGGCTATTGGCAATAAGCCTGCGATTGCATACAGAGCTAAATTCTGAATCGTTAAAGCATTTCTCTGGTATAATAAAAACAATACTGGAATAGAATGCACAATCCCAAATGGATGAGACAAGAAAGAAAAAGAAAGACAGATACCGGAAAGAAAGATGTCAAATCTCGTTGGTTTCGTAGAGGCGTCTCCCTTCGTAAGGACTTGATTAATCAAGTCCTTACGAAGGGAGACGCCTGCACTACGCAGTATAAAGTAAAAAGCCAATAGTGCAAAGAATAAGCAAAGACTTTCCATGCGAGCCGTATGGGAAAATTTCAAAAAAAGAAAATCAGAGGCTAACAACAATAATACCAAACTAGTTCGCTTAAAAGAGAACTGATATTGCAAACAGATTCTATAAACAAGAAGTATGGAACCAAGACTAATGAAAGAACTAAAGAGTCTTGCAGTAAGTAATTCTGTTGGAAAAAAATGAAACACACCTGATAATAAAATAATGTATGCGGGAGGCATCCAAAGAGTATGCGTATCCATTCCCGGAATTAATCCATTCAATACATTAGTGCGCATAATCCCATTTATCCCAAGTTCAAAGGCAGGACTAAAGAATAAAACTTCATCCGGCCAAATCACTGGAATGTTTGTATGAAATAGAATAGAAAAAAAAGAAAAAAGAAAAAGGGAGAAAAAAACTACGTGCTTATATTTCATTGAATCCAAATATACTGATTCTTTTTTCGAAACTAGATAAGCACTGTTCTGAAATTATGGAAGAGAGGCGATTGCTTCCTCTTCTGTTGTATATACATCAAAAAGGTCTAGAAGCTCTACTACATCGAATACTTTTTTAACAGGGGGAGTAATATTGCAGAGTTTTAACTTTCTACCTTGTCGATTTAGTTCCCTTACCATTCCAACAAAAATACGAATTCCCGAAGAGGAAATATAGGAAATGGATCCCAAATGAATTATAATATCGCCACCTCCAGAGAGTACGTCTTTCGCAAGGTGTGACTCTACTTCATCTGACTGAGTGATGTCTAGCCTACCTGCGAGTTTAACTAATACGTGCTTACCTATTGTTTGAGTTTTGATATCCAAAGGAATCTCCTGAGCAATTAATTTCAAAAATAGAACTCAATACCAAAGCAACTGAGCTTCTACTAGAAAATCATTCTTAGTCAAATAGTGTTTTTCCAATAAATTAATTGTCAAGATGTTTTTTAACAATTGTTCAAGTCTTGTAAACTAAAATAACTTATTGAAAAATATCATCTATCGTTTGAGCAGTGGATCTGTAATGACCTCTCGGCTGACCCAGCAGATTACGCGTCGCGCGATAACTTGAATGTCCTAAGAATGAACCAATCTCACTGTAATCCCATCCATTTTGACATAAATGAACTGCAATGCTTTTTCTAAGCTTTGCAATGGTAATTTGTTTATTTATTCGCTGCTCGATTTTCTCCAAAGCCTTTTGAATGGTTCGGGTATGAAGCTTTCCATTTCTTCCATGAAATACATAAGCATCAGGAGACTTATGATTACAATGCAGCCTTAATTCTTGGACCAATGATTGGGGAATGTCGGAATTCCGGGGAGTAGAGCGCTTACCTGAATTTATTCTGAGGCTAGCATTCTCGAAATCAACATCTCTCACTTTCAAATTTACAAGCTCTTGCAAATTCATTCCAAACGAATATAGAAGCTTGAACCAGATAAGATGATTGTAGTTCTCTTTCATTGCGGAAATAATTTCAAGAATTTCTGATTTACTGAAATAGGAGCCATCTAAATTTTTATCTGTCTCTTTTATCTTTACGTTAGATTGATACATACGAATTAGCCCTTCCAAAAAAGTTTTATCATCCATACATTGCATTATCTTATAACCATAGGACAACTTAGAGTATGATGATTAAACTTTTTTCTTAAATGGTAGAACTTTTACAAATCAGAAATAAAAGTTAGAGATATTTTTTTGCAAAACTTACGCAGTTAAGCAGATATAAGACATAATAGAAGGGAGAATACTGATTATTTACTAAAAGGATTGCTTTTGCTTACCAAAGTGCAAGCAAAAGCGAGTTTTTGACTTTTTTAGTTTACTTACGAACGAAAATTCTTTTGATAAGAAAAATTATGCAATGCTACTAAATGCTTTAATTACATCTTCAGGTGCTTGCACAAGTTCAACAAGCACACCCTCCGAGCAGAGAGGAAACTCTTCATTACCCTTTGGATGAATAAAACAAACATCAAATCCACCGGCACCTTTGCGAATTCCACCTGGAGTAAAACGAACTCCTTGCTCTGTTAGCCATTTAACGCAAGCTTGTAAATCATCAATCCACAATCCGATATGGTTTAATTTTGGATCGTGAACTTTGGGACTTTTGTTTGCGTCAATCGGCATCATTAAATCGACTTCTACTGCAAAAGCCCCATTTCCGATCCGATAAATATCTTCGTCTACGTTTTCTTTTTCACTTTTGTAAGCATGGACTTTTGTTAGTCCCATGATGTCGCCCCAGAACTTGCTGAGTTTATCCTTGCTCTCATTTCCGATTGCAACTTGTTGAATTCCTAAAACTTTAAATGGTCTCATATAATTACTCCTAAAATTAATTTTTTTTCAAATAGCTAAGATTGCAAGAGAATTTAATTGGCAGGTAAAGAGCAATCTATGAGTTTTTTTATACAGCGCTTATCCCTTCCTTGCAGTTCAAGTTGCGGTTCATGTTGCAGTCCATCCTTAGTCTTGGAATTTTGAGAGTATAGATGAACTGCAAGAAGAACTGCAAGTTTTCTATATGACCTGTAATTCTTCGGTGGTTTTATACAGGTTACCAAAACTAACCTGTTCAATTATCGCAAGATTTTCTACAACCGCTATGTCTAGGACACATGCACTATTTATTTCGTTCAGTTTAGTTTCGATTAGCCGCTCACGAAGAATATCTTACCTTTACTGACAGGATTTCTAAAAAAATTTTCACTCGACAGAAAGACTAGTCTGTTTAGTTTCAAAATGGTCTAACACTTATGGAGTAATCAATGGACGAGAGAAAGGCAGAGAAAATCATTCAAGCTGGGCTTGATAAAAAAGCAGACTTCGTAGAAATATTTGTAGAAGAAACGCGTGGTGCGTCTGTAGCGTATAACAACCGTAAGGTGGAGACTGCAAGTGCAGGAACTGATTATGGTATCGGAATTCGAATGATCTACGGAACAGAAGTGTTCTATGCAAATACAAGTAACGATGACGAAGAGCATTTGCTTCAACTCATCGAAGCATTATCCAAAACAAAATCAGAAACTAGAGACTCAAGTCAAGCGGGCAAACTAATTCATCTACAAGAGAAATTCTTTCCAAGCATACACACTGTTACCCTCGACCCGAGAAAAGTTGGACAAGAAAAGAAATTATCTATCTTAAAACTAGCAGACGAAACAGCTCGCGCTATCTCTCCTAAGATTGCACAAGTGAGTGCACGCGCTTTTGATGCTGTATCAAATATTATTATTTTTAATAGCGAGGGGCTAATGGTAAAAGACTTCCGTGTTCTCTCTCGCTTCTCAATGTCCGTAACAGCACAAGATGGAGGAGAAATGTTTTCTGCTGGAGAATCACCTGGCGCACAAAGAGGATTTGAATTCTTTGAGTCTCTAGATGTTGCAAGTTACGCAAAGACAGCAACAGAGAGAGCCTTACTTATGTTATCCGCTGGATATGCAACCGGTCGTAAAATGCCAGTCGTTATGGGAAATGGATTTGGTGGAGTAATCTTTCACGAGGCATGTGGCCATCCGCTTGAAACGGAAGCTATTCGTAAAAAAGCGTCTCCTTTCTGTGATAAATTGGGTCAGCAAATTGCTCACTCTTCTGTGACAGCGATAGACGAAGGAGCCATTCCTTATTCATGGGGTTCAATCAATGTGGATGATGAGGGTTATCCGGTAGAAAAAACAGTTCTCATTGAAAATGGAATTTTAAAAAACTATCTCTCAGACAAAGTCGGCGCAATGGAAACAGGGGTGCGAAGAACTGGATCAGCACGACGGGAATCTTACCATTATGCGCCGGTGTCACGTATGAGAAATACTTACATCGACAGAGGAAAAGACAAATTCGAGCAAATGATTCTTTCTATTAAAGACGGACTTTATGCAAAGAAAATGGGTGGTGGCTCTGTGAATCCTGCTACCGGCGAATTCAACTTTGCCGTGGAAGAAGGATATCTAATTAAAGACGGAAAGATAACCGTTCCAGTCAGAGGAGCAACGTTAATAGGAAAGGGTCATGAAATACTGCCAAAAATTTCTATGGTGGGAGATGACTTGGAGATTACAGCGGGTATGTGCGGTGCTTCATCTGGTTCTATTCCTGTAACAGTAGGTCAGCCAAGTATAAAAGTAGATGAAATTTTAGTGGGTGGTAGATAATGAAATTAGAAGAAGCAGTAGAATTTATGAGTGCAGAAGCTAAGCGGCAAACAGCAGATAGCTTCGACGTGATTGGCGTAGAATCCGATGAATCGGGCGTAGAAGTATTCGAAGGAAAAGTAAAGAGCACAGAAATCGCGAGCTCTAGAGGAATTGGAATTAGACTTTTTAGAGATGGTCGTCCCGGTATTGCCTACACAGAAAAATTTTCCATGGAAGCAATTAAGCAAGCAGTAATAGATGCAACGGCTCATTCCAAAATCACAGACAAAATGGAATTAGACTTACCCGAAGGAGTCAAGCTACTTGATCTAGATTTAGAAAGCTATAAAGAAGAAGTAGATAAAATCAGCTTTGATCAAATGATAAAACTAGGAATGGAATTGGAGCAAATCGCTCTTAGCCAAGACAAGAAGATTGTAAATGTTCCTTTCTTAGGAGTATCTAAATCTTCCGGTCGTTCTGTAATTCAAAATTCTAAAGGTGTTAATTATGCAAAGCGGGCTAACGCGGTATCCGCAGGTCTAGGTGTAGTAGCCAAAGAAGGCGATTCTAGCAAAATGGGAGTTTACTCCAACGGGGGAAGGTCTTATTCTATTTTTAATACAGACTATATGTCAAAAAAAGCAGTAGAGCGAGCACTGGAACTATTAGGCGCAGAGCCAGTTGAAAGCAAACAATATCCTGTTGTATTTTCCAATCGAGTGAGTTCTGGAATCATCGGTATGTTTCTAGCTCCTTATTACGCTGAATTAGTTCAGAAAGGACAATCCCGATTAGCCGACAAAATCAATCAAAAGATTTCAGTTGATGATTTTAACATGACGTGTAATCCTCATTTGCCGGGATTCCCTGGATCTAGACTTTTTGACAGTGAAGGTGTTGCAACAAAGATTACTCCCATTATCAAGAATGGAGTCTTACAAACATTTCTCTACAATTTAGAATCTTCTAAGAAAGCAGGAATTGCACCGACAGGAAATGGAAGTCGCTCTTATGCCGGCAAAGCAGGCACCGGGACATCCAATCTAATTGTAGACAAAGGAACTAAGAGCCTCGAAGAGCTATTAGCCGTTTATCCTGAATGCATTTATGTAACAAAGCTAGAAGGATCATCGGGATGCTCTGCTATCTCTGGAGAAATTTCTATTGGAGTGCAAGGATTTCTCTATCAAAACGGAAAGCGCATAAGACCGATTGACCGCATCACACTCAATTCAAACTACTTTGATTTACTTCCTCTCATTCGCGGACTTTCTAATGAATACAATGACTCCTTTAGCTCAATGAAAGTCCCTGATATATTAGTTGAATCGATGTATGTAGCTGGGTGATTATTTTGCCACAGAGGCACGGAGACGCAGAGAATTTAGTAAGTTTATTTCTGATATTATACTGAGACAATTCAAATTCAACAATGAACCTTACTCCGTGTCTCTGCGCCTCCGTGGCAAGTCTCATTACCAATAAAATAAGTAATAATGTTAAAAATAAAAAATAGTATTCATATATATTTCATTTCCTTTCTGACAGGAATTATAACCGGATGCTTCATCATCCTATTCTCAAAAATTCTTTCCTACGCCGAAAACTTTTTTCCATTCCTAAATGTATCGGCTAACTCATATTTAACGCAAGGGTTCAACTGGCAGTATCTATTTCTACCGGTATTAGGTGGTTTATTGGTTGGATTTATCACGCATTACTATTGTCCTGAGGCTAAGGGCAACGGGATAGACAATGTATTGGATGCCTTTCATAACAGAGATGGAGAGATGCGCGGAAGAGTTTCTGTCTATAAATCAATCGTTACAATTCTTACACTCTCTCTAGGCGGAAGTGCCGGTAAAGAAGGACCTGCCGCGCAAATAGGAGCAAGCATAGGTTCATCGATCAATGATTTTTTCGGCGGAGGTGCACGAGCAAGAAGAACTATGCTCCTTGCCGGAGTCAGTGCATCTCTGGGAACAATATTCCAAGCGCCTCTTGGTGGTGCGTTAACCGCAATAGAGATGGTCTACAAAGAAGATTTAGAAAGTGATGCTCTGATTCCTTCTATCATTTCGTCTGTATCAGCTTATTTTTTATTGAGTTTCTTTGGCGTCATACATAGAGATTTATTTCCACTCGATGAATTGTCTGTCGCATACTTACCATTTTACCCTATACTCGGTTTTATTTGTTTTCTAATAGGATTTTTATTGGTTAATTTCATTAAGACGCTAAGAGCCTTTTTTGCTAAATGGAAAATCTATCCTCCTTTAAAACCCGCTATCGGTGGGTTAGTATGCGGAATTATTTATTTATTCTTTCCTATTGTTTCAGGAACGGGAGAGAATTTTATTCATAAATTTCTTTTAGAATCAGGACTACGCTCAACCTTTGCAAAGTTAGATTTAATCTATTTCATTTTATTCGTGATAGGATTTAAAGTAATCGCAACAAGTTTTACAATTGCCTCTGGCGGATCAGGAGGAATCTTTGGTCCCTCTTTATTTCTAGGTGGCTCAATTGGAATGCTTACAGCAGAATTTGTTGGAGTCTACTATCAATTAGACTCTGCACATTACCAAAGCTTCGTCTTAGTGGGAATGGGAGCTTTTTATGCGGGTATCGCAAGTGCGCCTATCGCTGCCATGATTATGATTTGTGAAATGATCGGAAGTTATGTATTGCTTCCACCTCTTATGCTTTGTTCCATTCTAGTTGTATTGCTATCCAAAAAATTCAACCTCTACCAAGCACAAACACATAACCGCTTTCACTCTCCCGCACACGCATGGGATATACAGACAGATGTCTTGAAGACAATGCCTGTTTTCCGCTACAAGAAATTCCTTTTACATTCTCTTGTGGTTTCTCTCGATAAACCGCTCAGTAGTATTAAAAAAGAATTAATCAAGTTCGATGATAAAGATTTCGTAGTCGTTGATTCCCAAAATAAATATGTAGGAATGATTACTTCTTTGCAATTGACTCGTATCGAAAATAAAAAACAATTCAAGTCATCCATTTCTCTCATTCATCCCATTCGACTAGAAGAGAGCATCGGTGATGCCCTCAATCTACTCAAAGAAAAGCACCTAGATAAAGCGCCTATCGTCAACGAAGAAAACGAATTCGTCGGCTACTTGCGCTATCATGAAATACTTGAATTGTATTTTGCGAAGAAGTAGGGTGTTAATCCTATATTACTCGCTATAACTCTCGAGAGGCAAACAAGCACAAACCAGATTTCTATCTCCATACACATTATCCACACGACCTACAACAGGCCAGTATTTGTGCTCACGAAGATAGGCAAGCGGATAAGCGGCTAACTCACGGGAGTAGAGATGATCCCATTTATCAGAGATGACCATCTTAGCAGTGTGCGGTGCGTTCTTGAGAGGATTGTCTAGTTCGTCTAGCTTCTTAGCTTCGATGTCTTTGATTTCTTTATGGATGGCAATCATAGCATCACAGAATTTATCTAGCTCTTCTTTAGACTCGCTTTCCGTTGGTTCAATCATGAGAGTTCCAGGAACAGGCCAGGACATAGTAGGAGCGTGAAATCCAAAGTCCATAAGACGTTTTGCAATATCGTCTACTTCTACTTTTGCGCTCGCCTTATAGCGTCTAACATCGATAATACACTCATGAGCGACTAAGTCCTTATTACCGCGATAGAGAACAGGATAATAAGACTCTAAACGTTTTGCAACATAGTTAGCGTTGAGAATTGCCATCTTGGTTGCATATGTTAAACCTTCTCCACCAAGCATAGCAATGTATATCCAAGAAATTGTTGTTATACTTGCACTACCCCAAGGTGCACTAGTTACTGAATTTGTATTTCGTTTGCTTCCGTTATCGACTAACGCATGTCCTGGAAGAAATGGAACTAGGTGAGCCGCAACTCCGATAGGTCCTACACCGGGTCCACCACCACCGTGTGGTATACAGAATGTTTTGTGTAAGTTTAAATGGCAAACGTCCGCACCAATTTCACCGGGACTGGTTAATCCCACCTGTGCATTCATGTTTGCTCCGTCCATATAAACCTGTCCACCATTGACGTGAATGATTTCACAAATTTCTTTGATCGTTGCTTCGAATACACCGTGAGTAGAAGGATAAGTAATCATCAACGCACCAAGTTCGTTCTTATACTTCTCAGCTTTTTCTTTTAGATCAGCGACATCGATATTTCCATTTTCATCACAAGCAGTTACGATTACTTTAAATCCTGCCATCACAGCAGACGCAGGGTTTGTTCCATGAGCAGATGTTGGAATGAGGCAAACAGTTCTATGCCCCTGATTCTTAGCTAAATGGTAATCTCGAATAGCGAGTAATCCCGCGTATTCTCCTTGAGAGCCTGCATTTGGTTGAAGTGAAATTGCTTTAAATCCAGTGATTTCACAAAGCCATTTTTCTAATTGAGAAAACATTTCTAGATAACCACGAGTTTGCGCTTCTGGCACAAATGGATGAAGCTTAGAAACTTCAGGCCAAGTTAAAGGAAGCATTTCAGTAGCAGCATTTAGTTTCATCGTGCAAGAACCAAGTGGAATCATAGAATGAGTGAGACTCACATCTCTAGATTCAAGTTTGCGGATATAACGCAAAATTTTTGTTTCAGTGTGATAAGTATTAAATACAGGATGAGTCAGGTATTTGCTGGTTCTAACGAGTGACTTCTGAAAATTATAAGATACGGTGTCTGCCGCAATATTTACATTAACCGCTACGCCTTTATTAAATACGGAAAGCAGTGTAAGAATATCTTCTTTGCTTACAGTTTCATCTAAAGAAATTCCAATCGAGTTTTCTTCGTAGCGAAGATTTACGTTTTTAGATTCTGCAAGTGCACGAATTTCGGATTGTGTGCCTTTATCCGCAGCAATAGAAATGGTATCGAAATAATTTGCAGTATTGATTTTAAATCCAAGCGACTCAATTCCCTTTGCAAGAATAGAAGTAAGCAAATGAATTCGAGTAGCGATATGTTTAATTCCTTCCGGTCCATGATAGACTGCATACATAGAGGAAATTACAGCGAGTAATACCTGAGCCGTGCAGATATTGCTAGTTGCTTTATCGCGACGAATATGTTGCTCTCTAGTCTGTAGCGATAAACGCATAGCAGGCGCACCTTGTGAATCTTTAGATACACCAATGAGTCTTCCCGGAAGGCTACGTTTAAATCCTTCCTTCGTTGCCATGTATCCCGCATGAGGTCCACCAAAGCCAAGCGGTAAACCAAATCTTTGTGTGCTACCAACTGCCACATCAGCACCAAATTCTCCCGGAGCTTTTAGAATACTCAAACTAAGTAAGTCAGCGGCGACTACTACCAATACTCCGCTAGCATGAGCTTGTTTTACAAATTCTTCGTAATCATAGACATTTCCATTCGTCGCAGGGTATTGAACCACAGCGGCAAAATACGATTTGTCGGCTTTGAACGTTTTAAAATCTCCTACAACTACTTTGATTCCGACAGGAAGAGCACGAGTCTTTACTACGTCGATTGTTTGCGGATGACATTCATCTGAAATAAAAATCGTGTCTCCATTATCATCAGCCTTCACCGCATGACAAAGAGTAACCGCTTCTGCTGCTGCTGTTGACTCGTCAAGTAAAGAGGCATTTGCAATTTCAAGACCGGTCATGTCGATGATCATAGTTTGAAAATTTAGAAGTGCTTCTAAACGTCCTTGCGCTATCTCTGCCTGATAAGGTGTATACGCTGTATACCAACCGGGATTTTCTAAAATATTTCTTTGAATGACTGCTGGAATAATACAGTCATTGAATCCTGTTCCAATAAATGTTTTAAAAATTTTATTCTGCGAAAGGATTTTCTTTAACTCCTGCAACACTTCGTATTCGCTCTTTGGCTCAGTCACACGAATCGGATTTTTTAAGCGAATGTTTTTGGGAACCGCTGTATCAATCATTGCGTCTAACGATGAGTATCCAAGAGTATTTAACATTTCTTGCACTTCGTTATTGTCAGATCCCACATGACGTTTCAAGAAGCTGTCTGCTGGGTCGAGCGGATTGATAGATTTTTGGGAGAGAGTTGAGTTTGGATTAGTTGTCATTTATCCTTCCTTAATACTTACCTTCCATAAATTATCCAAAAAGCAGCTTGTCAAGTGTAACTCAATGGATCATTTTCTTCACAAATTATTCTTTTTTAAAAAATCCAGAATAGTGGATGCTAAAATTTCATACTCCTCTTGAACTATATTATGTGATGCGCGCGAGACGATTAGCAATTCGGAATGGCTAATCTTTTGATGCATTTCCTCGGAACGTCTTGCTGGGGCAAATAGGTCTTTTCCGCCTGCGATAACAAGAGTAGGTAAAAGAATTGATTCCAATGGTTGACAGAGAGGATGATTGTGCACATCCATTAAAAAATGAATGAGTAAATTTAGATCCTGACGCTTCATACTTTCTAGAAATGGTTGAATGTCTTCGCGAACTGTTCTTTCTTCGTTCAAAAAAGTCTTCTTTGCAACAAAGAGTCTAAGATCAAAAGGAAGTCCATGAATCCATCTCCACGCACTAGCAAATGCATGTGGAACAACGGGTGAAAGTTTTTTTAAAGCCTCGCCGAGTTGACCAAACACAGTAGTATCTAAATTTAAAAAAGAATCCATCACTCTATCACTAAATCCCGCGATTGATATAAGAGAATTCGGTATGTCCGGATAACGGAAATTATACTCAAACATGATTTGCGCACCTGTGCTGTAACCAAGAAAAATCGCTTTCTTTACATTTAGTTTTTCTATGACTCTTCTTGCATCATCAACACTTCCTGCAACGGTTACTTCCTTATAGCTCTTAGGTGTTCCAGACATACCATGCCCTTTATAATCCCAATAGATGACTTTATATTTTTCAGAAAGTAGATTTACTATTGGTTTTAAATTTGCTTCGCTACAAGTAAAGCCATTGAAAATAAAAATAGGAAATCCTTCCCCTTGCACATAGTAAGCAATCCGAGTCCCATCATTAGCAATAATAAAATCCATACTGCTTCCTTAACTTTTATTTCTTGAATGTAGGCATTTTAAAATTAAATTTTAACTTAGGAAGTTTTAATTCAAACTTTGGCTTTTCTACTTTTTCTTGTTCAAGAGGTAACGCTTGTAATTCGAAGTCGATTCTCACATATTTTTTATTGATAAGTTTCATTTCTAAATGACCATCGAGTAAACGTAGAATTTCTTTTATAATCGCCCATCGCACAGAATGGATATTACCCCCAACTGTAAAATCATTTAACTGCTTGTAAAGCTTTTGTGTTTTCTTATGATCGAGACTATATAGCATAAACCGAAAATGAAGATGATTTTTTAAATCCGACGTTACAATTAAATCTATGCTACTTATATCTTTAAAGCCAGTAAAGTCAATCAGGCGAATGATAAGCGAATTAATTAAATCTAAACTATTGTGAATTTGAAATTTGTCATCTACTTTGATGGTATAAGTGACATTAGCCATTGCAAGTATCGTTCTTATAAAATCGACGAAATCAACTGTCTCCTTCGATAAGGGCTCTGCCATTACTTCTAGACGCGATAATTCTAAAATATCATCGAGAGAATATTGCATCTCATCGTAAATGACTTGGATTTTCGAAAGAGATTCCTTTACTGCTTGCGGATTATTGTTATTCTTGAGTGCTCTAGTTGTTAAAATAGATTCATCTATAGAAGGACTTAAAATTCTATCCATATATAAGAAAATCTTTTCTCGTAGTTGATCAATCTCTGTTAGCTGCTCAAATCTATTTTGAATTTTAATTTTCAAAAAAATAAATCTAAGGCGAAGAGCCATAGTTACTAAAAGAATATAAAACAGAACTGATGCCTCAATGGAAGATTGTCCCTGAATATAACCTCTAAGCAGGAAAACCTCTTTGATTACACTATAAATAAAGTATACGAGTGCGACACTGTAGATAATTGCGTCTCTATCTTTTTCTTTTACTTTCTGAATAGAGACGTACAACGAATAGCCCAAGATGAGCAAAATATTGATTACCCATATATTGATAAAATTATTCCAGAAAACATAGTTGGGAATTACAAGAAATAAAACACAGAAGGCAAGATTGAGCAGGAAATAATAATTCTGATATTTTATCTTTGATAGTTTGAAAAAACTTTGAAAGAACTGCACATAAAAGAATGGCATATTCAAAATTAACGCTGATTCCAAGTATTTGAAAACTAGAAAATTATGCGAAAATTCAAATCGAAATTCATTTTTGGTAAACAAAAGAATCGAAAAGGAAATGATAAAAATACTAAACGCAAGGTATTCCTTCATCTCTTTCATCTTTAAAAAACTGATAACGAAAAATATTCCAATAAAAAGATAAACTGCTTCAAAAATTGTATCATCAACAGAATTTTGAATAATAAAAGAGGTTGCAGATTCTAAAGTTGCAATTCCCACTGGACCAGAAACTATACCAGCATACGCTCGGAAGTTTGAATTTATCTTTACGGCTAATACGTTATTGCCCTTTCGTAGCAATCCGGGCGGTATTGAATAAATTCGTAATCTACCAAAAGCAACTTCATTTTGATGAATATCTTCCGGACTTTTTCCATTGATACCAATGATTTTACCATTGAGATAAACTTCATCCCTATCGTATATAATACCTAGGGTAAGAGCTAATGCGCTCGTAAAATTCTCAGCATCGAGTTCGAAAGACTTTCTCATCCAAAAAATTCCCCGATGAGAACTATCTACTGTTCTGAGATTTCCGGGAACTTCTACTGCTTGCCAGTTTTGATGAGAAAAATCTAAGTTTGCATACTCAGCATTATCCTCAAAATCGACCTGCCATTCTGTTTCAGCAAGATTGATAATCTCTGTGCTCAATTCTTCCGAAGGCGCATAGCAGTTTCCTAGAACGAATAAAGAAGCGGCTAATGTTAAAAATCTAAAAAAGGTTAAATATTTTTTCATGTTTTATACCGGAATTGTTACTATGAATTTTGATCCAGTGCCTTTCGCGCTTTGGATTTCTAAGCCACCGCCTAAGAATTCGGAAATTGCTTTCACCAGTGTGAGCCCTATTCCAACACCCATTGTCTTGTCGTTACCACTTGTTCCACGCACAAACTTTTTCTGAATGTCTAGCTGCTCTAGACTATCAATTCCTTTTCCTTCATCAATCACAGTGATTTCGATTAAATTTTTAGTTTCTGATTTTATCAAAACTTGTAAGCCTGTATCTTCCGGTGTATACTTATATACATTTTCTAACAAATGATAAAGGATAAGGAAGATTAACTCCTTTGATTGCATGAGTTCAATGTCACCCGAAGAAATAGAAACCTGTTTCGATTCTCTAGTCTGAGAAAGTCTGCTTTCAATCATAGAAAGAGTATCATTGACTAAATCTTTCAAAGAAAATTTCTCGATTACATTTTCATATTTTCTACTTTCAATTGCATTTAATACAACTGCATCACTGATAATAGAGCGTGTTAAACCCTCATAGCTTTCAAGACGCTTGATTTTGTCTGGAGTCTGTTTGGGATCAGACTCGGCTAACAAGTCTTTGACGGTAGAATTAATTCCATCCATATACTGCTTGAATTCATTAGAAAGATTAACTAAAAATTTTGTTTTTGACTTTTCCATTTTCTTTAAATCATTTTCCTGTCCAAGGAAACGATTATAATTTTCTACCATCTCCTCAGATAGCTGAACTGAAATGTTGATTAGAAAAAACATAAATCCAAAATGAACTATAGAAGGAAACTTTATAAACTCCAAAGCTTTAAGTAAGTCTACAACAACGCTAGGCAGAAGTGCAAGCGTTCCAATAAATACGTATTTGAGTTTATCTTTATTTTTTATATAATTTTTTGAAATGATATAAAAGCAACGCGCTAGAGGATATAACATAAAGTAGCCGTTATATCGAACAATAGTCTCCCATTTGTCAGGAGTGTGCGCTAACCAAGTAACAATCATAAGTAAAACCATAATTAATTCATAAATCCAATTATGCCATTTGCGTTTATGGTTTACAAAATAAGTAATGAAATTTACAAACAAAATCGGAAGCATCATGAGAAGGATTAATTCGACTCGATAAGATAAACTAAAGTCATCAAATATTCTATATCTAAATTGCGTGCGGATAAGAGTATACATACCCAAAATAATTGAGAAGAAAGAAAAGAAGAGATTACTCTTATTGGTAGAGCGGGCAAGTGAGCCTAAAATAAAAAAAAGTCCCATCGCAATAAATACAAAGCCCGAAATAATATTGAATATTTCTTTTCTCGCATTCTTCCAAGATAAAGTAAATTCATTTCCAATCACAGGAACGTTATCTAATCCGTAATAGTCGGTAGAAGTATAGATTCGAACGGCTAATAGGTTTTTGCCGGGTTGTAGCAACTTAGAAGAAATGGAATAGATTCTATCTTTTTCTAAATCCGCTTGTAGGACTGGAGATACTTTTCCGGTTGAGCCAATTTTGATTCCATTAAAGAAGACTTCATCAACGTCACGAATTTTTCCAAAGTTAATGGCAAGAGAAATAGAAGCCTCTTTTATATTTTCAGGAAGCAGCAAGCGACATCGATACCAATGATAGCCTGTTACTGTAACTTCTGGATTTTGATCATAGCCTGAATCTGGCAAAGTCTTCTTTGCCCAACTTGAATCTTCCATGTCAGGACTTTTCCATTCCGGGTTGTCGCCTTTCATGAACACCCATCCAGACTTAAGAGGAATTGGTTCATCAAAAGAATTTAGCATTCGATCACAATCGTCCGCATAACTTTGCGTAACCGCAAAAAATAAAATAAAGAATGAAAGTAAAAATTTTAACAACATGAATCTATCCAATAAAGCTATATTTTTGCGAGTTCCATTTGAGAATCAATCGGAATTTCTCCTTCCGCCGGAGAAAGTTTGCGATAAATTCCATCACTACCGAGAATGCGAGCCTTTACATTGTCTTTCATTATAATATCGATAATCTTGAAAATTTTATTTTGAATTCTTTCATCTAGAATTGGAAACATTACCTCGATTCTCTTGAAGAAATTTCTAGGCATACAATCCGCAGACGATAGATAGACTTTTGGCTTTCCTGCATTGTGGAAAATAAAAATACGCGAATGCTCTAAGAATCTTCCAATGATAGAGCGAACAACAATATTCTCCGAAACACCCGGAATGCCCGGTCTTAGACAACAAATTCCTCTGATGACTAGATCCACTTTGATTCCCATGCCGCTTGCTTCATACAAAGCTAGAATTAATTCTCTATCTACAAGCGAATTCATTTTTAAAAAAATGGCTGCTGGTTTTCCCTGCTTAGCATTTTCAATTTCATTCCAAATTAAATTCAATATATCATCTCGTAAATACAAAGGAGCCGCAGATATGGTGGAGAGCTTTGGCATTTTAGCTGAGCTTGTGAGCGCATTAAAAAGAGTTCCAATGTCTTCGGTGATACTTACATTATTTGTGAATAGCGACAAATCAGTGTAATACCGCGCCGTTGCCGAATTATAATTACCTGTGCTCAAATGCACATAACGTTTTAATTTGTCAGTCTCTCGCCTGAGAATCAGTAACACTTTACAATGAATCTTTAGACCGATTACTCCGTATACTACGTGAACACCTGAATCTTCTAATCTCTGTGCCCAAATAATATTTCGCTCTTCATCAAAACGAGCTTTTAATTCAACAAGAACTGTGACCTGTTTACCGTTTTCCGCTGCTTGCTTTAAGTATTGGATAATCGGAGAATCCCCACTTGTGCGATAGAGAGTCATTTTGATAGCGAGAACTTTTGGATCTTCACTCGCAAATTTTAATAAATCCTCAACAGCTTGAAACGAATCATAGGGATGATGAAATACAATATCGCCTTTGCGAATAAGTTGAAAAATTTTATCCAGACTGTATTCACTTAGTTTATTCTTTACCGGGACTGCTGGAAATTTTAATGCAGCAGTATCAGAGATTCCATAGAAATACATTAAATCTCCAAGATTTAAGAAGCTCGGAATTTCATACATTTCATGATCTTGAATTTTAAGAAGCTCCATCACTATTTGTTTTAGATTTTCTGGAATCTTACTGTGAACATCTAACCTTACAGCGTCTCCCCAAAAACGATTCTTTAATTCTTTCTTTACGTTTGTTAATAGACTTCCTTCTAATTCTTCGTGAATCGAAAGATCAGAATCTCGCATGATTCGAAAGGCATGAATTTCTTTAACAGTCAATCCATAAAACAAATCCGAGAGGTGAAGAGTGATTATCCCCTCTAAAGGAAAAAATCTTCTATCTCCATCGCTAGAGGGCAATTCAAGAAAGCGCGGTAACAAAGAAGGCACTTGCACTATAGCAAAGAGATTACGCGTATTATCCTCATCTCCTGTCAGTGTAATAGCAAGATTAAGAGAACGATTGAGTAGATGAGGAAACGGATGAGATGGATCAATTGCAAGCGGAGTAAGAATACTGGATACTTCTTCTTTGTAATATTTTTTTATGTAAGCAATCTCTGTTGGTTTGAGTTCGGCTTCATTGTTAATGATATTGATTTTATTTGCTTTTAGATCGGGGATAATTTTTTCAACTAAGACTTCGTATTGCTTTTTGATGAAAATATTTACCTTCTTGGAAATCTCTAGAATGACTTCCGAGCTTCTCATTCCGTTTAAACTTTTTTCGTCAATGCCTGAATTAATCTGATCTCGGAGACCAGCGACTCGAACCATAAAAAATTCATCGAGATTCGATTCAGTGATGCATAAAAATTTCAGTCTTTCTAATACCGGGTTAGAAGGGTCACATGCCTCTTCTAAAACTCTAAAATTAAAATCTAACCAAGAGAGCTCTCGCTCAAAAAATATATCCTTGTTATTTAAACTATCCAATCTATCCATGTTTCCATTGTATTTTTTTGGTCTAAATTAGTAATCTTTTTTATTGATAAGACGAACATATTTTGGTAGGAGAAAATTTCTTATGCCCGCATACACAATATCAGGACTTAGTTCTGGTCAGAACACAAATGACATAATCCGTAAACTTCTGGAATTAGAAGCAAAGCCCATTAAAAGGTGGGAAAAAGAAAATGAATACCAGAAAATTCAAATTAAGGCATGGAATGAGCTTAGAAATTTAACACTCAACTTACAAATCAAGACAAAAGCCCTCACATCTTTTACTGCTCCTTTTTCTTCCAAGAAAGTTTCTGCTAACGAAGAAGGATATATTACCGGCGAAGCCAATCGAAATGCTAAGTCAGCAAAACAAGAAATTGAAATTATGAAACTCGCCTCCAAACAAAAAATTGCAGGTAGCAAAGTTAAACTGGACACAACTCTGCCTGCGGGGCAATTCTCTATTATCTCCAAAGACAAGCGTATAGACATTGACTTTGCCGGTGGAAAATTAGAAGACTTACAAGAAAAAATTAGAAACTTCGGAAGTCAGATTGTCAAATCAAACTTAATGAAAGTAGATTCTGACAATATGGTTTTCTCTATTCATGCATTGCAGTATGGACAAGAAGCAGCGATGAAATTTCTAGATCCAAATGGAATTTTACAGGCTGCTGGAATTGTAGGAGCTAACGTGCCAGAGCCTGCACCAACGATCAGTTCTATCCGACTCAGTGCAGAAGGACAAACTTCGTATCAGCCGGAGAAATTTGTCAATAACGCAAAACCTGAATTTGCCGCTACACCTGGAGTGAATGGAGGAGTGTTGATTAAACAAAATACTGCCTTTGCATTCCCAGTAGATAAATTTAGAATAGAGAAACTTTCCTATTTAGAATTTTATCCAGAAAAGACAACTGGAACTATTCCTGATTATTTAGCGATTGGAATTTATTACGAAACCAAAGACGGAGAAAAACTAAAATACGAAAACATTCCCGCAAAAGGTGGAAAATATGTAGTCCCCGTTGCGACTTTTGCGAGAGACAATCTAATTACCAAAATCGTTTTAGGAAACACGGGAGATGCAGAGATGACTGTCTCCGAAGTCAAGTTTGTAGTTCCTGGAGAAATACAAGGTGCAGCGATTAACAACATTATTGCGCCAGCAGAAAATGCTCTTTTTAAGATTGATGGAATCGAAGTAACACGCGACACGAATGAGAATATCAAAGATGCAATTGAAGGTGTATCGTTTAACTTAATCAAAGAAACAACACAACCTATTACAATGGAAATTTCCGTTGAGACAAACAAGGGAGTTGTGATGATAAAAGAATTTGTGGATGCATACAATGAATTGATTAAGTATTCAAAAGAAGTAAGCACAGCAAACAAAGATGCAAAGGTAGATCTAAGCACAGCGGCAGAAGATAATAATGCAGTAGATATTTCAGAAGAATATTGGAAAAATAAAACTAAATCAGGAATCCTTGCAGGGGATAATGCTATTATCCGCTTAGTGGCAGGACTCAAGACAGCGACTAGTGCGTCTTATCCATCATCTGCTGAACCAAGATACAAAGTCCTTTCTGATATTGGAATTTCTACCGGGGAACTAGGAAGCAATTGGAAACAAATTCAAGAAGGACTTCTTAAAATTGATGAATCGACTCTGTCCATTGCTCTCAATGATAATCCTGAATCGATTCGTGAACTATTTGCCTCTGACAACAACAACGACAACCGAGTCGATGATGGAGTAGGTGTTGCTATCTTGGAGCATTTAAAGCCATACACACAATTAACATCAGGACTTGTGACGAGTAAAATCAAATTAGCCGAGTCTACCATTTCTGAAAATAGCAAGAAGGTGAAAGACTTTGAATCCCATCTCGTTAGCTTTGAAAAGAAATTAAAACAGAAATATCTCAACATGGAACAAGGCGTAGGCAAAAACAAAGCAGTTGGCAGCTACCTAAAAAATAATTTTCAACGTCGAGGCGGGGATGATTGATTTGTTATTCCCGAAAATTTTTATTTGCTAGTATACGTTATTAAAATTCTATAGATAAAGTTATGATTATTTATTTAAATGAAGAAGTCTTAGAGACAAAACTTGAACAAGAAAAAACAGTAGATGAAGTATACAATGCTATTAATTCTTGGATTGAATCAAGTGGAAAGTATTTAGTAAATTGTTTCGTGGACGGAGTCGAGAAAAGTCTTTCTCAGTTAAAAGAAATAGAAATAAGCAATGTGCAAAGACTTGATTTCTATGTTGGCGAAGACATTGATATACTAATCGCTAGCCTTCTTGAATTAGATAAATACATTGATAATGTAGGAAGCGCTCTTTTTGGAAGAGACTCCCTTACTCAAAAAGAATCTCATGATTTAAAAGAAGGACTCAATTGGATTCAGACTGTTCTTAGCTCCGCAAAGACTCTTCTTCGTTTGGATTATACACGCATTATCCCCCACGGCTCAGATAAGAACATGCTCGAGATCATTGCGAAAGCAGTAGATCCGAGCAATAAATTAGATTCAGTGAAGCTAATCGAAGATTACCTCGAAAATCTCCGAGACCTAAAACTATTCACAATGGACTTACTCAATCGGGTAACACTCTTAAACATTGACACAGAAACAGTAAAAGAAATTCTTACTACCTATGGCGAGCATATGGAAGTCTTAAAAAAAGAATTCGTTCGCGTCAATGAAAACTTTCAATCCGGCAAAGATCACTTAGCCACTGAATTACTATCTCATTCTACTGGACGACTACATGTAATGATATCTGGACTAATTTCTGTCGGTAGCCGCGGAAACGATGTAAAAGTAGAAGACATTCAGATTAACGGTGAGACTTTATTTACAACAAACAATCTATTGACTGAAAAACTTTCCCAAATAGAAAAAGCTTTAGCGGATAAAGACATAGTAACCGCTGGAGATATTCTAGAATACGAACTACCAGAGATACTAGATAAGTTCGTGCCTTTCTTGATAGAGATTAAAAATAGATTGAAATAAGTTTTAATTACTCACCTTGCGCGAGTTGAGTAATTAACATGAGTTTGATATAAGAATTATACTGTCATTTCGAACATCGCTTGGCGGCTGGATTTGCAGCTAAGCAAATGAGTGGATGTGAGAAATCTATCTGACAATACTACGATAGTATTAAGCAAGATAGACCTCTCACGGTGAAGCTGTTCGAGGTGACGGTAGACAAAAATCCTTACGTCAAACTCACGTTAATTACAATAATACTTATCTCTTTTCACAATTGCTTTGCATTGTCTTGATTTGCAATAATAGGAATCGTTACTCGCAATACCTCTACAATCAGCATCGCTTGAGTCACAATAGTATTTGTCTTTTGTCACCCATGCTTTGCATAATTTTGATCTACAATAGTATTTGTCGTTAGCCGCTACACCTTTACAGTCATAGGTAGTGCAGTAGTATTTGTCGCTTCTTACAATTCCTTTGCAATCGTTTGTGGTGCAATAGTATTTATCCCCGGAAGCAATTGCTTTACAATCTCCAGATGATAGCTTGGCGATGTAGTCTAATGGCCATTGGTCGCTATATACTGAGCTTGAGCTACTACCCGATCCAGTTCCACTGCTGCCAGAGGAACTACTACTTGAGCCATAATTACTAGTTGACCCGGATGAAGTCGAGCCATAGCTTTCGCTCGTGGGCGTAGCGCTTATTGGATTATCACTTCTATAAAGAACTTGCAGTAAGATTCTTCTTTCGTTTATTTTTTTCTCTTCCTCCATCTGAGGATTGGAGCAAGCAAGGGAAATAAAAACAAGAATAACTATCATTAATCGTTTCATAATGATACCATTATCTCATAAAAATTAAATTAACGCCATGAGTAGTTTCCCTAACTACTTGAATTACCTATTCGATTATTCTTTTAAATCCATGAGTAAGCCGCGAATGCGCTCTAATTGTTTCAAGAGAGAGAAAGCAGAGTTCTGAGGGCTAAGCATTGTGGAAGCGAGAATTTGAATATTCTCATCCAAAATTTTGACTGTCATTAAAATTTTCTTATCATTACGACCGCGTTGCTTTGCTTGTGATAATTGCGTGTTGTTTTTGAGAATCGTATTTGTGATGTCTTTGACTAATTTTTTATATTCTTGTAGATTATCCTGGCTAGGAGTATTTAGAAAACGCTTTTCCATTTCTGGAAGCTTTTGCCATAGCTCATTGATTTCTCTTGTGTCTTCTCTATCAGATGGAACTATAGATTCTAAGATTGAGAGAAAAGAGTTTTCCTTCTCTTTTATTTTAGCAGAGCCATCTGATTTTATTCCTTTAGAATTTTTATCAGCAGTAGCTTTTGGTTTATCCGTATTAATCGAGAATTGCATTATGGATTTACCGTGCACTTGCCTTCAAAGAGGACACCTTCTTCAATTAGTAGCTTAGGAGTAATTACATCGCCATATAATTTGCATGTTGACAGGAGAACAATTCTTTCGGAGGCATAGATATTTCCTCTTATCTCTCCACCCGCCACAACTACGCGAGCTCTAATGTCAGTTTCGACTAATCCCGTTTTGCCGATGATTACTTTTCCATCTGTTTGAATTAGACCTTTGAATTTTCCATCAATACGGATTAGACCGGATAATTTGAATTCGCCGTAAAACTCGGAACCTTCTCCGATAATACTATTAACTGAAAATTCTTCTTGTTCTTCGCTCATTTTGCTCCCTAATTTTGCACCTGATTTAAAAAGGAATATGGGTTTAATGGATTTGTGCCAACATGCACTTCATAATGCAAGTGGAATATGGAACTACCAGAAGTTTTTCCAACATAACCAAGCACATCCCCTTTTGAAACCATCTCTCCCTTCTTCACCTGCAATCTTTCTAGATTAGAGTATATT
The DNA here is from genome assembly GCA_016708435.1 of Leptospiraceae bacterium. NCBI lineage: Bacteria > Pseudomonadati > Spirochaetota > Leptospiria > Leptospirales > Leptospiraceae > Leptospiraceae bacterium. Next base: position 719,204 of record JADJFV010000001.1, on the reverse strand, counting down.
GTTCTCCAACCATATTTATGTGTAATCTTTAAATAATATCCAGTGGATTCAGTATAACCTGTTTCATAAATTTCTCCGGGTGCAGTAGCAACTACTTCGGTTCCAGGAAATGTTCCAATATCAATTCCATTGTTGATTACTTCCCGTCCAGTGATTGAGGAAAAGTATTTTCCGAATGGAAATAAAATATAACCGCGAGTTGGCCAGAGTGAGGGAGTGTTCTTGATGATTGACTTTCTTTGCTTAATCGTTTTGATAATTTCTTTTGTAAGCTCTGCTGATTTCTTTAAAGAGTAAATATCTGACTTCAAAGTATATGTTTCGGGAATAATATCGGATTTTGTATCAAAGACTCCAAGGGGTAATTTCGATTTGTCGCTCAAGCCTACACGCGAAGGGTCACCACCCAATTTTATATAGAGCCTAGAAACTCTCTGGTAATAATACGAACTCATTTCATGTAAAAGATTCATTTCGGATTTGAGCTTCAGCGATTGTCTTTGAAAATCACCACTGGAAATTTCTAACTCTTCCATCTCATGAACTCTCCCGCTATAACCAAGCACAATGACTGCCGAAGTTGCAATTACAATAGAGAGAGCAAGAAACACAAGAGTGATAGATTTATAAGTTATGCTAATTTTATAACTTGGTTTCTCATTGTGAGGAATAATCATCACAGTGAGAAACTCTTTTCTTTTTTTTATAATTCGATCTTTCGAACGAATAAAAAATAATTTTACATTATTCAGTTCTTCTAGAATTTTTCTAGAGACTGTTTTTACATAAGAAACTAAATTAAATTTCACAATCGACTACTTCATTACCTTAAGGTCGCGTAATTTCAAATTGTCGCGATTTAAAACTCGAATCGATACACCTGAGTTATCCGGTGCTCGCTTGGTTAGATAGATTTTATTTTTCTTAAATGCGATTTCACAGTCAGGATTAATTGGATCGCTACTTCTCATTTCAAATGTAAGATCTTCTTTGAATTGAGCTAGATAATACTTTCCATCTTTAACTTCGATTGCATAAATTTTACCGCTTTGCTCTTTAACAAAAGATCTCCAGAAAATAATTTCCTGTGTTTGTTTTATTAATTTTAAATTTTCTTTATCAAGTAGCGCAAGATGATGAGTATCCGTTCCAAGAACGTCATTCTCTCTAAAGCTCATTACCACTACACCGGTTCCAAGCTCTTTGAATTCTTTCCCACATACTTTTTTAAATGGACTTTGAAAAAGCTCGTCATCATTTTCAGTATCTACCGCCCACATTTCAGAGCTATAATGACCTTCTGCTAAAAATTCTTTTACCTTTAGAAAAACAATTTTTTCTCCAACAACGTTTTCGCTGTTTTCTACTTTATCTTTTTCTTTTGCTTTGAGTTCAGTTAATTCTTGCGCCATCTTTTTTATTTCGGTTTTAGTAGTCGGTAGTTTTTCTTCTACTTTCTTAGCTGGTGGAGGAGTAACTACAGTCTTGGGTGCTTCTTTCTTTGGCTCTTCTACTTTTTTAGGCTGCTCCACTGGCTTATCAACAGTAACCGTCTTTGCAGGCTCAGGCTTGGTTTCATTCAGCGCAACTGTTTTGGCAGGTTCTTTCTTTGGTTCTTCTGGCTTTGTCTCTTTAGCGACTTCTTTCGCGGGAGTCTTCTTTTCTTCTATGACTACTGGTGGTTTCGTTTCCTTGGCTACTTCCTTTGCTGGCTCTTTCGCAGGAGTCTTTTTTTCTTCTATAACAACTGGCGGTTTCGTTTCCTTAGCCGCTTCTTTTGCTGGCTCTTTCGCAGGTGTTTTCTTTTCTTCTATAACTACTGCCGGTTTCGTTTCCTTTGCTACTTCCTTTGCTGGCTCTTTCGCAGGAGTCTTCTTTTCTTCTATGACTACTGCTGGTTTCGTTTCCTTAGCCACTTCTTTTTCAGGCTCTTTTGCAGGTGTTTTCTTTTCTTCTATAACTACTGCCGGTTTCGTTTCCTTTGCTACTTCCTTTGCTGGCTCTTTCGCAGGAGTCTTCTTTTCTTCTATGACTACTGCTGGTTTCGTTTCCTTAGCCACTTCTTTTTCAGGCTCTTTCGCAGGTGTTTTCTTTTCTTCTATGACTACTGCGGGTTTCGTTTCCTTTGCTACTTCTTTTGCAGGCTCTTTCGCAGGTGTTTTCTTTTCTTCTATGACTACTGTTGGTTTTGTATCCTTTGCTACCGGTTTATCTATAGTAACCGCTTTTTTAATTTCAGGATTGCTTTCTTTTGTTTTTTCCGGTTGTTTTACTTCCGACTCAGTTATATTGGATGTTTTTCCTTTATCCTTTTCAACCACTCGCTCTTCAATGTGTTTCTTTTCCACTACAACGTCTGTCGGTTTCGCTTCCTTAGCCGTTTCCTTCGCAGGAGTTTTTTTATCATCCACCGTCTTAGCGGTATTGGTAATATTTTCTTTTGACATTTCAGAGCTAGGAACTTTTGGTTTGGTTGGTTTTATTTTTTCACGCTCTGTAACTGGATTTTTTTCAGTGGATGTGGGTTCTTTCTTTTCTTCAGTCTTGGTTTCAGTTTTTTTCTCAGTCTTATTTTCTGTAATCGTAGGAGTTTTAGATTCGGCGGAAGATTTAATTGGAATTACAATCTGTGTATTACCAGGCCAGTCATTGAATTTTTTACCAATGCCAACTTTGTTTTTATTTAGAGCGGCTACTAGCGATTTGGTGTATCTTTTTTTTATTCGATCTAGCTTCTGACGATTTTGTGCATTGTAGTATAAAACTTCCATTACTAGAACATCTGCATTTTTTTCTGTATACTCAAATGAACTCTGAATATATGCATTTAAAATTCTCTTAATAGAATTGATATGTCCGTAACTAGAATTTTTATTTAAAACTAAAATATCACCGCCGAATTTTCCAGGCTCGTCTGAATAAAATCTTTGGAGAGTAAAGCCTTTGTAATTGATTGGCTTATTCGTTTCAATTACTTGTTCATGAAGTCCTTTTCCAATCTCAACTTCAATAGCTTTCAATTCGGGAGTAGCAAATTTATCAGAACGGTTCTCAAATTTTGTGTAGGGGGCTTTTCGTATTTCCTCTTCTCCAAGGACAACTTTTGAATCGGCAAAAAGCGAAGCTTGTATTAAAAATGTTACGGCAAATAAATAAATATATTTCATAAATTAATTCTTTTCCTAATTGTATAATCCTAAATTGCAAGCAGAGTGCAATCTTTTTTCTTCCACTGTTATTCGAAGAAGTAAAATCTTTTACTGTTGACATAACAAATTCAAAGATTTTTCATTCAGCTATGAGCGAGATTTTAGAAAAAATAAAAAAAGCTGTCACAATCGAAGTAGACGCAATCAAACACTTCCAAGAGACATTAGACCCGAACTTTGAGCAAGCCGTTGAGCTAATTTTACAATCCAATGGAAAAGTGATTGTTACAGGAGTCGGAAAGTCAGGAGACATAGCTAAAAAGATTTCCTCCACAATGAGTTCCACCGGCACTCCAGCAATTTTTCTTCACCCAACCGATTCTGCTCATGGAGATGCGGGACTGATAGCCAAAGATGATGTAGTAATAGCCATTGGAAAAAGCGGAGAGAGTGATGAACTAATAGCCCTTATCCCCACTATCAAAAAAATCGGTGCCAAACTAATAGGAATCACTGCCAATTCAAAATCAAAACTTGCTCTTGCTTGTGATGTAACACTCATTACCCCCATATTACAAGAAGCCTGCCCTTTAGCACTCGCACCAACTTCAAGCACAACTATTGCACTCATCGCGGGAGATGCGATAGCAATGGCTCTCATGGAATTAAAGAATTTTCAAGCCAATGACTTTGCTCTATTTCATCCAGCAGGAAGATTAGGAAAAAGGCTTAGTCTTGATATTGAAGACGTTATGCGCGCCGGGGAAAACAATGCAGTCATTAAACCAGATGCTGATCTCTCAACCATTCTAAATGAAATCACAACAAAGCGACTTGGTGCTGTTGGTGTTGTAGACGAACAAAACCTACTCATCGGTTTTATCACTGATTATGATATTCGAAAGTTTCTGTTACAAGGCTCCCTCACCAAAGAAAAGACAGCACGCGAAATCATGAATCCAAATCCAAGTTCCTTCAAACTAGGAATGAAAGCATACGATGTATTAGTCGCTATGGAAGAAAGATCCCGCCCCATTTCTGTTGCCCCAATCACCGACCAAGAAAATCATCTTGTAGGTATAGTGTTAATTCATGACTTACTGCAAAAAGGGCTTTAGTAAAAAATTGCTACAAGACATCGAGGCTTATTTTACAAATAGGTCAGGCGTAAAAGATTGAATGCTATTTAAGGCTTCCATTTTATTAAAGCCCATATTTTCTATTAATTTATAATAAAGTCCAATCGCCGTTTCTTAAAAGTTACTTCCATACTCTTTATAGATAACATCTCGAAAGGGATTTATTGGCTTGAAAACAAGAAGATTATGTTCTTTTATTAACCTGGATTTACTCATTTTTTATTTCAATAGAAATTTTGCTTTTGGCATTTGATAGAGTCATTAGATATTGGTAAAAAACGAAACGAGGGCGATGTTTGGAAAATCTAAAAGTTACTCCATTGAACGAGGTTCACAGAAATCTTGGTGCGCGTATGGTGCCTTTTGGCGGATGGGATATGCCTGTTCAATATACGAGCATTATACAGGAACATCTCTCTACGAGAACAAACGCTGGCCTATTTGATGTATCTCATATGGGAGAAATTTTCCTCACCGGGAAAAAGGAATCTCTCCTGACTTTTTTAGAAAAGCTAACTTGCAACCAAGTCGCAACAATGCATGACTTTCAAGTCCAATACAATGCCGTCCTCAATGAAAATGGTGGCTTGGTAGACGATATTACCATTTATAAATTCAACGATGAGAAATACATGATATGCTCAAATGCTTCTAATTATGAAGCGGTATATGCGCATTTACTCAAATTTAATACTGATCTCAAGATTACAAATGAAAGTGCAAACTGGCATCAGATTGCAATCCAAGGTCCGAAGGCAAATCAAATCTTTTCAAAATACCTTGGTCAAGATTTAGAAGACATTGGTTATTATAAGTTTAAACTCATTTCATTTAAAGGGGAGCAAATGATTGTTTCCCGCACAGGCTACACTGGCGAAGATGGATTTGAAATCTATTCAACCATTCCAACTGGAGTTCAAATCTGGACAGAACTTTTAGAATTCGGAAAACCTTTTGGCTTAGCTCCCGTTGGACTTGGAGCAAGAGATACACTTCGCTTAGAAGCAAAATATGCATTATACGGTCACGAATTAAATTCGACTAGAACGCCTGTAGAATCAGGAATCGGTTGGATCGTAAAGGAAAAGACTACTCCTTATTTGGCATATGACAAAATCATTTCGCAAAAAAAGAATGGCGCCGAATACGGGGTAACAGGCATTAAGCTCACAGAGGCGGGAGTATTGCGAGAAAATTATTCCGTTTATGATGAGGCAGGGAATTTAATCGGTCAGACATCTTCGGGAAGTTATTCACCTTCCCTCAAAGAAGGAATCGGATTAGTTTTTATAAAGAAAGGATTCATTCAAAACGACAAAGTCGTGTTTGTTGAAATTCGTGGTGCTAAGAAAAAAAGCATTATTCAAACAGGAAATTTTATTAAGGGAAGCGTTAGAAAGAAATAAGTAGGATTCTATGACAAAAATTTTAGACGGACATAAATATACAGAAAAACATGAATGGGTGAAAATCGAAGGAGATACAGCAACTTTCGGAATCTCTGATTTTGCACAAAATGCGTTAGGGGACATCGTATTTGTAGACTTACCAAAAATCGGAAAGCTAGTAAAGAAAGGACAAAGCTTTGGCACGATTGAATCCGTGAAAGCAGCCGAAGATTTATACGCTCCTTTGAGTGGCGAGGTAATCGAAATCAATCCAGCGATTTCAAAAGACCCTTCCATTGTAAACAAAGATGCATTTGGCGCATGGATGATTAAAGTAAAAAATATTAACCTAACAGAGGCTGATTCTCTAATGGATTCAAATAAGTATAAGGATTTCACTGCAACTCTCTAGCAGGTCAGATCGTTAGTAAATATATGATAAAGTGTTTTTATTGCGGAACAGAAAATTCGGAGACAGATAAGTTTTGTCGCCAATGTGGCAATGGCTTACAGTCAGCGGTTACGGGAAATAAACCGGATGCCGATATCGAGCTATTGAGTTCTCATCTTTCTCCCAAATTTACAATCGAGAAAAAGATTGGCAAAGGAGGAATGGCAACAGTTTACCTAGGCGAGCAAACAGCTCTTCAGCGCAAAATCGTTGTTAAGTTCTTAAATAAAGACATTTCTGATGATGATGAAATACGAGAGCGTTTTATTTTAGAAGCCCGCACTCCTGCAAGACTAAAGCATCCAAATATCGTTGAGGTAATAGATGTAGGTCTCTGCGATGATAGACCTTATTATATTATGGAATACGCATCCGGTGGTTCTGTTGCAGATAAGCAAAAAAAATACCGTGACCAGGGCTCGATGTTTCCATTAAAAGAAGCAGCCGAGTTAATCACAAAAGTATTAGATGCACTTCATTACTGTCATTTGAATAATCTACAATCTCACAGAGATATTAAACCTGCAAACATTATGTATCGCGCAAATGGCGAGCCTATTATCGTAGATTTTGGAATTGCCAAGATAACGGATTCTTCGATTACCCGCACTCGTATGACAATGGGCACAGCAAATTATATGAGCCCAGAGCAATGCCAGGGAAGAAAGGACATTGATGGAAGAAGCGATGTATATTCTGTCGGAATTATGCTCTTTGAATTATTGACAGGTGATCTTCCCTTTAAAGGTGATAGTGGACTCTCCATTATGATCAAGCAAGTAAAAGAAAAAATGCCAAGCCTCTCCGGTAAGATGAAATCAAAATCCGAAAAAGTTGACCCTGACTTTTCAGTCTTAGGACCGGAACTCGAAGCAATCATTGAAAAAGCCTGTGCAAAATCCAGAAAGAAAAGATATCAGTCAGCTAAAGAATTTGCAGAAGCATTAGCCAGTTTAGTTGGCTCAGATATTCCTAACACGCTTAAGCAAAGTCCTATTCACCGCAATCTCAACTGGGGGCTAATCGTGGCTATGCTCCTTCTCGGATTGGGAATTGGTGGATTCTTAGGCTATCGCATGATTGTATTGACTTCTAAAGTCGAAATTGGAAATAATATTTTCATTGATACAGATCCTCCCGGTGCAAAAGTAATTAACACTACAACGAATATAGAAGAAGGCAAAACTCCCTTTGTCTCTTCCAAAGATCAGCCTGGAATTTATAATTACAAATTAATACTAGACGGTTATAAAGAAGGCATAACCGAAATTCAGTTGAGCGACTTACAAAAAAAAGAGACTAGACTCGTTAAGCTAGAAGCAGATATGCCGCCTCTGATTGACATAACGGATAATACACTTAATCCTCCAGATGCTAAAGACACGAAGGATGCAAAAGATTCTACCGACGCAAAAGAGGCGAAAGATACAAAGGACACTACAGAAGTAAAAGAGCCTGTGAAAGACAATGGTTTACTTTCTTACGGGGGCTTACTTTGGCAAACCTCTGATATAAAACAAATGAATTGGTATTCTGCTATTAGTTACTGTCGTAATCTTAAGATGCGTCTACCTAGTCGCAATGAATTAAAACTAATTTATAGTTCTGAAATTCATCGTTTGATAAGTCCATGCTGCGAATACTGGTCATCTACCCCTTACGAAGACGAGCCTGATTCAGCATATACAATTTCGGTAAAGAGCTACGATGCATTTTACTCAACGAAGCTAACTCGCTTCTATGTAAGATGTGTAGCTAAGCCTTAACGATTCATCTTTCGTTTAAATAGTTTCTTAGAACACTAAATAAGCTTGGTATAGCCCCACAAGTCCACCAAGCAAGGCGCCAAGGATAATCAGCGTTAGCTCATCTTCTTTGAAAACAGAATGAAGTAATTCTTCGAACTCTGCTTTTGGCAATACGGATAATCTTTCTGCAATTGTTTTTTCTATTTGTAATTTATCATTCAAGTATTTTTGGATACGATTCGCTACATCGGGTAAAATCCAGATTAGCCTTTCAGCAATCGTTTCTTTTATGTTTCGAATTTTCTCCGAGCCTAAAATAACTGGCATAAGAGGAGCCTTCTCCATCATCTTGTCGTGAGTTAATTTATATGCACGCTCAATTACAAGTTTAATTATCAAATCCCCACCTTTGCCTGTAAAGATAAGACGAATTAAGTTCTCTGTGTTTAATACGTTATGTGCAACAACATTCGCAAACTCTTTTGATACAGCCTCTTGCCGCTTTAAAAAAAGTCCCTGGTATTTAATAAAATAAAAATATCTAGTTGGTTCAAGAGGTTTAAAAATCATCTGAATTGCAATCCAATTTGTATAATACCCGACAACAACACCCATAATCGGCATCGTCCACCATTGACCTAGAATATTAATGAAGGCAAGTTGAATCAGCCCGATTAAGAATCCAAAATAAATTCCAGATACAATGATGAATTGAAATTCAGGTCCTCCGCATCTTTCAAACATTTCGATCAATATGGAAGTCTTGTGACCACTGAGGGAAGACTTGATAACTTCCTCAAAATCTAACACATTATCTAATTCAAGACCAAAGGATTTATATACTTCTACAATTTGTTTTGGAATTTCTTTACGAACTTCTTCTTCGAGAGCTTTTTTTATATCCTCAGAAAGCAATGACCAGAGAACAGGATTCTCTGTTGCGATAATATCTTTTATAATTTCCTTTGCTTTAATATCAATCAAGTCCTGTATCTGATGGCTGATTTCATTCGGATCCACTCGCAAAAATAATTCATGTGGCTTAATCAAACGCTCTGTTAAAATCTTTCCAATGAGGGTGCTCATTTTAACTGCATGATTAGGGATAATTCCTTTCCAACCTAGCTTACCAATCCCCCAAAATTCAGCAGGATGAAAAATCATCTTCACTGCAATATAGTTTGTTATCCAACCAACGAATGCACAAGTAACAGGTATGGAAATAAATTTTACTAAGTCTGGATGGTTTTGAATTAGATCATTAAGCCATTGCATATTCAACTTCCTTTCTTTGTTCTCTTCAAATTTGTGTTCTTATTTTTTTTAGCAAGACTATTTTTACTTTAATAGAAAACTTTACGTTGACCCAAGACAAATATAAAAATAGATGAAAGGAATGGAACTTACATTGAATACCCCATCACTCTTATTCCCCGCAATTTCACTTTTGATGCTAGCCTTTACAAATAGATTTCTGAGTTTAGCCAAATTAATCCGTGACCTATACACTGAATATTCCACTACAAAGGAGCAAAAACTCCTCGTTCAAATACAATCGCTTCGTCATCGTCTAAACCTTATTCGCTATATGCAATTCTTTGGAATTTCCAGTATTCTACTTTGCGTTATCTGTATGTTGCTTATTTTTGTAAGTGAACTATCATTTGCTAGAATCATCTTCGAACTAAGTCTAGTTCTTTTGGCAGTGTCTCTTTCTCTTTCTGTATGGGAAATACAGATTTCAACTAACGCACTTTCCGTTGAATTAAGTGATCTAGAAGAATTAAGAGATAAAAAATAAAAAACTAGACCAAGATTGTTTTCTTACTATAAGACTATAAAATTTTTAAGGCAATAACAGTTCTGTCATCTTCTTGGGGAACATTCGCGGCAAATTCATCTAGTTCTTCGAGCAATCTATGACAAATAGTTTCCATTGATTCATTTTGATATTTCTGTATTGAGTCTTGGATATTATTAAACTCAAAAAAATCACCCGTTTCACTTCTTTGCTCAAATATACCATCAGTGACGTAGAAAAGAATATCTCCTCTCTTCAATTCTGTCTTGAACAGCTTATAATGAGTATCCCCAGATATACCAAAAGCTCTCCCGCCCGAAGGTAAAGCGGTAAAGTTATTCTCTCGCAAAAGTAATGGTGGCTCATGCCCTGCATTCACTGTATACGCATAATATAGATTACCTTCTTTTTTTAAAAAAGCACAACCAGCAGTAATGAAGAATCCTGGAGCACTACCTTTATTAGAACCAATCAAATGAAATAGCTGAGAATTAAAATCTCTTGCCAATTCATTTAGCGATCCTCCAATTCCCTGCATCTGATCTAAAAGAGAAACAGCAGCAGTCATAATCAGTGAACTACCAACGCCTTTTCCTGACACATCTCCGATAAAAAGCCATAATTCGTCTCTTGAGGATTCATAAATTCTAAAAAAATCACCACCTAGTTCCTTTGAAGGAAAACTAGTAGCATAGACTTCATACCAATCCGAACGACTATTAAATGGCAAAAGAAAAATTCCTTGCACCTTCTGTCCCATTTCCAATTCTTTCTGCATACTTTTATTCTTAATTTCTAATTCTCTCTTCTGCCTTGCCAGTTCATAGGTTTGCTCATAAACTTTTTCTTGGAGATTCTTACTGTAATCCTCAAGACTACGATTTTTCTCGGCAAGGCTTTCTGTCATTGCATTAAAAGAAGCAGCTAATCTTCCAATTTCGTTTCTAGTAGTTGTAGCATAACGGAGATTTAACTCACCATCACTAATTCTTTCAGCAATATCCGTAAGTCCTATAATTGGTCTCGTAATTTTTCGTGAATAAACTAAGAACACATAGAAAGCAATCATTACAATGAAAATAGTTGAACCAATTGTAACTTTACGGATAATAGATAATGGCTCCATAACTTTTTCATAAGGAACTGCATAAACAACAATCAAAGACTCATGCATGGGTAACTTCCTGTAGCCAAAGAAGGTTAGTTCCCCATTCTTGCTTAATATTTTTTTTATGCTCTCTGCTTTGTTTTGTTCGTAGTTTTGAATATGGTTTTTTATATCTCTTGAAATTATATCTGCTGCTTCTTTATCAATCTCAGAGAAATCCATACTAATTTTTATCGTCATTGATTTTTTATCGACTAACCACGTTCTACCGCCATCTTCATCATCAGCAAAGAATGTTTTTACAAAGTCAGTCAATCGAACACCTACACCGGCCACTCCAATTCTATTTTGTCCGTCTTTTATAATCGTATTAATATATGCATTCGTATTCTCTTTGTCTAATTTGTCTTGCTCACTCAACTTACCAATGTTCACTTCAGAATCTTTTTCTGATTTCCAAAAGTCAAAAAACCATTTGTCCCCTTCTTCGCCTTCATCCAAGATAGCTGGATTATTTTCGAATTTTCCCAGTCGATTTTGTTTTCTTTCTCCATAAAAAAAATATTCCTTTGTAGAATAATTAGAAGCAAAGACTCTCGTATAATTCAAGCGTTTCGCGATAGTATTCATTTTGGTTTTCGCTGAGTTTTCCAATTTAGAATTCGAACCATTTGATTTGAACCATTCGATTAATTCTGGATCAGAAGAAAATATTTCGGAGACTTCAAGTGCTTTATCTAATTCGCTTTCAATCTTTGTAGCTTTTAAGCTTAATAAAGCAGGTATGTCTTTATTCGTTAATTTACTTTCAAACTCATCCTTAGCGTATTGAAAACTTAGAAAACCAACAAGGGCTCCCGTAAAGGCGATTGAGACTGCCGATAAAGTTAAGAATTGAACATTGATTGATTTTCGGAAGAGATTGATTGGATTCATACGATGAGGCATTTTCAAAGAAGCTTTAAAAAAATGCAAGATTATTCTGATTACACTATAAAGTGAACGGAACAAATTTTGCGCAGTGAATCAGGCTGGGATGAATTATAGATAAGATTTCAAATCCTTTATCATCCCACTTGACTTTTTCTTGGATGAATTGAAACTAACTTTATGGAAGATTTTTCTTTAAACGAAAGCGGTGAACTCTATATACGTTGGAACATAAGTTCAAGTTATGCAAAATTGCAATTCAACGAATTGATATCATCTTTGATTCACGAATTTAAACATACAGGTGGAGTGTATGATGCATTTGTTCAGAATGATGGGAAATTAATTGGGAATGAAAAAATCGTAATCATCCGCAATATGCGCGACATTATTCAAATTTCCGTCACCTTGAGAAACTTTCTTCAAACCAAATATGTTAAGAAACAAATTCCGTCTGAGAAATTAAATCTCAAGTTTATTGATGAGTATTCATTTCAGCTAACGTATACATACTCTGTCGAAGAAATTCAAAATGTAAAATCAGTAAAGTTCTGGTATGAACATTATTTCAAAATAGAAATTCTGAATTTTACAGAGGATTTAAAGAAAGCACTCGAAGACAAAATTATCACAGAAGAGGAAGCAGTAGGATTAATCAGCACATTAGATCAAATGATTCTTGGCGCTGCCATTCTTTATGATAAACTGTCTTACGAAAATTTAACGAAATAGACTATAGACGCGTTAATCTATTTTTTTCTTTTCCGATACATTGATTAATCTCAAATTTCGATCTATCACAAAGGAGATTTTGATTTATGTCCGGTAAAAAAATGTTCGTTCTAATTCTTTTTCTTTTATCTATTTCTTTATTCTCTATTCCTGAAGTAAAAGTAATTCCAATTCCAGGAAATATCAATACAGATATGCAAGAATTTGCTCCGTCACTGACTGCTGACGGCAAGACAATGTATTTTTATTCAAAGCGAAATAATTCTAAATACACTGATCTTTATAAATCAACACTTGTCAATGGCAAGTGGTCAAATCCTGTTGAATTACGCGCATTAAACTCTCCGTATGATGACCAAAGTCCTTTCGTATCAGATGATGAAAAATTTATCGTATTCTCCTCTAATCGTGATGGCTCAATAGAGTTTAGATTGGCTAACGGCAAATTAGGAGTATCCAGAGATTTATACTATGCAGAAAGCATTGGAGGCAAATGGGCAAAAGCCTCTAGTCTATCCGATAAAATTAATACGGAGGAAATGGAAGAAAATCCATTCCTTCATGAAAATGATTTTTACTTTACACGTTACCCATTCGGCACTCCGGCAGAAGCAAAGATATGGAGAGCAAAGATTATCGGTAACCAACTACAAGAACCAGAAGAACTTCCTTCGCCTATCAATCTTGAAGGCACCTCTAATATTGCTGCCGTTATATCTAAGGACGGCAAATACATATACTTCGCATCGAATCGTGCCGGTGGTTACGGTGGCTATGATATCTATCGTTCAAAAATCGGAAAAGATGGCTCATATGGAGAGCCAGAAAACTTAGGACCAGAAATAAACACACAAGGCGATGAAGCCTATATGATTATCGATAAGGCGAATAACGCATTTTATTTCTGTAGAAAGAATGTAAATGAGAATTATGATATATACACTGCTCTCATATTGAAGGACGATACAGAAGTTGCAATCAATGATAAACCGATTCGAGATAAACCAATCGAAGAGGCTAAAGTCAATCCTCCACAAAAAGACATTGAAATTCCAAATGTAGTTGAGCTTCCCAAGAAAGAGACTCCGAAGAAAGATGTAGTAACTAAAGACGAAATAACGCAAACGCTTAAAGACAAGAAGAAATTAACTCTTAATAGTGTGCATTTCGATACCAATTCAAGTGAGCTTTTAAGTGATTCTTTTCCTATTCTAAATCAAATTGCAGATTTTCTCCGAGACAATCCAGAAAGCAAAATCAGAATCACTGGTCATACTGATCTTACAGGGGACACAGCGCTTAACAAGATATTATCCCTTGAGAGAGCGGAATCTGTTCGCACATACTTACATTCAAAGGGAATTGATCGGAAGAGAATGATTTCAGATGGCAAAGGATCGACTCAACCTATTATCAATAATCTTGAACCAGAATCCAATAGACTGAATAGACGGACAGAGTTTCAAGTTATAGACTAATAGTTATTTGCCTTTAAATAACTGAGATAAGAATAATGTAAGGTTTCCTTTTGGTGATTTTTCTTTTTATGCTGTATTCATTTATAAAAATTCTTTTAAATCTAAAGAAAGCTCAGGCTGAAAGAGAGGATGAATAGAATCAGTAGCTGTAAGAATTGTGGTTAATTGGTATTTGTCGTCAGAAGGATTCTGAAATACTTCCAGAGTTTTATTCTGTAAATTAAATATCCAATATTCAGGAATATTGGATGAAGCATAAATATCTGCCTTATCTCGATCTAATGCAAGCGTTGTAAGAGAAATCTCTATAACAAGATGCGCATAACTTGGATGTGCAACTGCGTAATAGTCGTCTCTAAAATCAACAATTGCAATATCTGGCTCTGGCTCAGAGTGTTTTAGTGTTAGGGGATTTTCACTTGATACATTGTATTCTGCACCAATGGATTTCTGAAAAAACTGTATCAATTTTCGAACTAAAGCAGAATGAATTGGAGATTTAGGCATTTTTTTAATTATACCTCCTTCGATTAATTCTGAGTTTTCAGATATTAGATTTTTTTCGGCAAGATAATGGTATGCCTCTACAGTAATGGGAACAAAATTTTCTCGAAGGAATTCTCTTTCTAATACATGCGATGCCATAACTTAGAATTGAGGAATTTTATATAAATGTCAACTCTTTTCTAATTAAAGATTACCTTTGGAAGGCTTTGAGCAAATAAATGGAGCGAGCGATAGATTGAATACAGATAAGATTTTAGCCGGTCATTTCGAACCAAGCACTTCAGTATGTGCGCAGTGTGCGAAATCTATTTGGTAAAAAAACAATAAGGCTAATCTATTACTATTTTTGTCAGATAGACCTTGCGAAGGCGTTGGTCGCGAATACTTGGAGCGAAGGGAGGATGAAGAAGCATGTTCGAGGTGACTGGGGGAATCGCGCTAACTAAAATGACAAGCCGAAGTATGGGTCTTAGAAAGAGTCTTCACTGGTGGCGCTTCTCTTTTACAAATATCCTGTGCAATTGGGCAGCGAGTGTGAAAGTAACATCCGCTGGGTTTATTTAATACACCTGGAATTTCCCCTGAGAGAATGACTCTTTTCTTTTTACGGTTCTCTAGCTCGAATGTAGAGGCAAATAACGATTTTGTGTAAGGATGAGATGGCTTGTCTACGATTTCTTTTTTGCTTCCTACTTCTACTACTTTTCCTAGATACATAATGGCAATGTCATCTGAAATATGAGTTATGATATTTAAATCGTGAGAGATAAATAAAAGAGAAAGATTTTTGTCCATCTTGTAATCTGCTAAAAGATTAATCACCTGTGCTTGGTTAGATACATCTAAAGCGGAAACAATTTCATCGCATACAATAAATTCAGGATTTAGAATAAGAGCTCGAGCGATTGCGATTCTTTGTCGTTGTCCACCAGAGAATTCGTGCGGATAACGGCTAAGTATATCCGACTTAAGACTCATCTTTTCTAAGATAGCAACTGCTAGGTCTTGCGATTCTTTACGAGAAACTTTTCTATGTATAGTAAGCCCTTCCGTAATGATTTCAAAAATAGTAAGTCTAGGATTTAACGATGAATAAGGGTCTTGAAAAATAATTTGCAGATTCTTTCTATATGGAAGTAATTCTTTTTGCGAAAGAGTAGTTAACTCAACTCCATTGTATTTTATACTTCCAGAGTTAAAGGATTGCAAACGAAGAATTGTTCTGCCTAATGATGATTTACCACAACCGGATTCGCCAACGAGTCCAAGTGTATGATTTTCCGGAATAATAATGGAAACATCCTCTACAGCGCGAATTATATTCTTCTTAAAAAATTCTTTTGAGCTAACTTTATAACTGGAAGAAAGATTTTTTACTTCGATCATTTTTTCTTCTCCCTTAAAAAACAAGCTGAGCGCCTATTCTTAATTAGCTGGTATAAGGCGGGCTTTTCCCTTCTACATCTATCCATTACTTCCGGGCATCGAGTAGAGAAATGACACCCGACAGGATAATCAGCAGGTGAAGGAACAATCCCATCGATTACAGCTAGCCTATGATGTGTTTTAATTCCACTTGGAATGGAGCGAAGAAGTGCTTCTGTATAAGGATGGGTTGGCTTATCTATCAAAGCATCTGTTTCACCAATTTCAACGATTTGTCCCGCATACATGACAGCAATTCGATTGGCTAGAGAGGCTACTAGCGATATGTCGTGAGAGATAAATAAAATCGACATTTGATTTTCTTCTTTGATCTTTAGAAGTAAATCTACAAGTTGGGATTGAATCGTTACATCGAGAGCACTTGTTGGCTCATCTGCAATCAAAAGCTTTGGATCGCACATTAAACTTGCTGCAATACAAATTCGTTGTAGCATTCCACCACTCATCTGACCTGGATAGGAATTGAGTCTTTCATCTAATTCTGTGAGTCCCACTTTATTAAGCAGATACTTTGCCTTATCCACTGCTTCTCTTTCATTTTCAGAAATATGAATTTTATACGACTCAATAATTTGGTCTTTGATTTTTTTAAGAGGATTTAGAGATGTAAATGGGTCTTGAAAAATATAGGCGATTTCCTTCCCGCGAATACTTCTTAGTTTTTCATCTTCGATTTGTAAAATATTCGTCCCATTAAAAACAATCGAACCGTTTGTGTATTCGAATTGTTTAACGGGAAGAAGTTTTGTAATCGAAAGAGCAGTGAGAGACTTTCCACTTCCGGACTCTCCCACTAGAGCCAAAATTTCTCCTTCTTCCATGGAAAAGGAAACATTCTGCAATACCGGCAAAACAGGATTAGCCTGAATCGTGACAGACAGATTATCAATAGAAAGAATTTCTTTTTTGATGATTTCTTTTTTTGGTTTTACTGTTTTCGTCTTTGGAGTTGGATTGGCTTTTTTCATTTGAATGTAACCTTTTCCTTTGCATCAAATGCATCTCTAAGTCCTTCTCCAATGAATGCACTCAATTGTATGGTGAGAAATAGTGCAAAGGAGGGAAATGCTATTAGCCACCACGCACTGAGTCTTTCTCTTCCCTGCCCAATCAGTTCTCCCCACGAAGGATTGGGAGCGGGAATCCCATAACCTAAAAAGTCAAGAGCGGATAACACGGATATAGACCCAATTAATATAAAAGGTAAAAATGTTACAATCGGAGTAAGCGCATTTGGAACGATATGCTTAAATATGATCGTGTAAGAGGGAACGCCAAATGCTTTTGCTGCTTCTACAAATTGTGCTTGCCTGAGTCGATAAAATTCTCCACGCATATAATAACTGATTCCAATCCAACTAATGGCTCCATACGTTATTAATAGCACAGTAAAGCTTCTTCCAAAGAAAGAGCCCATGATTAAAATCAAATACAAAAATGGAATGGCAGAAAAGATTTCGATAATTCGTTGAAAGGTAAGATCAAAGATTCCAGCGAAATATCCCTGTAAGCCGCCAATAATAGTTCCAATTAAAATTTCTAGAAATACAAGTATCAAGCTAAAGCTAAGTGAAATTCGATATCCATAAAAAATTCGCGTAAATACATCTCTACCTCTATCATCTGTTCCCAGCCAATGCTTCGCGTCTGGTTTAGTTGGAGGAGAGACACCGAAGGGCAAGTCGGACATATTACTTTCATTGTAGCCATAAGAAACAATTGGGAATAACATAAAGTTGCCGCTTTCTTGAAATTGAGGGGATTTTCTTAATTTTTTATAATTGGCAACCGTGTCCTGCTTCCCGCCGAAAGTCTTATCGGGATAAAATTTAAAAATAGGAAAATACGTTGAGCCTTTGTAATAAACTAAAATCGGAATATCATTCACAAGAATTGGGGCAAACAAGGATATGACGTAAGTTGTGAGCAAAAATAAAAAAGAATAATAAGCTCTTTTATTCGCTCGAAATTTTTGTAATCGTTTTTTAGTATTTGGATTTAGTGTCATTCGAACTTTATCCTTGGATCAATTAATACATAACAAAAATCAGAAAGAATATTTCCAGCAAGAGATAGAATACTTTGCACTAGAAGAAGTCCCATCATAAGATCTGTGTCTCGTTCTCTCACAGCATTAAAACTGAGTAAACCCATCCCGTCGATACTAAAGACTAATTCAATAATAAGAGAGCCAGCAAATAGCAAACCAAGATTACTTCCAAAGCCAGTAGCAATCGGAATCAATGAATTTCTAAATGCATGTTTGAAGACTGCATCTTTAAATGTCATTCCTTTCGCTACAGCAGTTCTTACATAGTCTTTGCTAATTTCTTCTAAGAGAGAATTTTTCATTAAGATAGTTTGCACAGCAAAGGAATGGAAAATATAACAGAGCACAGGAAGAAACATATGATGGAGTCTATCCAATATTTGCCCCCAGGTGTCGTAGGATTCATAGTTATCAGAGACTTCATGCCCCAATGGGAAAAGAGAAAAGAATTCTCCAGAAGCTAAGAAATATAAAAGTAAAAGTGCAAGCGCAAAGATAGGAATGGAATAGGTAAAGAAAATTAAAAAGCTAGTCGCCAGATCAAATGCTTCTCCGTGATGAAGAGCTTTGTAAATTCCAAGTGGAATGCAAATCAAATAAGAAATAAAAAACCCACTCAGTCCAAACGTAAGCGAGATAGGCATTTTCTCAAAAATCAAATCACTCACTTTTTTATAATTAATGCGAGATTCTCCCAAATCGAACTGAACGATATTTTTTAACCAGTAGAGGTAAGCTACCGGTGCGGGTTTATCCAAGTGTAGCCGCTCTTTTAATAACTGAATTTCTTCGGCAGAGATTTGTTTTTGGCTTCCTCCTGCTTCATTTGCTGTCCCTCTCCATTTTGCTAATTCTGACTCAAAAGGACCGCCGGGTGCCATATGGGAAATGATGAAAACAACAAAGGTAATTCCGAGAACAGTTGGAAATAAAAGTAAGAATCTTTTGATAAAGTATTTTTTCATAAATTGAAGTATTTGATTGCGTAACCTATGATGCTAGTGAAGTTCCCTTTCTGAAAACGATCAAGTCTTTCTCTTTGGGTCACTAAAATTTTCTCTCTAAACTCTTTATCGGAAAGTATTTTTAGAATGCATTCACAAATAGTTGGAAAGTCTTTTTCTTTAAATAGAATACCGGCACCATCAAGTGTATCTTTTACAGCTCCCGCATCAAAGGCAAGAATAGGGACTTCATAATACATCGATTCAAGTAAAGGCACACAGAATCCCTCGTGCTCACTCATACATAAAAATAAATCTGCATTTTGATAATATTCTGCCAATCGCTCATCATCAATAAAGTCAGAGAAAAACACATGCTTATCTAAATCAAAAAGTTGAATGAGAGAATTCAATTCTTCTTTATACAATTCTAATTCGCGCGAACAATATCCAACAAGATGTATTTGAAAGTCCGTTAGAAAATGGTCTTTTAATACTTTTGCTAATTTAATTATATCATCTTGCTTTTTATTCGGAGCAATTCTACCCACAAAGATAATACTCTTTGTCTGCGGCTTTTGCAAGATTTCTTTTTTTATCAAACGTCCAAAATCGTAAATAATCGGAAGCACTTGCACAGAGGGAAAACCTAAATCTAAAAGTTCTTGTTGATTAAATTTTGAATCCGCAAAGTAAAGTTGAAATTTTTCCTTCAACTCAATTAACTCTTCTCTTCCCTTTTTTAAATAATGAGTTAACTTTAAATCATAAGGCTCGAAGAAATGACTCGGAGTTACATTGTGATAGATCAACGCTTTAGGACAAGGAATGTCCAATAAAAATTCGAATACAGCAGAATGAATAGAATGATGATAAATTATAAAATCACCTTCTCTTAGTCTATATGATTTGAACTTACTAGCAAGTCCTTTTGTATTTCTTCCAATGTTCTCTGAAAAGATTTCTCCTTCAAATCCAATTTCTAAAAAGTAAGATTTGAGTATAAGCATTTCATTGCTAATAGCGTCGCCTGGATTAAAACCAGCCGAGAATTGAATAATTCTTTTTATACTGATCGAAGTCATTTTTCTATAATAGTCATGGATTCGATGGGCTTACTATGACAATTTTTTTATTTTTGCAAAAGATTAGATAATGAGGATCCAAAGGGAAAATGATTGTATTTCGATAAACGATTAAATTGAGTTTTTAAAATAGATTCTTTTAAATCGCTTGAAGTCCGAATTTTATGAATCAATTCAGCAAGTAAAGGGAAATCTTTTTTAGTAAAAAGGATTCCTGCATCTCGCACCGTTTCGATGACAGCACTACAGGAATACGCAAGGACGGGAACATTCGCTGCCATAGCTTCTAAAATTGGAATTCCAAATCCTTCGTGTTCACTCATTGATAGATAAATATCCAAATTGGCTAACTGTTTTTTAACTTCCTCATCCGTCAGATTTTCAGATATCTCAATAGAATTGCCAAGGTCTAGCTTCGTAATGAGTCTTTGTATTTCATTGTTATATAGTTGGAAGATTGGATTTTTTTTTCCAAGTAAGACAAGCGTATAGCGTGAATCAATTTTTCGTAAAAAGAAAAGTGTAAATAATAAATCCTCCAATTTTTTGTTTGGAACCCATCTACCGAGGAAGCCAATTCTATATCCCGATTTTCCAGTCTTTGCTATTAGCGGATAATTACGAATAACCGGTATTACTTCAAATCGAACTTTTCCTCTGCGACCAACAATCTGTAGATACTCATCTTGATTATAGTTAGAATCAGAAATTACGTGAGAAATTGATCTATGCAACGAATACAATTCAAGATGCGCCTTCGTTTCATTCTTTTCGAATGTTTTAAATAAGTCTTCATTCATAAAGCTTTTGAAAAAAGAAATAGGTGTCATATTGTGAAATCGAAGTATTTTCTGTCCAGGTAAATCCTCAAAAAAATCTAAAGGGTAACCGGTGGAACCAAAATGTAGAATATGAATATCACTCGATAAGAAACAAGGATGCTTTTGAGGAGAATGAATTGGAAAGGTATTTTTAGAATTATTAATTCTGGTAACTACTGAACTTTCAAATCCCAATTTTTCAAATACAGAATGAAACCCGTAGATATCATTTCCAATTCCATCCCGATCATTCAATTCGTCTACATGTTGATAAATTTTCATGGAAGAGTAAATGTAAATAATTGCATTTCATCTTTATCAACACAGTGCGAAACGATATTTTTAAATCCAAGATCATTCAAATAAGAATGAATTTTATCTATGTCAATTCGGGTCCGAAGATTTTCTTGAAAAGGAGAATAGTTGTTGTTGGCAGAGTTGGAATAATTTATAAATATCTGAGTATCTTTGTCTGCATTTTCTTTTACACAAAGAATTATCTTATCCATAATCCAAGCAGGAAGAATACAGGCATTGCAATGCAAAATTATATTAGAATATTTTTTGTATTGAGAGAATTCTTCAATCGATTCAATGAGCGTGACCTGACTGGTAATTTGCTTTTCAATATAATCAAATTGGCTTTTGCTTTGAACGATTGCATGAAATGGAATTCGATTTACTTTTAGTAGGTTTAAAAAATTTTCCCAATCAGGGAGCAATACTAGCGTTGGCTTTTCATTCTTTAATAAAGATAGAATTCTCAAATTGCTTTTACTAAAATTCTCCGAGAGTGGTTTATTATTATCATAAAAATCATTTTGAAATTCTGGATTGTAAGAAGCTCTCAACTCAACAACATGCTTATACAAATCAGCAAGTTTCAATTCCAACCGTTGATGTTTCGCTTTTAATAAAATCAATTCATGTAAAACTGAATAGAAAGCCTTGATTCGATTTTCGGAAAGCTTTTTATCCACCAAGGAGTAGAACTCAGTAAACTTTATAATAATCCATTTTAGAGGTCCCCTAATAAACCAATATCGTGGATTAGAAAATTTAGGCGGAGCAATTCCTTTTTCAAATAAGTTCGCTGTAAGGGATGGATCAAACTCTCTATGTCCGGCTGGCGAATCTGATGAAAGTTTTAACTTTGCAATTCTATCAATCTCGCTTTTATCGATAGAGCGCTGTCTCAAATTCGATTCGATTTCGTGCATGATCTCTGCTACGTTAATCTCAGAATTCTGAATTTCAAAAATTTCTTTGTTTTTTTCTGTATTATTCAAAAAGACTTTTACCAAGTTCAATACATATTAAATTTTTTTACTTCCCCAATTCTTTCAATTAAAATATGCCTAACGGAAAAAATAACTCTCTTCCTGATTTGGATTTCATTATGTCTGATAAGATTTAAATACTCGATCTAGTTTACTGATGAAGCACAGATTCATTACAAGGTGCCATGATAAAGAAATTAAATCAGTTTTGTAGTTTACAGCTATGTCTATGGTATTAGGTTACTTTAATTCATAGGGCGTTTATGAAATCAGAAATTCTATATTCCTTCTTTTCCATTTATTTGCTTTTACAGGTCTTGCTTCTAGGTCCTGTTATTGTCTTAATTATAAATGTCTTTTTTAAAAAATTCCTAGTAATTAAAATGCAATCTAGCGGCTTCATACTTCCTTTATTTATTTTCTACGCAAAGGATTTCGAAATCAAGACAAGTGGATTTAATAAAACAGACATTGTCAAACTGAAAGCCCAAAAAATCTTCTTCTGGATCAATCCCTTCTATCTAATCGTAGGAAAAATTAGAATTAGCAATTTCGAAATAACGAGTATGGAGATGAAGTATGTAAATAGAATTCCCTCAATTCAGAAAATTAAGTATATGCCGCCAGAAGGAAAAGTAATTCTTCCCTCCGCTATTATAAGAAATGGGAAAATCGAAATTGAAGATCGCACAGTATTCCCTTTGTATAAAGTTACAATTGAAAACATTGATCTTGAAAATTCCAATATTGATTTAGGCATTCCCTTAAAACTAATCTTTGATTCTGAGTATGCTTACTGTAAAATTGATTCAGGTGATATACTATCTAGCTGTGAAAATGGAGAAGGTAGTCTTCAAGTGCAAGGAGTGACATGGGGCAAGCTTGTCAATTTAGATATACTACCAATTGGCTTTTTGAAAAACAAAATTGATCTAAATGTTTCCTTTACTCATAGTAAAAAGTCTACAACCTTCGTTGGAACTCTTGGACAAATTGATCGCAATCCGTTGAAGCAAGAAACAATTATTGAGCCAAAGAAATTGAATTATAAATTTAAGATTGATTGGTCTGATTATCAAATGCCTTTTGATCTTGCACTTAGGAAGATGATATATCAGCTTCTGAATGGTTTAAATTATGGAGGAGCGTTTACAATTACGTTAAGCCTTATCGCCGAAAGTATTACCAAAATTTTAACAAAAAAGAATATCGAACCAATTTCATCAGAGGGAGAAGTTGATTCCAATAAGTAGACTTAATTCATATCTACTCAGATTATTTTGTCACAGAGTCGCAGAGGGTTATGAAATGTTTCCGTTTTATTCATGTGCATCATGTGAAAGAGAGTTAGTAAAAGAGTTTGAAAAAATATCACGTTGTCAGTGAATATTATTAACCTGAATTACGAAAACAAGCAATATTCTTTGAGAAAGAGTCTCTCAAAATTTCTCTGTGTCTCAGTGCCTCTGTGGCAATGCATTATCTTAATTCACTTATACGTAAGATAATGTGTTTTTAGTAAAACCCAGTTTTCGTCTTGTTTCACGTGAAACGAAAAACTAATTAACCTTCCAGATTCATCGTAAGTGAGAACTTGCATTCTTTTAGAGGAGCCTTGGATATTTTCTCTTTTTTCTAGGCGACCCTTCTTATCAAAATAGTATTTTATAAAACCGATAGACTTCTTCTTTTCATCGAAAATTTCTTGGTTTAAAATATTCTCCTCCAGGATATCTTTCTTTGTAGAAAAGGATTCCTGGCTGGCTTCCTCTTCCCATTTTGTTTCGCACTCCATAGCAAACGAATCATTCATGGAATAAATTCTATGACGAAGAAGTCCCTTTCCATTTCCCAATACAACGTTAATTTCTTTTAAAGTTCCTGATTGAGTGTATAGAAAAGTTTTTTTTTCTTGAGAGGATTTATCGGGAGCAAATAATTCTTCTACTTTCAGCTTACCATTTTCGTATGTATAAACAATTTCTCCATCAGGCTCATTTTTCATGTTAAGGAATTTTTCCTTACTGAGTTTTCCATCTGGATCATATTCGTATGTAGCGGAATATACGATCTGTCCTGTCCTATTTTTTACAGTTTCTCCAACAGGACCTGATTTTTCTGAACCAAGGGAATAACGATCTAAGTAAGACCATTTACCGGGAGTGTAAGCTGATAGATTAAAAGTTGAAATTAATAGAAAGATTAATAATGATTTCATCAATACTTGTATCGACGAAATCAAAAATAAAATTAGTAGTGTAAGGGCAGCGTAAAAATCATTATCCTATTATCATTGGTCTGATAATGAATTACACCTGCGAGATTTTTTATTCTATCAGATAAGAAATTGGTTCAAGTAGGGATGACATTCCTTCTTCTCGATATACCGTTTCGTAAATTGGAGAGAGTTCATCCGAGAAAAATAAATTATACAAATCCAGGTCAACAAGACTAGGATTTAATAATTCAATTGGAGAGAAAAAAGCAATTCCAACAGCCATTCCTAAAATAATAAAAGCAGTAGTAGAAATTAGAATTCGATTCCTAGTTTGATTACGCTCATATCGAATAGAAACATTCTTTGCAATACTTTGACTCCATTGCTCGCTTTCCAAACGTGATAGAATTTCTTTAGAATGTATTTCTTCATTATTCATTTTTATCTCCCATAAATGCAATTTTTCGCAACATCTCTTTTCCTCTGAAGGCTCTTGATTTAACAGTCCCTTGTTTTATAGAAAGTTTTTCAGCTATCTCTTTTTCAGAGAGTCCATTTGAATAATGCTGTAAAATTGTCTTATATTTTTCCGGTATTTGTTTCAGATACTGAATCAGAGTATTAGTTCTTTCAAGTAAATTAGAATCGTCTGATCTAGACTCTTTGAGTTTAATAGTTGCCTTTTCAATTTTTCTTTCCTCCCGCAAGAGTTTCTCATTCATACGATATGCTTCGTTTCGAGCAATCGTATAGAGCCAAGTGGAAAGTTTTGATTCTTCTCTAAACTTTCCACTCGACAATGCTTTGTATGCTCGAAGATAAGTCTCCTGCACTACATCATCTATAGCATGAAAGAATCTCTCTGCGAGATTTTTTTCTATCGCAGAGAGAACTATAGACTTAGTCGAATTTACTATTTCGGTAAAGTCAGAATTAGTCATGGCTGTGTTTCTTTAAAAGCTCCGTTACTTTATCGGCTAATTTATTCCTTTGCTCGGGTGTAAGAACAGCATGGAATTCTATGAATTTTTTTGTCATGAATACTCTCATCTGATCTCTTTTAGTTCCACTGGTTTCGAATGCTTTGTTAACCTTTGCTTCATCAATCTGTGCCTGACGGATCTGATCAACAATTTCGTCTGGGAACATTTTTACATCGAGCTCTTTTCGTTTATCAAGAATCTCTTTTTTGATTCTCTGCAATTCAGCTTTTTGCTTATCATTTAGATCAAGTTCACTTGCAACTCTCTTCGCGATCCAATCAGCTCGATCTGCGAGTGAGTGATGGCGGCAATTTACAATAGCAAGCAATGCTATCAACGAAATGGAAAATATTTTAATAAGATGTTTCATTCTTATCTCCTTGTTTTGAAAGTAAGACCTTCCTCTTTTTTCTAGGTTCCAAATTGTTAAAATTAATTTAACTTCATAATCTCTATAGCCTATGTAGCAGTTCATGTTGCGGTTCATGTTGCAGTCTAAGTTTAGCCAAAAAAATCAATAAGTGATAGATGAACTGCAACTTGAACCGCAACATGAACCGCTATGAGCTAACTCTTTAGCTCATAGACAGACTAAATAAGGCAAATCAATTTATGTAGTCTCTCCTTGGCATAGCCTAACCAACAGTAGTCAGATAATCCAGAATTACTTAAAAAATTTCTTGCTTAGCTGACAGATTCATAACACATAAAGAGCAAATAAAAAGCAGTTTCGAACTGAATGAAATAAAAAACCTTGTTTGTGAAAAATGGACAAAAATAATAATGAATTAAAAGCAAATTACATGAATAATAATTTAATTAAGAACAGATTATCCGAATTATTTCCTGAATTAATAAATCAAATCGAAAGAGAATTTGATTTTGATAAGTTAGAAGTCTATTTTCAATTCTTAAAAGACTATAATGAGATTGGCGGATTCTTTTCTAAGTCCGATTCAGAAAATATTTTAGATAGGCATATCGTTGAATCCATTTTTCATATTCACAGGATTCTATCTTCCTATTCGGTTTCACATGAAACTAGATTGGCGGATATCGGAACAGGTCCCGGACTGCCTGGCTATATTTTTTTCTGTCTAAAAAATGCTCCAGTCATTACGCTTGTAGATTCCCAAATGAGAAGGCTTGGAATTTTAGAAAAATTTCACAAAGAAAAATTCAAAGACCAAGGGGTTAATTTCATTTATGGAAGAGTGGAAGATTTAAAAGAAAAGTTTGATCTTGTAGTCATGCGCTCTACAGTAAAGTATCCATGGTCGGCAGAAATGATTTATAAGCTTCTAAAAACTAATTCTTACTTTATTCCTTTTCTCGGAAGAAAAAACTACGATTTAGATTTCGAGAACAAGATGTTAGAAAATTTGGGATTAAAAATAGAAAAAGAATTCGAACTAGATGAATTAGAGTTTTTAGGAAAGCGGCATCTTAAATTATTGAAAAAGGTAGCAGAATCAAAAAAAGGTTTTCCAAGAAGTTGGGAAGCAATAAGTAAAGAGATTAAGAGGACATCATGGGAAAAATAATTTCTATTAGCAATCAGAAAGGAGGAGTTGGAAAAACAACTACGTCTATCAACCTCAGTTCTTTTCTCGCCAGTAGAGGAAAAAAAGTTTTATTAGTTGATATTGATCCACAGGGAAATGCAGGCTCGGGTCTTGGCATCGACATCAACCAAATGGAAAATACTTCTTATGAAGTTTTGATTGGAGAAGTCTCAGCAACTGAAGCAATCCAAAAAACAGGAATTGAAAATCTTTCGATGATTCCTTCCAATATTAATTTGAGTGGAGCCGAAATAGATTTAATGTCTGAAGATAGAAAAGAATTTAGACTCAAAGAAGCACTTACTTCGATTCGCCCAAGATTTGATTTTATAATCATTGATTGTCCGCCATCCCTTGGAGTTCTCACTGTGAACGCACTCTGTGCTTCCGATAGTGTGATGATTACTTTGCAAACTGAATATTTTGCTTTAGAAGGTCTTACGCAGCTAATGAAGATTATCTCCTTGGTGCAAGAGAACCTTAACACTTCTCTCGAATTAGAAGGTGTAGTTCTCACCATGTATGATAAGAGAACCAATTTAGCAAACCAGGTTGCAAATGATGTAAGAGAATATTTCAAGGATAAAGTTTATAAGACTATGATTCCTAGAAATATTAAATTGGGGGAAGCGCCATCGTTCGGGAAACCAATTAACCTTTACGACCCCGACGGAATTGGTGCACAAAGTTACCGTGGGCTAGCAGAAGAAGTCATCGCGCAAAACGCGTAGGAGAAAAAATGAAACCTAAAGTTCTAGGCAAAGGTCTCGGAAATCTAATTGGTGCATCAAGTTCAAGAAATACGGAAGCAGCGGATAATACCGGTAATTCACCACTTAAGGAAATTAAACTATCCGAGATAAAGCTAAATCCAAACCAACCCAGAAAAACCTTCTCCGCCGAATCAATCACTGAATTATCAGAGACTATAAAACAACATGGACTGATTCAACCAATTGTAGTGAATCGAACTACTGACGGTTACGAGCTAGTATCCGGTGAAAGAAGATACCGCGCTTGCAAAGAAGCTGGATTTCATAAAATTCCTGCTATCGTTCGAAATTATTCCGAAAAAGAAACACTTGAAGTTTCGATCATTGAAAACATTCAAAGAGAGGATCTAAATCCAATCGAAGAAGCGATGGCATACCAACAACTCACAGAAAAATTATCGATGAAGATAACAGAAGTTGCCGCACGCGTGGGAAAGAATCGTTCCACTGTATCAAACATGATTCGCCTCCTCCAACTTCCTGATTCAGTAAAGGAACTGATTAAAACAGGAAAGCTGTCAGAAGGTCATGCAAGACCTCTCCTCTCAATTGGAGACAAACGCAAACTTGAAGCGTATGCATTACAAATCGTAGAAAAAAATCTTACTGTTAGAGAAGTCGAAGAGTATGTAGCAGGACTTTGGGAAACAAAAACTACACTTAGCACAAAGCGAGATAATTCAGATCCTTCCATTACAAACGTTGAAAGTAAAATCCGCAATAAGCTATCGGCAAAAGTAAAGATTGCCCACAATTCCAAAATAGGAAAGGGGAAAATCATTATTAGCTACAACAATATGGATGAAATGGATCGCATACTTTCGAATATGAATATAAAATAGGTTGTAACTACTTAGCATAAAAGATTGCCACAGAGGCACGGAGGAATTTCAAGAGAGTTTGTTTAACAAATAACGCTTATTTTCCCAATTCAAGCTTATGTGTATGCATTTAAAATACAAATTGGTATTCTCAGTTCTCTTTAGGATGTCTTATATGATTAGAAATAGAGCAAACCCAAAACCCTCTGTGTCTCAGTGCCTCTGTGGCAAACCCACTGAGTAAATACAATAGGTTTATACTAAAATCTATAAGTATAAGAAAGTTCAGCAATTCGATTTTGTGCAGAGGTATCATGGAATGCTTCTACACTTCTATATATTCTAGGCAACAAAAGAGCGGCTAAAATTATTTCCCCGTGCGGCGGGGCAAACATATATTTGCTCGGACCTTGCTTATTTAACAAATCCGCGTATATATTTTTATTTCCTGTCTTATTGTTATTTATATAGAATGCAGCAATTGCTAGGATTACCATATCAATCAAGGCATAAGTTCCCATCTTGATTACGGTATCAGATGTAGTATAAAAGGGAGAGTTGTAAGAGTTGTAGAATACACTTGCGGCTGGGGTAACAAAGTTCAAAGTTTGTGATACGACATGATATTTAGGATTTAGTGCTTGCTCGAATCTATATTCGGCAGTGTTTTTATTTACTTCTACTTCCAAAATCGTTTTCAACAACTTTGCCTCTCCGTTCTTGCTTGCTTCTATTCTAACAATAGAATCCTCTGACTTCTTAGTGAACCGACCTACATAAACATTAAATCGAAATGGACTGAGAAGACTACTCCGATACCTGTAATTAAAACCACCTGTAGACTCTACAGGAAGAATAGAATTGTCGGTAATTTTATTTAAAAGTTTTACAATCTTTAGATTTGTATCTTCTACCGAGGCAGGACTTTCAAATGACTCAGAAGCAGAAAGTGGAAAGAAAAAAAACAAAGCAAAGAGATAAATAAGAGTATGCGCTATTAAAAGAAAATTTTTTCTCACAGAAGTTTGTCCCCAAGGAAATATGCTGCAATCAGTCCCAATGAATTGTAAGTAGCGTGAGCACCAACCGCAACCCATATATTCTTAGACTGAAGATAGATTAAACCAAACAATACACCTACAAAAGTCAATATGACAGGCACAACGGGAGACGCATCAAATGAGAAATGCATCATACCAAAAAGAAAGGAAGTAATAAAAAGTCCCTCTCTAGCCAATCCCTTACTTACGAAATGCGCAAGAAACATACCGCGAAATAAAAACTCTTCTAAGATTCCTGTAATTAAACCCACAGTATAGATTGCCCAAGCGAGTAGATAATAATTTCCCTTTAAATTTATAAAGAGCTTAGCTTGAAATTCATTAATCTTTGGTTTAAAATTCACGAAAGAAAAAACCATCGAAACTGCAAGTAATATTAAAAAGACAACGCAACCTGCAACGAGTCCACGGTTAATCTGAATAAACCCCAATTCATCATTCAGACTATTTATATCTACTCGAACTAATTTCTTTAGAATGAAATAAACTGGGAGAACAAAGCAGATTAGCCAGAGAAAATTTTGAACAAACAAAAGACTAGGAGATGTTTTAGTAACCGCTTCGATGTATTCATCATTAATTTTTTGTGGATTATTCTTCATCAAAACTTCAAATTCCTTAACGGTTTTGTTTTGAATTTCTGATTTTTGTTCATCGCTTAATTCAACGAAGTTGTCAGGAAAACGATTCTGAAGGGCAACGGTTGCCATCGTGAATTGGGAAAAAATGCTTAGCAGGACATAACAAAAAGTTATAATTGTTACATGGATAAGAGTGATTCTGAATATCTCAAAATAATCTCTCGTTTTTTTTTCTTCGCTCATCTTTCCTTTACAATCTTTAGAACCTAAGTCTCTTGTCATCGTTTTTTCCTACTATCTTTGTTGACAAAATAAAAATCTGTAAAATTGTCATGGGATGAAGCGGTTTCTAATTCTAATCCCCTTATTACTTTTATTTTCCAGTTCTCCCTCCTCCAATGATATGGGAATTTCTTTAGAGACAAACTATCGAAATTATCGCCCGGGTCAATCTATCAAAATTAATGTTAAGCTAAAACAAGCAGCTTATCTCTATATTCTAACACTGCAAAGTGATGGAAACTTAAACCTACTTTATCCAAATGAAGATGAGCAAGATAATATGATCTTTAACGAAGAGATTCGAATTCCTGATGATACAAAGGATTACGAATTTCTTGCAGGAGAGGCACTTGGAAAGGACACAATCATTGCCATTGCATCTAGGAATAGAATTAAGAAATTACACAAAGCTAAGTATTGGATAAAGCCAGTCTATCAAGGAATGAGTCCGAATAATTTAGCCTGGTTAAAAAAACTAACGAAAAAACTCCCGCCCGAACAATGGGTAAGTGCAGATGTAAGCATTTTTATCAGCAAAGATGGTGTAACAGAAAATACGAATACACAGCCTAAAAAAGATTCTAAAATTATCACAGCGAATAACAAAGATAATCCTACAAAGGAAATTAGCAAAATACATGCTGAATTTTCTCAAAATGAAGTGATGCATAGTTATTTTAAGCTTCCGAATTCAGCGCGAATTACAGGAAATAAACGGGGATATTTTTCTGTTCGTAAAGATACAGATTTGAATACGTATAAACTTAAAGTAATTCCTTATATTGCAAATCAAAATGATTTTTGTGAATACTCCATAGTATCCTTTACAAATCCGAAAAAAGTATCAGCAACGTATGGAACCATTGAAGTCATTCCCGATGAATGCAATCTTAAAGAAGTAGGATCCGATCAAAAGGAATTCTGGAAAAAAATTACTAACTTTTACTTACAATACCAGTTCAAAAAATCAGGTGCATTGAAAGGCAATATTTGGTTAACCGGTGGAGACGCCAAATACAATCAGAAGATGACGAAGCCAGAAGTAAAGGATGATTTTAAATTCTTAGAGTAAGGTTTACATCTTCCCTTTTACAAGCACTAATACATCCACCTCGTTTGCGCCATTTAAGAGTAATATCTTTGCCATCTCGTTGATGGTTGCACCCGTGGTAAATACATCATCGACTAATAGATAGTTGCCTTTCAATTTATTAGAATAAGACTCTTTAATAATGAAGGCAGATTGGGCATGTATAAATCTATCTCGGAAACTTTTTCCGGATTGTAATTCCTTTGACTTCTTTTCGAAGGGGATAATAGTTTTGATTCGTAAATGATGAATCAACAAATCAGTGACAGGTTTACAAACAGGAATCGGTCTTTTGCGAATAGTGCTTTTGTTAGAAGGAATGCTTACAATCGCAGTATATCTCTTTTTGTTCAAGCCTCGCATTACTTTTCTAAGACCGAGTCGAAAGTAATTGCTCAAATGCGGTGCATTCCCAAACTTTATTCTTTGAATAATTTCCCTCTCAAACTCCCCGCGAATACGAATGTAATTTAACTGAGAAAAGAAAACATTGCGGGAGTTACAATAATTGCATTCTTCATTTATTAGTTCAGTTTTGCAAACACCACAATAGGAAGTATCCAGCAATACCGCTTTCTCTTTATTTCCTTCTTTATAGCATTTTTTACAAAGAGACAACTTAGAGGAAAAAAAATCAAACTCTCCACAAAAGTTACAAGCGATAGGGAATAAATAATCTAAGACGAGTATGATAAATTTCTGAATCATACATAGAATAGGCTAAGAAATTAGAATAATGTGCAGGAAAGTCTTAATTTTTTTAAGAAAAGAAGATTATTTTTTTAGAAGAAAGGGACGCACGAATGTGCGCCCCAGAGAGTTTTTTAGAATTAATTAGAAACGGCTTTAATAACTGTGCTTGGAGCTTTGATGTCGTTAGAGAAAATAACTTTCTTAATGTCGCTTTCATTTCCAACATTATCAATAGCCTTTGCTTCGATAACATGCTCGCCAGAAGTTCCGAAGGTAAGAGCTTCAACGTATGGAACGAAATCAGGAGCACCATCTGTTTTTACTAGAATTTGCTTGATTCCACTTTGTCCATCAGCCGCAGTAACGGTGAATATAGTTTCTTTCTTTGCATAAACTTTGTTGTTGATTACGATGTAAGGGATAGATTCTTTGATGTCAACAGTTGGTTTGATTCCATCTACGTTCACAATGTAGCTATTCTCTTGGCTTACGTTTCCAGCATTATCAATTGCATAAAAGTTAATAACATGAAATCCAGGCTTCTCTAATTTGAGTGGCTCATTTTTATAATCTTGTTTAGGCTCATTGTCAACAGAGTATACAATTTGCTTAACGCCAGAAGATTTGTCTTCAGCAAGAATTTGATATGTATTCTTTGGAGAAGAATACTGGGTATTTCCAGTTGCAAATAAAGGCTCAGAAGCTTTAACACTTACAGAAGGAGCGGTGTTATCAACAATTAAGTTAATGACTTTTGCTAATTCTTTATTTCCAACTTTATCAGTTGCTTTGTAAGTAATGGTAGCAGGACCTTCTTTGCTTAAAGAAATAGGAACGGTATATCTTGAGTATTCGCCATCATTAATTTTGTATTCAATGTAATCAACACCACTTAAGTCGTCACCAGTTACCAATTCGAAAGCAGTTCTAGAATTGATATAAAGAGCAGGTGAGTTACCTAGGTTTGGATCAATTGCTCTTGTAGTTGTTACAGGTGGTTGAGCAGGTTGAGCAGGTGCAACTGGAGTAGAAGTTACCGCAGGCACTGTTGAAGTAGTAGTTGTGGTCGTTGTAGTTGTTGTTTTAGACTCAGTTTTCATTTTGTCAACTGAAGTCGTAGGAATTGTTTCGATAGCTTTCTCGGCTTTATCCATTTTTCCGTCGTTAGGAAGAGGTTTAATACCGGACTGTGCAACCAATGCGATAGTAAAGGTAAGCATGAGAAAGAGTTTAATGATGTTTTTCATCTAAAGTCTCCTAGTAATGTGTAATTTAACTGTTTAATTTACCATATATTACAATACAAGCATGTATGTCAAGGATTGACAGCTATGCGAGGAATATTCAATTTGAAAAAACACATTTACTCTTGAAGTAAAATGTCATAAAATCAACATTGTTTTTGCCTCCTATGCTCTATTTTAAGAAGACAAAAAAAATATTTACGTTGATGATAGGTCTATCAACTCTTTTACTTTATGGGCAAGAGATAAAAGTCCTTGATTATAAAGAAAAGATTCTATTGGAAGATTTTGAATCAGTCCAAATCACGAATAAATCTATTCAAGTGCAGGCAAACAAACATTATCTACCAGAAGTTCGAATGAGTAAGAATTTAACATCTCCAGATTTACAATCCAATACGAGTTTATTCATTCGAATTTCGACCGAAGGAAACGGTATTCCAATAGACTTATCATTCCCTAGCCCATACAAATTGGAGGATTATATTATTGAATTTGAGTTCTATATTTATTCGAATCAAGCGAACGGTGAATTATTTCTTTACTTGCAAGATGCAAAGTTTGAAAAGCATAAGATTCGAATTGCTAATTTAAACTATGAAGGTTGGCAAAGCTTCCGAATACCAATTGGGAATCGAATTGCACAATCTGATTTTCTCATCGGAAAGCATGGTAACAGTAAAATCACTGGAATTCAATTCAATCCGCATCAAAGTTTGACAAAAGAGAAGGAATATCTGATTGCAATTGATGATATTTTCGTAACTAAAAGAAAAAAATACAAACTTCCAGCCATGGGACTCAGTTCATTTCATTGAAGTTTTTTTTAATTGCATTTCATAGTGAGTAAATTATTTAAGAGTAGCGAAAACGAGAGAGGTTTATGATTTAATGAGTGACCCCATAAATGAGAAGGTAGAAGAATATTTAAAGCAATTGGCGGAAGTTGAAGGCTCATTTCATTTTCAAAATCTTTTACAAGAGTTGAAAGAAAAAGCATTAGAGGACGAAAAGGCAATCTGGTTTTTATTTAAAAACATAGTTGGCGATTTGATAAAAGATAGCAATATATGGAACGAGAAAACCAATCTTGTAGTGGGCATTTTCTATGTATTAATAGATATTGGAAATGAAAAAGCCTATGCAATAGTAAAATGGTATATTCAAAACTTTAAAGAAGATACCCCAAATGGAGCGATTGAACTTCTTTCCACATTGATTCCAAGTTTCTCGAATATAAAATCCGAAGAATTCTTCGGCTATCTGAAATCAGAAAACAAAGCATTATCCGCGCTTGGATTTCTTACTCTATTCAATATTTCAATGGAACGAAAACTCAATCACGAGGAAGAAAAGCAATTATATGAAATCTCCAAAACTTATACGAATGACAGATATTATACAGAACACATTGTGGATATGATCTCTTTCCGATTCAAAAAAAGCGAGGATTCATCTCTTGAATCAGAGAAGATAGATATCAATTTAGAATAAGGCATTGCATGAAGAACCTTGACCAAACGTATAGTAGAAAATATCTAAGCAAAGAACTAAACCCCAAAAACGAATCAGAGCTAAAAACCGTTTACCAACAATTACTCGATTATAAAATTAACTCTGTAGATGATTTAAAATCCTTCCTTGAGTTCTGGTCAGAACTTAATTCAATTGTAGATGAAGCAATTTCTATTAGCTATGTAAACATGACTGTGGATACTAAAGATAAAGCGGCAGAAGCAGAATACCTACACTTTATTGAAAATATTTCCCCAATCATTGATCCGTTTGAGAATTCCCTACAAGAAAAATTTCTAGCCTCTTCCTTTATAAATGAACTGGATAATAGTTATTATGCGGTTTTTATCAAGAAGACTAAATCAGAAAAAGAAATTTACAGAAAGGAAAACATTGATTTATTTATACAAGACGCAAAGTTATCACAGACTTATCAAAAGATAACCGGCTCCTGGATGGTAGAATACGAAGGTAAAAATTATACTGTGCAGCAAATGGCTGTTTTCCAAGAAAATCCAGATCGCATTATACGCGAGAAAACATACAGAGCAAGAGTTGACGTTCACCTAAAAGATGCAGAGCAATTAGAAGATTTATTTGATGAAATGTTGAAAATCAGAACGCAAGCAGCACGCAATGCAGGCTTTGCGAATTATCGTGATTATGCGTTTGTTTCAAAGGGAAGATTTGATTATACTCCTCAAGACTGTTTAAATATGCATGACTCCATTGCCGAAACATTGGTTCCTTTAATTTCAGAATGGACAAAGGAAAAATGTAAGAAGTTAGGAATAACAAGCCTTCGCCCCTGGGACTTATATGTTGACCCGGATGGATACGGAATTATAAAAGCATTTGATTCAGAGAAAGAACTTTGCGACAAGACAGAAAAAATATTTTCTGCATTAAATCCGATTATCGGTGGATACTTTCAGTATATGCGAGAGCATAAGCTATTAGATTTGTCAAGTCGAGAAGGCAAAGCTCCGGGTGGATACATGACTGAGCTTTCCGAAAAAAGAGTTCCCTTTATTTTCATGAATGCAGTCGGTTCCAAAAGAGATGTAGATACATTGTTACACGAAGCCGGTCATTCTTTTCATGCATTTCAAGCACGAGATCAATTCCTAAAAAGCTATCGTTCGTCTCCTTTAGAATTTGCAGAAGTCGCCTCCATGTCTATGGAACTTTTGGGAAGACCCTACTTTCACAACGTATACAAGAAAGAAGAGATAACGCGCGTTAAACGAGAGCAACTCATTAAGATTGTAGAATTTTTCCCATTTATGTCTATGATTGATTCTTTTCAACACTGGGTTTATACGACAGAAGATAATGGACGGGAGGCAAGAGGTAAAAAATGGCAAGAGCTCAATCGTAGATTTCAACCTTTCCTCGATATGAGTGGATTAGATAGAATCGAAAAGACCCGTTGGCAGTATCCACATGTCTACACATCTCCTTTTTATTATATTGAATATGGCATTGCACAATTAGGAGCTTTGCAATTTTGGCGTAATAGTCTTGTAAATGAAAAAGAAGCAATAGAATACTATTTAAAAGCTCTCTCGCTTGGAGGTTCGGTTCCATTACCAAAATTATTTGAATCAGGGAATATTAGTTTCGTAATGGATAAAAAAAGTTTGCAGGATTTGGTCAATCTAATCAAAAAAGAGATTAGCGAATAAAAATTTCTTTTCTACTGAGTAAAAATTTATGAATTTTAAAAAAGCATTTTTCCTTTTTCTTATTTTCAGCACAACAATTTTAGCAGCACCTTTTACAGGATGGGAAGTGGGTAATAACCATTCCATTCTATATATTAATGATATAAATAGTTTCGATACAAGGGATACGATTCGTTATCTGCCACAAAAGTTAAACAGTGACCAGATGCAACAATATGCTTTATTTGTCTCTGAATACTATATTGCTCGTGGGGATAAAGACGGATTAACCAACCTAGTTAGTCTTCTTAAGAATGACAAAAATAATTATGACTTTCTAGCAAACCTTATTTTAGTATTTTGGAAAATTGAAAAAGGAGAAACTGCTGATGCAACTGTCAAGCTAGATGATTTAATTAATCGAGAAGAAAATCCTCTAAACATTAGCATTGCTAAATTAATAAAAAGCAATTTAAAGAAAACAGCCGTTGGCGCAGACACAAAAGAGGCAATTAAAAATCTAAACTGCAATCGAAGCAAACCCATGTATGGTTATTGTAGGCTGATGAAACTCTCGATCCATTTAGAACATTTAGTAGAAAACAGCGATTATCCCCACCGTGACTTTCTAAATCTCGACAGATTGGTTGCTCCTTTCTTTGAAGAATCGGAATTATTCCATATTAGCTATCTATCTCAATTCTCGACTGACTTACCAACTAAATTAGCCTATCTCGGATTTGTATTCGAAGCAGTGCATTTTCAAAAAACGTTAGTTAATCTACAAAAGGTAAGTGGCTCTTTCGATCCTGTAAATCATGAAAGACTATCGTATTACCAAATGTTAAATGATGATTTATTGGGAGCAGAAGAATCACTTGTTTATGTATCGAAACGAACACCATCGATTAGTTCGAATAAAAATCATTTATTCTTAAAGCTCGGCGCCATAGCATACCTGCGAAAAGATTACAAACAGTCATTAACCTACTACTTGGAATTGAATTTAAAAGATTGGAATAAATCTTTGAAAAACCCATTCTACGATGATTACATTTCTATTAACGGTGCTAGAAATCTAATTTCCCTTTCTTTATGGAAATCGAAGTCAGCAGTGAATGCAGTCAAAGCACTTAAAAGCTTAAATCCAGAAGGAAGAGTGACAGAGGATAGCCTCTTTATCCGACTTCGCATTGCACAGATAATGATGTTTGATAAACCAGAAGTAGCCGAAAAGATTTCAGAGGATATTCTGTATATTGCGCAAAGCAAAGGCTGGAAACGTGTAGAATATGCGGCGACTTTGATGAACGGTTATTGCAGTATATTGAGTAAGAAATACCGCAAGTCCACTGTTCAATTTACAAAGAGTTATGGCATCATTGGTGGTTCAGATCCAGTGTTTAGTTCTGAATGGATGCGATCATCTGGCATCTTATTTGCTCGTGTGCAAGGCGGAGAACGTGGCAATCATGCAGCATCTTATCGTTCTCTACTCCATTCTATGCGAAATGAAGAACCGTTAGACGATATACTTGGAGTTAAAAATTTTCTAGATTCTCGCTTTGATACAGAAGCATTCTTTAGAAATGCCGTTCAGTTTTTTATTCACACTAAAAATTACCAATCGCTTGCTGAATTTTTGTATTATTATCAAAAGATGAGAGTGAAATCTCCAGTCATTGCAGGTAAAAGCATTTCGCAAATTCCAGATGTTGTAAAAAGAATGAAACAATACCGAGCCTTTAGACCTGCGAACGATATGTATTATAGCAAAAGCGGTTACTCTAAATTACGCGACGCAGAAGCAGTTAAGATTATTTCAGAAACAGAAACTTTTGATTTAAGCATTCTCAAAGAGTTAAAGGATCCGTTTGTATCGGCGTTCTCATTTAACGAAAAAATCTATGTTATCTCTTACAATCCAGAAGCAACAAGGGATAAATGGAATTATAGTCAGCATAATTCTATCGACTATAGAACAACGGCTTATTACAATAAGGTCTTTGCATCTATTCCCTTCCTTGAAAGAGCAGGAAACGTGCAAATATTCCTGAATCCAATTGGTATAGATTTATACCAAGCAATGAAAAAGAATAATGCATTATTAAATGTAAGGCTATTTTATCGATTTGGTAAATCTAATTCTAAAAAGTTAGAAAGCGACTTACAACCAGTTGCCGTAAGTTGTGAGAATGGAAGTGAAGTATCTGCTGGAACAATTCAATATTTACCCACAGATTATTTCGAAGGACTTAAAACTTTTCCAACAGAAGACAGACTTCATATTTGGAACACAAGAGACTTAGGAAATCGCGACACTTCTTCCATAGAAAACTTTGAATGGAGATGTCAAAATAATTCGTCTATATCATTCTTAAAGATGCAACGTCGCGTAGATCTAAGAATGATACCAAATGCAATCTTATTTTCTAATACAATCTTTCCAAAATCGTCACTCGATTCAGTTTCCCTTGATTATTATTTCTGGTCAGACTTCTGGATGAGAAAAGGAGTAAATACGCTCTATTACGTTGATAGATTGGAGGGAGACAAATATCCATTTGCCGACTTAGTTAACGTATTGTCAAAGCCAGCACAGACTTCAGAGGATTTAGGAAAAATTCAATCTAGTTTAAAATCATCAGATAAAGATATTTTAATATTATCAAGAGATATTAAATAACTGGTTGTATAAAAGAAGATTTGTTCACACAAAGACGCGAAGGCACAGAGAAAAGAGTTAATTAACTCACCTTACGCAAGGTGAGTGACCAGCGTGCCCATCGCTGGATGTGTGGGTTACACCTAACGGTGGGTTCGCTGCCGCGGGCTATCGATTTTATTAGTCCATTAGAATTATCTAATATTTTTAATTTCATAAATTGTTCAATAGTTTTACTCTTTTGCGTAATGTGAGTTAATTAAATCAATACTCTTTGCTTTCTCTGCGTCTCTGTGGTAATGCTTTTATGCGATACCTTATTCCTTAATAATCAAAGATGTGGAAGTAGCTAATGCGTATTCCCCTGTCCATTTGTCTTTCTGGAATAATAGGAAATTGTAATGATGCAGAAAGAAAGCCACCATTATAAATTTGATAACTAACTCCCGGATACACATTCCAGAATTTTGTATGAACATCTACTGTTGGGTTATAAGGCTTTCTGTATTCTGTTTCAGCGAATATGCGGAAATTCTCTGTTAGCCCATAAGATAGAGAAAGTCCACTCTGGTAATATCTTCTGAATTCTTCTTTTGGGTTTTCTTTGAATGCCCTGTTAGTCTCAGTTTGAAATTGTAGATCTACAATGGCTTCAAATGCTCCTAGCTTTAATCCAAAATTTAAATTTGGACGTAATAAGTATAACTCTGGAGCCTGACCATCACGAGCATATTTTTTGGATTGCTGGTCAAACCATTTAACACCTCCACCCCATACGATGGAGCCGAAAGATAATTGATGTTCTTTTGCAAATTTAAGCCCTGCATATAAACGATCCATTTGCGTTAGAGTTTTAGATCCAGATTTTTCCCATTGTGATTTTGTTGTTCCTACTTTTACAGAAAAATATTGTAGAAATTTCAATTCACCTTCTATATTACCTTGCTTTTCTCTTTCGTATACATTGGCTTCTCTATTTTCTGCTGCTTGTCCATCGATACGGATTTTTGTATATACCGCTGCTGGCTCTACTCGGAGAGGAACAGCAAAGGAACTCTTATCGTCAGCATATATTCCAATTGTAAAGGCTAACAAACCGAAAACGCTAATCACTTTATTTTTCATAATTTGTATATCCTTCTAAAGCATTTACATATTTTTTAGCAATTAAATTAAACCCACCCGTATTAGGATGAATACAATCCCACATATTTCCCGCTGACGATGCTGGCGGACCGCCTAACGTTCCACGAAGATCAATGTAACGCAATTGAGGCTCTCTCGTAGTGATATCGCGCAGCATATTATTGTAATCTGCTAATCCATCTACTACTAAGGCTGTAACTTCTGAATCCGTAAATCCCACTGACTTCAATGTTGGTCTACAACCAGTAGAATCTTGCATGCTTGGAACATCTGGATTCGGAAAATCATATCCATGAATAATCCAAAGCAAGGGAGCTCCTCCGTATTTCTGAACCTTATACGCATTACCCGTTCGAATCATATTAAGCAGGGTTGTTTGGACAAGATTAAATCGCTCTTGTTTTTCTGTAGCGAATCTACCTACATATCTTCCAGGATTTCCTTGAATATCATTGCCTCCCAAAGAAAGTAACATGTATTTAATATCAGGACCAGCTTCATCAATTACTCTTGTATGGGTGCCTGTTTGGTAAATTGTTGTCATTGTCTGACCACCAAGAGTAGACCCAACCATCTTATAATTATAATGCTTTTCAAGCTGCACACGAAGGGTTTCAATGAGTGGAACGCCTAATACTAAGTCCGTCCAACTATCTCCCAAAATGCCATACTTTACTCCACGCTGCGTAGGGCAAATGGCTCCTACGTAACAAAGCAACTGTGATCTAAATTGC
This sequence comes from Leptospiraceae bacterium, assembly GCA_016708435.1. Classification (NCBI taxonomy): domain Bacteria; kingdom Pseudomonadati; phylum Spirochaetota; class Leptospiria; order Leptospirales; family Leptospiraceae; species Leptospiraceae bacterium. The sequence continues at coordinate 678,109 of JADJFV010000001.1, read as the reverse complement.
TCAGGGTATTGATTTTTCTTAGTATCGCAATTTATTAAAAAGCTTACAAGAAAACCTAACAGTAATATTCTTTTTATCATAGTTCCAAACTAGAAAATCCTTTTAGGTTTGTCGATTGATAATTTATTTATTTGTTAGGGTATTTTTCCCCGTGGATAATTGTATGTTTTATGAATTACTAAATCTTTAACTTCTTCACAAAATTTAATAGCTTATTACGAATAAACTCGTCTTCTTCCTTTTCGATAGTTTCGACTAACTCTGATTTTCCTTCCAGGGTGTCTATTGGCGTTTCTCGAGAAGCTGGCTTATACTGTAAATTCCCAACTTGAACTTCGATTCTTTTTAGAAGTGGTTGCTGAAACATTTTATTTGCAGTTCTTAAAATAGATTCTTTTATAAATCCTATCTCCATCTTGTATGCTGAATGCGCGACTCGCACAAATAGAATATCTCGATCTACTTTAAAAGGCTGTGCTTGATTGACATAAACGGGTCCGATAATATCTTTCCAGTTTTCTTTTACTTGATTGAGTATAACGGAATTTAAAAGAGATTCTTTATCATATCCAATCTGATGAACAAGGGACTCTAAATCAGTAATATTTACTTTGTGTATGTCGGACATAGTTTATTTAAGCAAATTCTAATAATTTTTTGGTGTCACCCCCGAAATTTTCTGTCGGGGGTCTCAAGAACTAGAGATTCCCAAGAGAAAATTTTGGGAATGACATTCCAAAATTTTAACCTAGCTCATTTATATTCCCTTCTTGAATTACAAAAACCTGTTTCGCTTCTTCTAAATTTCCGAGGTAATCTTGAATACCCTCTAAGTCAGTAGTCGTAAAAAAAGCCTGACCACAGTCTATTATGAGATTCACAAAATATTCTCTGCGTTTCACATCTAGCTCGCGGATAACGTCATCGATTAATAATATTGGAGCTTCTCCAATTTGGTTTTGGATGAATTTGAATTGAGAAGTTTTAAGGGCAATGACAGTGCTTCTTTTTTGTCCTTGCGAACCAAATTCTATAATGTCTTTGCCATTAGCCCCAACAAAAATATCATCACGGTGGATTCCTACAGAAGTATAACCCAAATGAGTATCTCGCGAAACTCGTTCAGCAAGTTTTTTCGCATACTCTTCGTTATTCGCTACGTTGGGTTTATAGACTACTTCAAATTTGTCTTTTTCCCCGCTGAGTTTGGCAAGATTCTCCTTATAAATTTGGTTAATGATTTCAATGACGCGCGCTCTTTCTTTTGCTATTTCGACTCCTTTTTTTACAAGCATTTGATCCCAGGGAGCGAGTTCAGACTGGGAAAAATCTTTTTTCTTCAGAAGTGTATTTCTATGCTTTAGAATTTTATTATAATCTAAAATATTTGCGAAATAACTACGATTAACCGTTGAGATAAAACTATCGATAAAACGTCTTCTTTCAGAAGGACCACCATCAATTATTTTTAAATCAACAGGAGAGAACACGACTGCTTTTAGTTCGCCGATAATGTCTTGCTTCTTTTGAATAATTTCGCCGTTTAATTTTACTTTGCGTTTTAAAGAATCAGCTTTGCTATAACCAATCTCGATTGTCTTGTTCATTTCTTCTGAAACAAGATCGCCTTTGATATAATAAAAATTTGAATTCCAATTTACAAGTTCTTCGTCTGAATTATCACGAAAACTTTTTAAAGTTGCAAATTGATTGATTGCTTCTATAATATTTGTTTTCCCAGCTCCATTTTCTCCAATGAAGAAAACTAATTTGGCTTTGAAGTTTAATTGAACCTCCGCATGGCTGCGGAAGTTTTGAAGTTTTAGTTTAGTGAGAAACATTGATTTGCTTGCTGTGTGTCAAGCTGTCATTCAGGGTATTACCCCAGTCACCTCGAACAGCCTTTCGTGAGAGGTCTATCTGGCAAACTTGGTAAAAGATTAACCTATTACTAAATTTGCCAGATAGATTTCTCACGGCGCAAACTCGGATGACGCTAGTTCGAAATGACAGTTTAAAATTTACAACTTCATCGGCATGATGACAGATATGTATTGAGCGTCAGACGGGTCCTTAAATACTGCAGGGGAATTTGAACTAGAAAATTCCATGATGATTTCTGGATCGTCGATAGATTTAATTACGTCAGCGAGATAATCGCCCTTAAACGCAATGGAAGTTTCTTCACCTTTATAGTCTACCGGTATACTCACATTAACCTCTGTTGAGCCGGGAGTAGAAGAATTGATGTGAAGTAGGTTTCCAGAAAAAGTCATTCTGATTTGTCTAGATGGCTCTTCTGCAGCAATCAATGCTTGGCGAAGAGCTACTTGTAATTCGTCTTTGTTAATGCGAACAGAGTTCTTTGATTCTTTTGGGATTACTGCTTCGTAGTCTGGATAGTTTCCATCAATTAATTTACAGAGTAGTTCAACGTTTCCAATCTTGAGGTAAATTTGATTCTCTACAATTCCAATTTTTCCAGAATCATTTGAATCAATCATCTTCATAATTTCTTTGATTGCTTTGTGGGGGATAATAACACCTTTGCTGAATGGGAGAGAATTTGGAATCACTCGATCAATTTTTGCAAGTCGTCTACCATCTGTTCCTACAAAAGAAATTTTTCCTTCGCTAGAAGTTACATAAAGACCATTGAATACAAATCTAGTATCTTCGAGAGCAACGGAGTAAGAAGTCTTCTTAATCATTTCAGAAATTGTAAAACATGGGAAATCAACTACAAGAGAATCATCCACTTTGGAAATGGTTTTAATTTCTTCGCCTTCAATTCCATTGATATTCATTTTGAAATCTTTCTTTTTTTCGGAGTCAGTGATAACTGTGCTGACAGTTCCTTCTGCATCAGGATTATGAGCAATTAACGCTTCTGGAAAATTAATTGTTTTGAAAGTGTTACTGAGCTGCTTCGCTGGAATAGAAGTTAATCCTGGCTCTAATGTATCTGCGCTTACAGATGTCTTAATAGAAATTTCTAAATCAGTAGCGGATAAGTATACTTTGCCGTCTTCAGCTTCGACTTTGATATTAGAAAGTATCGACTTTATTTCCCTTACAGTGATAACCCCTTCTACAGAACTAATCGCTTTTTGAAAATCAGATGTTTTAACTTTAAATTTCATGTCTTACTCCCTATCATATTATAAATATATATATTAATTGCTGTGATTGTTGTACCCGTAAATAAGTAGATAACTTAAAAGCAGCGTGTTTTTATAAGGAATATGTCGCATTGATTTTTGAAAATAACTTTTTTTGTTTTCTACAGAAAGATTCCTAACGGCAAAAAATTAAGTTACATAATAAATTATTATGTCTTATTTACACTTGCGTAAAACTTACTTATGTCTTATTGACATTCTTGTGACATAATAATCTTGTATATGTCTCATTAATAGTTTAAGTTTTTTATTACTAAATTATTACACTTTGGTCTGATACCTGCATATTTATTATCTATAAATAGGAACTGGGAAAGATTGATTAATTTTCTAACACTCAGCCTATTTCTAAATCCGTAAAATACTTATTTATTAAGCAAAATTGCTTGCTTTATATTTCTTTATTTAATTTATTTACGAATTTATTTTTAATTCGCCCAACAGGGTTTATCGCGTATTTTTTTAATAGAAAGCTGCAACTTAAAATCAAATAGAGGAAAAAAATGGCAAATACATCTATTAGTTCACAACTTATCGATGCAACAACTAAGATAGTAAATATTCTAAGACAAATTAAGGACATCAATAGCACAACCAAACTAATTGCAATCAATGCTGCAATCGAGTCTTCTAGGTCAGCACAATTAGCGGATAACTTTTCTTCTTTATCCGAACAAGTAAGAACTCTTTCGACTCGATCAGAAGAATCTTTCAGTGAGATTCAAGTTTTGATTGAGAATTTAAGAATTTGTTGTGCAAAAGCTATCGCTGTTCGACTTGCAGATTTATCTATAGACATCATCGATAAAATTGATAGAAATTTATTTGAACGTAATTGCGACTGTCAAGCCTGGGCAACTTTTGAGGATAATGTCAACGCTTGTCTGACTGGAAATGGATTTGATGCTAGTAATCTTTTAAACAACCTTGTTAATGTATATGAAGTTTACCATGATATAATTCTTTTAAACAAAGATGGATATGTCATTGCAACAGGAAAGAATCCGCACCTACTTGGACAGAATCAATCAAATCGGCAGTGGTTTCGCGAAGTTATCCGCTCCAATTCAGTGCATGTAACAGATATGTATTTTTCTGAGTCGGTGGGGAATTATACCGTTAGCTACTCGGCTCCTGTTAGAGATCAGAACAAAAATATCATAGGAGTTCTTACTACTAGATTTAATTGGGATTTTGTTTATGACATCATTGAGAAAGTAAAACTAGAAAAGCATTGTAAAATATTTTTAATTTCATCTTTTGGAACGATCATTTCTTCCAAACACATGTATGATATTTTGCGAGATAATCTTTTATGGCTTGGAGCTGGTGAAAGTGCCATTCAGGGTCATAGAGGTTACAGTATAGAAACCGCTCGCAATGGTCAATGGAAAGCTTACGGTTTTTCTCGAACAAAAGGATACAATGCATATGCTGGCAAAGGTTGGTCTGTAGTTGTAGATGAGCCAATCCAATTAGAAAATCCGAGAGTGATAATTGAATCCTTTCCTGAAACAGGTGAAAATAAAATCGGAACTAGATCAAGAGCACACTCAGAAGATGTCAACAACCAGTTACTACAGATTACCCACCAGCTAGGTGAATCGATTGAATCAATCAATAAAATAAATAATGTCACAACTACTCTTGCTTTAAACGCTGCCATTCGTGCTGATAGAGCTGGGGATCAAGGTCGCGCCTTCTCAGTATTAGCCGAAGAAGTCAGAGCCTTTTCTCAAAAGTCAGATCAACTAACAGAAGAGATTAATACTACGTTAGACTCTCTAAATCAAGTCGTTCGTGAAACCGTATCTACCCGTCTTGCGGATGCTGCATTTGACACGATTGATAAAGTTGACCGAAATCTTTTCGAAAGAAATTGTGACGTTCAGGCTTGGACAACATTTGATGAAGTAATCAATTGCGCTGAGTCAGGCATGAATCGAGACGAGGCGTGCGCTCTTCTAAAAGATCTGCATGGAATTTATGAAGTGTATTACGATATCTACCTTTTAAATCAGAAAGGAATTGTATGCGCCGCTGGTATCAGGCAGGATTTAATTGGTCAAGATCAATCCGATAGAGATTGGTTTCAGCAGGCAATTCAAGGCTACGTCACAGTAACCGATATGTATAAATCTGATACGATTGGAGTTCATACCGTTACTTACTGTGCACCTGTAAAAAATAAAATGGGGCAAATCGTGGGTGTCCTCACAACAAGATTTAATTGGAATTTTATTATGGATATTATTAACGCAACGCAAGTATACAGTGATTGCAAAGTATACCTTCTAAACTCTGCCGGTCTTGTCATTGCCTCACAGGATAATCGAGAAATCCTCAAAAAAGATTTTAGTAAGTTTGAAGCATTTAAACTCGCTATGGAAGGAGGAAATGGATTTATCGTAGAGCGAGATTCTGATTCGAACAATATCTATTTAGTTGGATATTCTAGAACAGAAGGATATAATAAGTATCAGGGTAAGGGTTGGTGTGTGTTGATTTTACAACAAAAACGTTTTGAATAACTAGCGGGTAATGTCAAATGTCCAATGAATTAACAATTAATCCAGCCGAGTTAAATACCGTTCTAGAAAATAAGCAATTTGTATTTTTATACGGTGCTGCCTATTTTTCAATTCAACTCACGAGTGTAATAGAAGTTTATGATTCCCCGGATGTAAAAGATTTACCTTGGGAAGAGATTGGACTTCGTGGAATGATTCAATACCGCGGAATTCCAATTCCTGTAATCGATCCAATAGCAATTGCAAATTTAAAATCTGACAAAAAAAATCGTCCGATAAAAACTGTCGTAATTTTTGAAAGAGACAACTGTAAAATTGCACTTGCTGTTGATAAATTTTATAATATAATTCCAGAGCCAGAAAAAGATTCGGAAGATTTTCAAGAAGATTCATTTGAAAGTTTTATTGTCGGTTTTTCTATGTTAGCCGATAAACCTCTTGTTATTTTAAATGAAGAAAAAATTACCAAACATTACAGAAAAATTTTTACTAAACAAGTTTCATTAAAATCTAATCAAAAAGAAGAAACGTTTGTTTCGACCAAACAACAAGTTCTAGAAAAATTTATTTTTTTCACGATTGGGGAAGTAAACTTCGGCGTGCCAATTAAAGAAGTCCTTGAAGTTTTAGAAAGCTTAGACGTTACTCCCTTATTTAAAGTCGTTCCTGTTTTACGAGGACTTATTAACTTAAGAGGAAAAGTAATTCCCTGTATGGATATCTCCACATACTTAGGGTTATCCGCTCGTAGTCTGAATGAGAATACTAAATTTGTAATTTTGCAAAGCGGTGGTGCTGAGATTGCTCTATGTGTGGATTCAGTTTCTAAAATGAAAGAAGTCGACAATGCTTTGATTCAATCAAACGAAGGTGTTTTAACTGGACCGATTAGCGAATACGCGACTGGAATTTTACAGTTACAAAAACAAACTCTACTTATGATTTCTGCCAAGAACTTAGTTGAGTCGAGTGATTTACGCGGATATTTTTCATCGGAGGCGCAGTAATGTATTCTGAAGAAATTTTAACAATCTGGCAAGAAGACAAAAGTCCAGAGAATCCTTTGATCGAAGCTCAGAGTCGAAATCTATTCAAGCAATTTATCACTCAGTCTCTCAGTGAAGTGCAATCGATATTAGCCATTGTAAATGGCCTTGAGTTAAGTAAAAATAAACAGGGAGACTTAGATACCGCCTATCGCAAAAATCATACAATTCTTGGATTTGCAAAAATTTTGCGAATTCAAAAAATGATTCATCTCACTTCCATTTTAGATTTTATTTTTGATTTTGCTAGAAAAGAAAATTCTGTTTCTAAATTCTCTGTAGATTATTTGATAAAATTAATTTTGAATTCGGAAGTAAAGGTATTAAATCAACTTTCGGATGCAGGTTTTATTAAAGAAGATATTTCTTTATTGGTAGAAGAGTCTAAGGTCTATTTGTCTAAGCCATTAGAAATTTGGAATGAAAGACAAAAACAAAACCAGATTGTATTTGCTAAAAAATCTTACACAATCCCAACTCCATATAAATCAGAAGAAACTGAAACTACTGCGCAAAATACGAATAATCCGCCAGAGCAACCTGTTCTAAAGGAGAAATCACCTCCTATTATTAAAGATTCTTCCATGCAACAAGCTCAATCAGAGAAAATAAATGATGAGCCGGAAGATTTAAATATTCCAATCGAAAAAGTTAGTCTCATTAGTGATTTTTATGAAGAGAGTTATGAGAATCTCTCCAAGATAGCAAATCGATTAATTGATTTAGAGTCAAATCCTGATTCACTAGAAATTATAAATGAATTATTTCGCTCCGTTCACACCGTAAAAGGAGGAGCGCGGCTTTTAAAAATTGTTAAGATTGAAAAACTAAGCCATTCGGTTGAAAATCTTTTAGATTTACTTCGAAATCAAAAGATGGAAGTAACACCGGTTTATATTGATTATCTGCTTGAGGCTAGAACTGCAATCAGTGAGATGATAGAAGAAGTTGCTTCCAAAGGTCCGATTCGAACTAGAATTGCTCCTCTCGTTAGAAAGTTAAATGAAGCCTGTGGAATTGGTCTTCCGGAAGTTACAACTAAGGAAGAGAAACTAAGACAGGAAACTCCAAAAGAAATTCAAAAAGAGCCAATAAAAGAAGTTGCGGTAAAATCAGAATTACCCGCTCCCGTTACGACAAAATCAGAAAATATAATTGTAAAAGAAAAAGAGCCAGTTGTTAGAATCAAAGATAGACAAGTTGAATCCATTCGAGTCAGTATTGATAAACTAGATGAGGTAATCAATACTGCTTCCGAGCTGTCTATTTCTAGAATTCAATTTCAGGAGCAAATAGCGAATATCTCCCGAATGACTCGTGATATAAAAAGAAGTCTTGTTAACTCGGAAGAATTTGAATCAAAGAAATTACTAGAAAGAATTTCGCGCTCGAATCAAACTTTGATTTCTGAATTAAAATCACAGTTAGAAAAATCAGGCTCAAATATTCCCGAAAGCACATTGTATGATTTGGTTTATAGATTTCACAATGAAATGAAATCAGAAATTTCTAGAAATGAATTAAGCCAACAAGAGGAACTAACGCTTATTTTAATTTCATTCCAGGAATTAAAAAATTCCATGATGAAAAACGTAGAGAACTTAGAAACACTTACTTCTAAATTACAAAATGAAGTGATGAATTTCAGAATGGTTCCGATTTCTACATTGTTCGAAAGATTTCCTTCTTTGATTCGAGATATGGCAAGGCAAGCCGGCAAAAAAGTAAAAATGATTTTATACGGACAGGAAACGGAACTTGACAGGGTAATGATAAATACCCTCTTAGATCCGCTTCTTCATATTTTACGAAATTCAATCGATCACGGTTTGGAAGAGCCGGCAGATAGAATTAAGGCTGGAAAAAATGAAACGGGTAGTATTCATTTAAGTGCCTATTACCAAGGCTCTCATGCTGTCATTGAAATTAAAGATGATGGAAGAGGAATTGATACAGATGCAGTCTTAAAGCGAGCAATTGAAAGAGGATTAGTAACAGAAGATCGGCTAAGTCATATTAGCCAGAAAGAAATTTTAGAATTTATATTTGCTCCAGGCTTCTCTACTGCGGCAAAAGTTACAGAGCTAAGTGGACGTGGAGTTGGAATGGATGTTGTAATGTCTACGATCAAAAGCTTGCAGGGAAGTATTGACATTCAAACTAAAAAAGGACAGGGCACTTCTATATTTTTAAAAATCCCTCTGACACTTGCAGTGGTTCGTGTTTTACTTTTTGAATCTGGAAGTCAGCTCCTTGCTTTTCCAATGACTAATGTCGATGAGATTTTAACTGTATCTAGAGATGAGATTGAAAGCGTTGGCTCTAAACTTTTATATCATTTGCGATCAGAAGTAATTTCTTTAGTTCCTATCTCGGATTTACTTGGAATTTCACAACCTGTATTTTTTAAAGAGGAGATACCTGTAATTATCCTCTCGGATGGTGTTCAAAAAGTGGGACTCATTGTAGACTCTCTTTTAGGACGACAGGAAATAGTTATAAAAAATTTAGGAAACTTGTTAAAGAAAGTCCCCTTTATCATGGGATGCACAATCCTTAGCGATAGGCGCCTGGTGTTGATTTTAAATCCGAGAGAATTAATAGAAGTAGCCACTCAAACAGTCGCAGCCTTAAATAATCAAGAAAATAAGTTAGATAACAAAACTCCATTCCTTAAAATGTTAAAAAAAGAAGATCCAGTTTCTATTCTTGTTGTGGATGATTCGCCAATGCAAAGAAAAAGTATTAAATCTATTTTAACCCGCGCGGGATACATTGTGGATGAAGCCGAAAATGGATTCGACGCATTGAAAATGGTTCGTGTAAAAAAATACTCTCTCTTTTGCGTTGATTTAGTTATGCCACTCATGGACGGGTTTGATCTTGTTACCCGCTTGAAAAGTTTACCGTTATACAAAAGTATTCCGGTTATCGTGATTACTTCAAAAAATTCTACAGAAGATAAAGAGCGAGGATTAAAAATTGGCGCGAGTGAGTTTTTGGAGAAACCTGTAGATCCTGAAATACTGACTGATTTAGCTAAGCGTTATATTGGAGTTGAATAGTGGAAGAGCCTGTTATAATAAAAAATTCAAATTATCCCATTTTCGTTTGTGTGGATAATCCGCTGTTAAGTGAATATTTAAGCAATGAATTATCGATTAACAAATTTGCCTTTGAAAAAATAAGCTTTGTTGAACTCACCTTAAAAATTTCTGAACTTAAAAAATCACTTTTGATTTTACAAACAGATGAAGACGAGTATCACCTAATCGAACTTTCGCGTAGATTAAAAATGTTTTATGGGTATGAAACTAGAATTATTTTTCTTTCTGCTGATTATAAAACAGAAGAAGATGCAAGCAATGTAACCGATAAATTTTTTCAAATGCCTGTAACATTTAGAGAAATTGAAAATTCGATTCAGAAATTTTTAACGGATACTCATAAAATTTTAGTGATTGATGATTCAAAGCTTGTTCACAATCATCTCGTCCCGCCGCTTGCAAATGAGGGCTATAAAGTTTTTGAAGCATTTAACGGCAAAGAGGGATTAGACTTAACAATTGAATATAAGCCTGATTTAATTATTTGCGATATTGAAATGCCGAATATGAACGGGTTTGAAGTTTGCACAGAAATCAGAAAGCATCCAGATGTGAAAGATACTTATATTATCATGTCAAGCACTCTCGGCTCTGCTTCTGACATTCAAAAAGGATTTAATGCGGGCGTTGATGAATATATTACAAAGCCTGTTGTGATTGGAGAATTGCTCGAGCGCATTAATCGACATTTCAAACAATCTCTGAGTGGGCGGGAAAACATTATTATCCTCGAGAAGGATGAGCATATTATTGCGAATATAACTAAGTCGTTACGTAAGCAGGGTTTTTCCGTTCGCTCCACTTCTACAATCGAGGAAACGATTCATCTGATTCAGAAATATCCTTTTGATTTAATCATTAGCGAAATGGAATTAGGTGCAGAGACAGCAATGGATTTATGTTTGTCGCTAAAGAATGCGAATACTGGATTTCATCCAACTATTTTAATTCTCACTTCTCGTGATAATAATGCTGATTATAAAATGATTATGAATATGGGTGTGTCAGGAATTATCAGTAAGCCCTTTTCGATGGATACACTTCTTGCTTCTGTTGAGCGGTTACTCGCTGATAGACGCACTGCTGCAGAGAGAAAACAACTTCTAAAGTATTTGTCAAAGTCATCGGCTAAGATTGCCTCTGAAAAAGCGATCCTGACAAATGGAGCAGGAGGACGTAGATCAGAAAAAAAATATGCCTCTCTACTTTTTACGGACATTGTAAATTTTACAGCGCGTTGTGAGAAGTATCCTCCCGATTCAGTCGTGGAACAAATCAATACAATCTTTGAACTCATTACAAAAACGATTCATAAGCATGAGGGGGATGTTGATAAATTTATGGGCGATGCTTGTATGGCTTATTGGATTGGCGACGAACACGCGTCATCCGCTCTAAAATTAATTAACGCAGTGCAGGAGATTCGCGATAAAATTGCAGAAGCAAATTTACAGTCGGAAATTTTAACAAAAGATCCGATACGCATTCGCTATGGTATGAATTCAGGAGAAATTATTCTTTGCGATATTGGAAGCTCTGAGGCTAGAATTGATTTGACCGTCATTGGAGATCATGTAAATCTTGCAGCGCGTTTGGAATCTGCCTCTAAGCAATATGGCGTTGAATCGTTGTTAAGTCAATATACGTATGCGTTAGTCTCTGAGTCGATTGAAGTTCGCGAAATAGATAAAATCAAAGTCTATGGAAAAAATGTTCCCGTCATTGTTTATGAATTACTTGGAAAGAAAGGAAAACTAACTGACACACAAAGAGAACTTTTAGAAATTTACAATCGCGGAAAGGATGCTTATGTGCGAGGAAAATTTCTAGAGGCTAAGAACCATTTTGTGCAAGCAAATAAATTAGAGGAAGTCTATCCCGGACGACCTACAAATCCTTCCAAGGTGTATGCTATACGCTGTGAATACTTAATAAAAAATCCGCCGAAGAACTGGGATGGAGTGTGGGCGCTTCGGAAATAAAATAGCAAAGATTTGGCACAGGTAACGTAGAGTGATGCTGTCAAGTTGAGGAAGTGCTTACACAGTCACCTCGAACATGCGAAGGCGAAGGGCGCGACCAAGCGCAGGGAGGAAAATCGTGAGAGGTCTATTTTACAAACAAAGTATATGATATAATGACTGTATAAATCCTTATCTTGACAGCAATTAACATCTTGCAAACCATCGATTCTTATGAACAACTTTTCTGTAAAAAATTCTATTTTATTTTCCCTATTCCTTTTTCAAAACTGCATTCCTTATCTTTACCATGTAAGCACCGAACAGGCGAGAATAATTTTAAATCGAAAAGAAATTCCTCAGGTAATAGAATCTGAAAAAGAAGAGAGCCTAACAAAGAGTAAACTCAAGCTCATTCAAACAGTAAGAAATTTTGCAGTCAAAGAAATTCATTTGAATCCGAAGGGTGGCTTTGAATATTTTACTAATCTTGATAGGGAGGAAGTTGGTTGGAATGTAAGTGCCTCCTATCCCTTAAAATTTGAATCGTATACCTGGTGGTTTCCGTTTGCTGGAACTGTTCCTTATAAAGGCTATTTTGATTTAGCCAAAGCCAAGGATGAAGAAAAAAATCTCATTGAAAAAGGTTTGGATACACGCGTGCGGATAACGGCTGCTTACTCCACACTTGGTTGGTTTTCGGATCCAGTTCTCTCTCCACAACTTCGTATGACCGAAGATGAATTGGTTTCACTTGTGATACACGAAATGTCTCATGCTACTGTGTATTTTCCAGGAGATTCTAATTTTAATGAATCCTATGCAAGCTTTGTTGAGGAAGAAGGAACGGAACTTTTCTATCGAGCGCATAATTCTGATAAGGCGGAAGAGGTTTTACAGAAGCGCAAAAAAGCAAAGTTACAATCGGATATTATTATCTCTAAAGTAAAAGAAACTGCCTTTAAACTAAAAGCAATGTATGAGAGAGAAGATTTGGCTGACATAGAAAAATTGGAACAGAAAAAAAGAATTATTGAAGAATATAGAACTGAAATTTTAGCGAATGCTGATAAGTTTTCCAATTTTAATCCTGAAAAATTTAAGAAGACTCCTCTTAACAACGAGAACTTTATCGGTATTTTGCGCTACCATTCTGGCTCAAAACTTTTTCAGGACAAGTTCAAAGAAGTCGGTCGAGATTTTAAAAAGTTTCATGCGGAAATGGAAAAATTAAAACCGCTTTCTTTAGAAGAGAGAGCCGAGATGTTGAAAGAATAAAAATATTGAAATCCTTTAAATTGTCATTCCCAAAATTCCACCCTGGCGAAGGCGTTGGATTTGCGACCAAGCAAATGGGTGGAACTTCGCTCACACGACCGCCAAGCGATGTTGGGAATCTCTAGATATTGAGACCCCCGACAGAAAATTTCGGGGGTGACGGTAAGGTAGAATCATTAAATTTAATATTATGATACTAAATAATGAAACTCAATCCACTAAAATAGTTTTTCACGCCAGAGATGTTTCAAAGATATATTCGATGGGAGAAATTCGTGTGAATGCGCTTCATGGAATTAATCTTGAAATAAATGCAGGTGAGTTAGTTGTGCTTCTTGGTCCTTCGGGAAGTGGCAAGTCTACTTTATTAAATATCCTTGGTGCTCTGGATACTCCAACAGAAGGAGCGGTTCGTTTTAAAGACCAGGATTTATTTGATTCGGACGAAGAGCGGTTAACACTGTTTAGGCGTGAGCATGTTGGATTTGTATTTCAATTTTACAATTTAATTCCGAGTCTTACCGCAAGTGAGAATGTTTCTTTAGTGACAGAGCTTAGTTCCAATCCAATGGCACCGGAAGAAGCCTTAGGACTTGTCGGTCTTTTAGATAGGAAAGATCATTTTCCCGCGCAATTATCCGGTGGCGAACAACAACGAGTATCCATTGCGAGAGCGATTGCAAAAAGACCGGATGTATTATTATGCGACGAACCAACAGGAGCGCTTGATTTTAAAACAGGTCGCGTGGTCTTAGAGGCTATTGAAAAAGTAAATCGCGAACTAGGAACGACAACGATTATTATAACGCATAACGCTTCGATTACTGGCATGGCTGATAGAATTATTACAATGCGAGATGGAACAATTCTTTCGGATGAGAAAAACACAAAAAGAATTTCCATTGGAGAAATTAGCTGGTGAAGACTTTAAATCTGAAAGTGGTTCGAGCCATTCTCGGCTTAAAATCACAAAGCATTACAATAGCTTTAGTTGTTGCTTCGGGAATTGCCATGTTTATCGCTTCAAGAACGGCTTATGATTCTCTATGGGACGCCCGCGATAAATTTTACGCTAATACTTTATTCGCAGAAGGATTTGCTTCTTCAAAACCAGCGCCAGAAATTCTAGAGCGGCGAATACGAAATATCCCCGGAGTCCAAGACCTAAGACTTCGCATTGTGCATGAGTCAGTGATTGACTTTCCAGAAGAGGAATTGCCTTCTGCGGGAAAGTTTGTCTCTATCACAGATGGAATGAATGAACTTACGATTACAGAAGGTAGGATGCCTCTTACGAATGACGAAGTAGTATTGAGTGAATCCTTTGCGCGGGCTAATCATCTTTTGCCGGGGAAGAAGGTGGCAGTCATTTTAGAAGGCAGGCGGAAATTTCTAAACGTAGTAGGACTTGCTCTCTCTTCTGAATTTGTTTATATTTTTAGAAGTTCAAGTCCACTACCCGATCCAAAACATTTTGGAATTCTATGGATGAAAAAAGACGCCCTAGAAGCCGCCTTTCAAATGCAGGGTGCTTTTAATGATATAATCTTTATATTTTCCAAAGATGCGAATCGAAAATCTACACTTAAATTATTAGATCACGAGTTGGAAGGTTACGGTGGATTAGGCGCTTATGATAGGGAAAAGCTCCCTTCTCATTCTTTTCTGAGAGATGAATTTAAACAACTTAGAACAACCGCTTATGCAATGCCAATGATTTTTTTAGGTGTAGCAGCCTTTTTGCTTCACATTGTTTCCACTCGAATCATTTCAAAAGAGAGAGAACAAATTGCTACTTTAAAGGCAGTGGGTTACAGTGATTTGACCATAGCGCTGCACTATGTAAAAATATTAACGATAATCAGTTCGGGGGGAGCAATTCTTGGAATTCTTATGGGAATATGTTTTGGAGATGCAATGCTTTCTTTATACGGAGAGTATTATCAATTTCCAAATCTAAAACTACTAATTGACCCAATTTTAATTTTGCAGGGCTTTGGAGTGGGAATGCTTTCAGGAATTTTAGGCGGACTCTTTTCTATTCGAAGCGTTTTAAAATTAAATCCAGCTCAAGCGATGAGACCACCTATGCCGGAATCTTTTTCTAGAGTTCCTCTCGAGCGGCTAATGCAGTCTTTGCCTACACAGGGAAAGATGATTCTACGTAATTTATTCCAGCGACCTGTTCGAACCATTCTCTCTTCTCTTGGAATTTCTACTTCTGTGATGATTATGGTGATTGGAACTTTTATGTATGATGCAGTGGATAATATGCTTGAGCTTCAATTTGATTTGCTGCAACGGGAGTCTGTCACTATTACTTTTTTTGGACCTGTATCGTCTGACGTTGAATTAGAAATTGCAAAAGAAAAATCCGTTTTATTTACGGAAGGATATAGATTGGTTCCCATTCGTATCAGGTCGAGTTCACTGAGTAAAGAAATTTTACTGCAAGGCTTGCCAAAGGGAGCAGAGCTTAGAAGGCTCATCGGCGAAGGAGAAAAAATTCTAATTCCACCCGAAACAGGAATCCTTTTGAATTCTCAAGTTGCCGGCAAATTAGGAATATCCGTTGGACAAGAAATTCAAATAGAAATTTTAGAAGGAAATCGTAAAAAGGTAAATGTAATTGTAGAAGGAATTGTAACCGAGATTCTAGGTCAAGGTGCATATATGGAGAGAAAGGCAGTCAGTAGATTACTTGGAGAAGGCGACTCCTTTAATTTACTCGCACTTAGAACAGACTCTAATGAAGAGGCCTCTCTTTTGCGCAAACTCAAAAGTATCCCCAAGATCGGGGGCGTGAATACAAGAGCAGGAACTCTAAAAGTATTTCATGAGATGACTTCTAGAAGTATGCTCGCGACTACTCTCGTGCTTTTGATTTTTGCGAGTATCATTGCGATCGGTGTCGTATACAACACGGCGATGATTGCGTTATCCGAAAGAGCTTTCGAATTGGGCAGTCTTAGAATTTTAGGTTTTAAAAAACGAGAAGTGTTTTCTATTCTTGCTGGAGAGTTAACTATTTTGACCATAGTTGCTCTTCCGATTGGATGTTTAACTGGATACTTTTTCGCCTATTTGATGTTTTCCTCTGTAGAGACAGAAGGATTCAATGTTCCATTGAATATTTCACTCACGACTTATGGAATTGCACTTCTTACAACCATTGCCACGTCCATCATCAGCTTTATTATTTTATATTTCAAAATTAAATCAATGGATCTAATCAGTATCCTAAAGGTAAGGGAATAATATGAATTTGTCGGAAAAAATAAAAACAATCTTAAAAATGCGAAATGTTCAGTATGGAATTGGAATCTTTTTTATTGTTTTCTTAGTTTGGTTTTCTTTTAAGCCAAAGAAGGTAAGTGCAGAATTGGCTACGATTCATCGGGGCACTTTGATTCAGTATGTAGAAGAAGAAGGAATTTCTAGAGTCAAAGAAAAGTATAGCATTCTTTCTCCTGTGAACGGAGTTTTAAAGCGAGTGGAAAAACATGCAGGTGACGTTGTTAAAAAGGGAGAAATTGTAGCTGTAATAGATTGGGATTATAAGAGAGAAGTTCTTTCGCCTATCGCAGGAAAAATTCTTTTAGTTCAAAGAGAAAGCGCCGGACCGATTGCGATGGGAAATCCGATTTTAGATATTGGTGACACGGCTAAGCAGGAGATTGTCGCGGAAGTTCTTACTCAAGAGGCGGTAAAGATTAATTCAGATAATCCCGTTTTACTCGAAGGTTGGGGTGGGAATGCCTTAAACGGGAAGGTTAGGCTTGTGGAGCCAGAGGCTTATAAAAAAGTTTCTTCCCTTGGTGTAGAAGAGCAGCGTGTTCGAGTAATTATAGATTTTGAAACCCCGGAGCATATGGGAGAAGGATTCAAAGTCCTCTGTAAAATTGAAACAAGTCGTGAGGATAATCGAATATTAGCCCCATCTTCCGCTATGTTTAGGGAAGGAGAAGAATGGGCGGTTTATAAAGTTGTAAACGGAAAAGCAAAGAAGACTATTTTAAAAGTAGAAGTTAGAAGCGGATCATTTGCGTCAATAACCGAAGGGTTAGCTGAAAACGACGAAGTGATTTTATTTCCAGGGGAAGGAATCAAAGAAGGCTCGATTGTGAAATAGATTTTAACGTTTAATTCGAAGTTGAATGCGTGGACAATAATTTTTGTAAATTCATTTTGAGTTGAACGAAGGTAAATTTCCCAATTTGGTTTTCATATTTTGATTCAATCATTTTAAGAATGCTATAAACTTCAATAAGTAGCCGCTCTCCTTTCTTGGTAATTAAAATTTGTTTTGCTCTTGCGTCTTCTTTGTCTTCGACGTAAGATAAATATTTTCTACTCACGAGTGAATTTATATTTTTACTAACGGCTTGCTTAGTCGTCCCAGTTTTCTTGATAAGATTTTTTGCATAGAATCCAGATTGTTTGATTAAGTATAAAGTTTGAATATCAACCATCGTAAGATTCGCAAAGTTCTGAGTATGGATTTGATTTAATAATTCCTTTTCAATCTCCTTATACAAAGAAAATAATTGAAAGACAAGTGGTTCGTGCTCATTTGGCGGGTTGGAGTTATAGTTTTCGAAATTTCCTAGCATGAATTAATAGTAAACTAAGTTGACTATAATGTCAACCTAGTTTACTATTAATTATGAGGATTGTCTTGGTTTATGTTAATTAAATTTTAAATTTTAAAATTATTTTTTTCCAATTTCAGCGCAAGATTGTTTTGCTGCTGTCAACTTATCTGCTGCTTCTTTTTTACAGGCTTTGTTTTCGTCCCCTTTTTTTGCATCGCAAGCTTTTCTCTCTTCTTTGTTTACATCCATTGCTTTCTTTGTGCATTCTTGCGATGTTTCTGCAGAAAGGGAAGCGATCGCAATTAAAGTTACCATGATAATCATTGATATTGTTTTCATTTTGTCTCCTACCTATTATTAGGTTTCTCAATACTTATAAATCTTCCTTAAAAATATATAAAATATTTGACAATAAAACCTACCTTTCTTATTTTACCAAAAGGTTAATTAACTAAATGGTTAAATATGTAGGCGATACAGACAAGCTCAGTTTGACTTTTGGGGCATTGGCAGACCCCACTAGACGAGCCATGCTCGCGAGGCTTTCCAAGGGGGAGGCTTCTGTTTCAGAATTGGCTGAGCCGTTTGATATGAGCATGCCGGCAATCACCAAACATTTGAAAGTTTTAGAAAAAGCTGGTCTCATCACGCGTGGCAAGGACGCACAATGGCGGCCTTGTCATCTCAAAACCGAGCCTTTGCATGAGGCTAACAACTGGTTAGACCAATACCGCAAGTTTTGGGAAGAGCGCTTTGATCGGTTGGATGAATATTTAAAAGAGATACAAAAAAAGGAGAAGGACAATGGCAAATAAAGAGGAATTAAAAGATTTTATAATCACAAGAGAATTTAACGCTCCACAAGATTTAGTTTGGAAGGCTTGGACAGAACAAGCGCATTTAGAAAAGTGGGGCTCGCCACAAGGGTTCACAATGACCTGCAAAAAGTTTGAGTTCAAAGTAGGTGGAGAAAATCACTACTGCCAAAGAACGTTAGACGGTAACGAAATGTGGGGCAAACAAAAATACTTAGAAATCCATCCAACGCATAAGTTGGTTTACCTCCAATCCTTCGCCGATGCAGAAGGAAACATCATCTCTCATCCAATGAGCGCCACTTGGCCTCTCACAATGAAAACAACAATCACCCTTGAAGAAAAGAGCGGCAAAACATTATTAACCTTAATATGGACACCGTATGAGGCTAATGACGAGAATATTGTTACCTTCAATGGTGCAATGGATGGAATGAGTAAAGGTTGGGCAGGATCATTTGCTAAGTTTGAAGAATACTTGGCTGAATTACAAAAATAGTTTGGGCGTTACCCATTCTATTCCTTCCCCCTCTTGGGGGAGAGAACAGACGGGGGCCTCAATCTTTTTCGAGAAAATGAAAAAGGATTATGATGTTGAGGATACTAATGAATAAGCGTAAACTGATGAAAAAAATTTTTTAAAGGAGAATGCTATGAGTAAATTAATTGCAGCTATGAATATGACACTGGATGGGATTTGCGATCATACGGCGGGACTACCAGTTGAAGGAATGCACGAGCATTATACGGATCTATTAAGTCAAGCAGACTCGATACTCTATGGCAGAACAACCTATCAGCTTATGGAATATTGGCGAACTATATTAGAAAATCCTTCCGAAGAAAAATCAATGAATGACTTTGCGATTGCAATAAACAGAATTCCGAAAATAGTTTTTTCGCATACGCTGAAAGATTTAGAATGGAAGAGTGCAAGATTGTCAAATCGAACTGTTGAAGAAGAAGTTTTAGAACTAAAACAACAATCGGTTAAAGACATTTTAGTTGGCAGTCCTAGTTTAATTATACAGCTAATGAAACTTAATTTGATTGATGAATACCAATTTTGTGTTCACTCTGTTGTTGCTGGAAGCGGTAAGGCATTATTTGAAAATATAAACGACAGAACTATTTTGAAACTCGTGAAGACTAAAACTTTTGGTGGTAGTGCTGTAACGCTTTACTACGAGGCTACGGAAAAATGAGTGCATGTTCAAAAAAACAGGAACATAAAGAGCCTCGTTAACCATGGATAAAAATCAGTATGACCGAATTGTTGCCGATAAAGCAAATCATAAAATATTAGCAATATGGGCTTGTGATTGTGCGGAGCGTGTTTTGAATCTTTTCGAAAAAGAACATCCTG
Organism: Leptospiraceae bacterium; assembly: GCA_016708435.1. Classification (NCBI taxonomy): domain Bacteria; kingdom Pseudomonadati; phylum Spirochaetota; class Leptospiria; order Leptospirales; family Leptospiraceae; species Leptospiraceae bacterium. The sequence continues at coordinate 658,228 of JADJFV010000001.1, read as the reverse complement.
ACGATTCTAATCTCGTCAATGCAATTTTGACTGCAAGATTGTGGATAAATGATAAAATAAAAATGGTAGAGGCTAGAAAAAAAGCCTTTGCATGTCATAATTCTGCAAGAAATTCCACTTTCGAATCAGCAATATTTGCTGCTAGAGCAGTAGGTCATGCTTGCGCCACAGCACATGTTGCTACGCATGCGATTTATGCTGCTAAATACGCCTTAAAAGCCATTAAGTTTAGTGAAGCGGATTCTGAGCAGTTAATTTTAAAAGAAAAAACATGGCAAGATAGCCATTTGATTCTGCTTTTAAAAGGAAAACAAAATGAATACAAAATTTAAAACAATTGATGAATACATCGCAAGCTTTCCTAACAATGTGCAGAAAATTTTAGAAAAAATACGAGCAACGATAAAAAAAATAATTCCGAAGGCAGAGGAAACTATTAGTTATGCGATACCTACTTTTCAGTTAAATGGAAAGTCATTGGTTCATTTTGCTGGATTTAAAAATCATATTGGATTTTATGCAACGCCTACCGGACATAAAGAATTTAAAAAGGAACTAGCAAACTATAAACAAGGAAAAGGCTCCGTTCAATTTCCATTGGATCAACCAATCCCTTATGATTTGATTAAACGAATTGTAAGGTTTAGAGCAGAGGAATTAACAAATAAAACAAAAGTTACTTCCAAATCAACAAAACAGGAAGGCAGTCTTGACCAGTATTTACTTAACCTCAAACATCCTTTAAAAAAAGAAATAGAATACTTACGCAAAGTTATATTGGAAGCAAACAAGGGGCTAACGGAAAACATTAAATGGAATGCTCCCAACTTTTGTTATGAAGGACAAGATAGAATAACGATGCGAATTCATCCACCAACTCAAATTCAATTGATTTTTCATCGAGGAGCAAAAACGCAAAAGCTACCAAGTGAAAATTTGATTGCGGATGATAAAGGATTATTGGTTTGGAAAACTACTGATAGAGCAGTCGCATCCTTTAAAGATCAGAATGATATAAAAACAAAATCGAAAAATCTCAAGATAATAATTAACAATTGGATCAAAGCAGGCAAATAACATGAAAGATAGAGAATTAAAAATAGAAAGAATCGTAGAAGCACCCGCAGAGCTTCTTTGGAAATGTTGGACTGAACCTAAATATTTACTTCCCTGGTTTACACCAAAACCTTGGCAAACGATAGACGCAAGATGTGACTTAAAAGTTGGTGGAGAATTTTTTACCATGATGAAATCTCCTGAAGGGGAAGAGTTTCCTAACTCCGGAGTTTACTTGGAGCTAATTAAAAATAAACGTATTGTGTGGACGGATGCGTTTCTACCGGGATGGTTTCCTACAGAAGATACATCTGATAGACCTTTCTTACTTGTTGCAAGTTTAGACTTTGAAGACCTCGGTAACGGTAAATCAAGATATGCCGCAATCGCAAGACATTGGACAGTGGAACAGTGCAAGAAACATGAAGAGATGGGTTTTTACGAAGGTTGGGGAACTTGCATAGACCAGCTAGTTAAATATATTAAAGCTGGTATGAAATAAATGGATAAAATCAAAATTGAAAAGGATATTGACGTAGTATACCTACCATCTCCCGATTTTCCAAATAACGTTCCAGTGACTTACAAAAAATTACATGCTTTGTTACCAGATCATCCCAACAGAAGGTATTTCGGAATTTCGCATCCTGATAAAACAGGAGTGATCCAATACAAGGCTTGTGCAGAAGTATTAAGCTCTGATACTATTCCAAATAGTGAATTACAAAAGTTTAAAATTGAAAAAGGAAATTTTGCAACATTGTACATAGTAAATCATTTTCAAGATGGAAATAATATTGGGAATGCATTTAAAGAATTACTCAAACATCCTAAACTCGATCCCAAAGGTTACTGTTTGGAAGTTTATAAAAACTATACAGATTTAGATGTGCACTGTATGGTTAGGATCATTTCATAAATAATAAATTGAGAGGACAAAAAGGAGAATCAAATGGCAACAAATATATTTTTAAACTTACCGGTAAAGGATTTAAATAAATCAATTGAATTCTTTACAAAACTTGGTTATACATTTAACCAACAATTCACAAATGAAAATGCAACTTGTATGATTATCAGTGATACAATTTATGTTATGTTACTTGTTGAAACTTACTTTAAAACATTCAATACCAAAGAAATTGCAAATACTAAAACAACTGTTGAAGCATTACTCGGATTATCCGCTGAAAGCAAAAAAGCATTAGATAAATTAGTAGATAAAGCAATCTCTGCCGGTGGGACGCAAACAAAAGACCCGCAGGATTTAGGTTTTATGTATAGCAGAACATTTGAAGATATTGATGGGCATGTCTGGGAAATTTTCTGGATGAATCCTAATCACGTGCAAGGATAAAGGATAATAAGAATGAGTAAACTAAAAGTTTTATGTTTTTCACTTTCGGCTGACGGATATGGAGCGGGACCAAATCAAAGTTTGGAAAATCCATTGGGTATGGGGGGGATGGCTTTGCATGAATGGGTTTTTCCAACTCAATCATTTCAAAAAATGCATGGAGGCAATAAACAGGAAGGCACCATGGGAATTGATAATGATTTTGCTGTTAAAGGATTTGAAAACATTGGAGCCTGGATTCTTGGACGAAATATGTTCGGTCCCATTCGTGGGGAATGGAAAGATGAAGAGTGGAAGGGATGGTGGGGAGATAATCCTCCGTATCACTGCGACGTCTTCGTATTAACAAACCATGCTAGATCGCCTATTGTTATGGAGGGAGGAACTACTTTTCATTTTATCACTGAGGGAATTGAAGTAGCATTACAAAAAGCCAAAATAGCGGCTAACGGTAAAGATGTTCGTATCGGTGGGGGAGTAAATACAATTCGCCAATATCTACAAAAGAAATTAATCGACGAAATGCATTTAGCAGTATCACCGGTGCTTTTAGGAAAAGGAGAAAATCTTTTTTATGGAATTGATTTGGCAGATCTTGGTTATCAAATAAAAGAGCATAAACCCTCTGAAGCAGCAATGCATATTATTATAACAAAAAATGGTAAATAAAATGCCTATTAGATTACTTATGAATTTTGTTGTGGATAAGAGTAATAATGCGATCATCGTGAAAAGAGAATTTGCCGCACCACTCCCTTTAGTATGGGATGCATTTACAAAAAGCGAAATTCTGGATCAATGGTGGGCACCAAAACCATGGAAGACAAAAACAAAATCTATGGACTTTAGAGAAGGTGGAGTTTGGCTCTATGCTATGGTTGGACCAGAAGGAGAAGAGCACTGGTCATTCGCCAAATACCTGTCTATACAAAATCAAAAAAATTTTACTTTAGAAGATGGTTTTTGTGATGCAAATGGAGAGGTAAACAATGAATTACCGAAATCAAACTGGAATACAAAATTTAATAAAATAGAAAAAGGCACCTTGGTAGAAATCCTAATTAGCTATGATGACTTAACACAACTTGAAGCAATCATACAAATGGGATTCAAAGAAGGTTTAACAATTGCAATGGAGGGACTGGATGAATTGCTCCATTCATTTCAGCAAGGAGAAATATGAGAAAAGTAGTTTTTGGAATCAATATTACTGCAGACGGATATTGTAGCCATGAAGATGGGATTGCTGATGCAGAATTGCACAACTATTTTACTGAACTGTTGCGGAAAACAGATGTTATTCTCTATGGTCGAAAAACATACCAATTGATGGTGCCTTACTGGCCAGATGTTGCTAAGAGCCAATCAGATGATGAGTCTAGCAATGAATTTGCTCGTGTATTTGACTCTCTTGATTTATTAGTATTCTCAACGACATTAAAAGAAGTTTCCGAAAACAAAACAAGAATCGTTCGCGGAAACATCGCAGAAGAATTGATCGCTTTGAAAAATAAACCTGGCAAAGATATCGCAGTAGGAAGTTTGAGTATAGCTTCCCAATTGTCCGATCTTGGTTTGATTGACGAATACCATTTTGTAGTTCAACCAATCGTTGCCGGAAAAGGTCCGAGGTTATTTGAAACATTTCAATCTAAAAATAGTCTTCAAGCTCGATCTCATCAGTACGAAAAAATTTCAAACTGGTGTCATTGCATTGCACTACAAAAAAAATACAAAAATATAAAGGAGACAACTATGTCTAAAATTACACCCTTCCTCATGTTTAATGATCAACTTGAGGCTGCAATAGAATTCTACACTTCAACCTTCCCTGATTCAGAAATAAAGAACGTTGCGCGCAATGGTAAGGAAGGTCCAATTACTTCAGCGGAATTCGTAATCGGCGGTCAAAATTTTATGGGATACAACGGCGGTTCCTATTTCCAGTTTTCAAATGGTTTTTCTCTTTTTGTTAACTGTGAGGATCAAGAAGAAGTCGATGAATATTGGAATAAGCTTATCAGTGCGGGTGCAAAACCAATGCAGTGTGGTTGGATTACTGATCCATTCGGTTTAACTTGGCAAATTGTTCCAAGACGTTTCATGGAACTTATCAACGACTCTAATCCGACAAAAGTAAAGGCTGTAATGGATGCCATGATGGAAATGATAAAACTGGAAGTTGCTCCACTGGAAAAAGCATATAATGAAGCTTAAAAAAAATTTGAATTATAAATGTTATTTAAGACTGCATACGAAGGAAAAGTTGTTGGTTCAAAATTTTTAGCGATAAAAAAAGAATAAATTTTAGGAGATTAATTTATGAAAATAGCAGTGATAGTTGTAAGAAGTTTAATGGGGGCGTTATTCCTATTTGGCTCAATTACTTTTTGTTTAAGCTCATTACACCACCAGAGCAAATGGGTGCAATGAAAGTTTTTAATGATGGATTAGAAGCATCGATTTATATGATGCCTACAGTGAAGGTAATCGAGCTTATCTGTGGAATCATGTTTCTGTCAGGAAGATTTGTTCCTCTTGCTACAGTGGTGATTGCGCCGATCATAGTAAATATTTTATTAGTTCATTTATTTCTGGATATGCAAGGTTTACCGGTGGGAATTTTTTTAGTTTTCGCAAACTCATTCTTAGCCTACAATCATAGAGAGAGCTACAAGACATTATTCGTAGCAAAGTAGTATATCACTTTGCATCGATCCAAGAAGCATGTTCTGTATCTAGATATTCTTTAACTTTAATAACCTTACCATTTTCGATTGTGAAAAGAAAATGGTAATGGTTGTTATACTCTTTCCCGTTTGAATGTTTACCTTTTGACTCCGCTGTAACGGCAACGCGATTTTCTTCTGCAGTGAAATCATGTAAGATAAATTCAATGTGTTCAAATGCACGTTGAATCATTTTGAAGCCAAGAGTGATTAGCCGCTTGTCTTTGGTCCCCGAAACTTTTGTGCTACCTAAAATCCACCAATTTATATCATCACTTAGCAAATCAAAAGCACTTTGATTCTCTTTTTTGTTAATGAATTCAAAGTAATTTCGAACGATTTGTTTGTTATCTTCCAGGCTCATTGGATGCATCCTTCTTAAATCTGATTAAGGTTAATTTAAAATCCTTTTATTGATTGTGAACCTTGCTACTAATGCTGTCAACTTAAGAATAATATTAGAAAAACAAAAAGTATTCATAGAAATGTTCATTGCGAATGAAGCCGTATTCTTCATAGAGGCTTTGTGCTGCTTCGTTTTGTATTCCTGTAGAAAGAGTAAGACCTTTGCTTTTTGTCTTGACTGCAAAATCTTTTGCTGCGTCTAATAGCAATTTTCCCACGCCTTGCTTACGAAAGTCTTCGTCTACGTATAAATCATTTAATATCCAGACTGATTTAAGAGATAGGGATGAAAAGGAAGGATATAATTGCGTGAATCCGATTGCCTTTTCTTCTTGCATCGCCAAGAAAATCTTGGATTGATTTTTCTCTATTCTCTCTTGGATAAATGCTTTTGCGTCTTCTGGTCTATTTTCTACTTCGTAGAACTTTCTGTATTTGTTAAATAATGGTAATATGAGATTAATATGTATTAGCTCTGCTTCTAGGATTGAAAGGTTATATTGAATTTTACTCATAATTTTACTTTCTATTTTTACCGAATAAATTTATCCATTACTAAAAAGTCATATCTCGCATTCAATGCGATTTCGTCCGGCTCTTTTGGCGCGATAAAGGGCTTTATCTACGCGAGACATCATTTGCATAATTGAGTCTCCTTTTTTATACTCAGTGATTCCAAAACTAGATGTTTTACTTCCTATGACAGGAAAGGTATGTTGCGATATTCGATCGCGCAATGTTTCTACTAACGTTCTGGCTGTAACCATTTCTGTGTTGCGGCAAATTATAAGAAATTCCTCTCCACCCCATCGACCGGTAATGTCTATGTGTCGAACATTATTTGTAAGCAAACGTGCAAACTCTACAAGAACTTGGTCTCCCACTGGGTGACCATAATTATCATTCACTAATTTAAAATGGTCTATATCGAGTAACACTAAAGTGAATTGACTGGAATGGTATTGGCTTCGATATAGCTCGGTTTCCAAAACATGATCAAGCATAAATCGATTGTAAAGTCCTGTTAGCCTGTCTGTTACAGCAAGCTGTTCTAACTGTAATCTTTTTTCTTCTAATTCGACGTTAGCCGCTACAAGGGCAGAGTTACTTTTTGAAAGTGCTATTGTGCGCTCTTCTACTCTTTCTTTTAATAACCTCTCCTGAGATTTCAGATTCTCGAGTAATAAGTTTTGTGCTTCGAGTGCTTCTTTTTGCGCTTTTTCTTTTTCTTTGCGGATGTTATTAAAACGATCTGCTAAAGCTAGACCTAATAAAAGCATTTCTAATGCAGAACCAAATTGCAATCCATTGGTTGAAATTACATTACTTGCAATGAGTCCAAAGCTGCGCATAATCATCATTATGCCACCTACGCACAGCATTAAAAATGCAACAACAAAGAAATAGGCACTCCGTTGTCGTTTTATGGAACAGAGAGCGCTTGTGCTTATTACCATTATAATTGTGATAAGGCAAAGTAGTATAACCGGTTTAATAAATGTCTGAAATGAAGTAATTAAGCCAATGGGACTAATCAGAAGTAACCCTATTTGTGTTTTAATAGCTAAGTCGATTTTGGGAATAATTTTCCAGGTATTTAGCATTTGCCGCATAAATAGCAATAGAGTGAGTAAAGAAATACAGTAACCTACCATTGAATCTATTTCTGACCAGAACATTGAGTTTTGCCAGAGAAATTCTTTTGCTAATCCATTTTGCGCGGCTAGAGTAATGGCAGCACTTGTTACAAATGAGATATATAATAAGTAAACGAGATCCCATAAGGTAAGAAAAATTAGTAAGTTAAAAAATACCATTGCAGATGCCATTCCAAAATACCAAGCTTGAGTCAAATAATCATTTCTCTCGTAAATCTCATATGCGTGCGGATCCCAAAGTTTTGCGGGAATGAGTAGGTCTGTAGGAGATTCAATTCTAATAAAATAAATCTGCACTGAATGAGCAGGCACTGCAATTGGAAATACAAAGAATCGATTTGGATGTGGACGAGAAGGAAAAGGAGCGGCATTACCAGTTAGGATTGAATTATAAATTCCATTGGTTAATGGCTGGTAGAAATGAATGTGGGCAATGCGAGAGTAGCTAATTTCAAGTATCCTCTCCAAAGATTTTTCACTTGGATTTGTTAATTCAAAACGAAGCCAATACGCAGAGCGCGAATAACCTAAATTAAGTGCATTCGACGAGGAAAAGGTGTTTTTGAATTGAAAACTATATTCCGCTTTTTGAATATCAGTAATAGATAAATTGTGGCTGGGATCTTCTAAAATGGAAATGTATGGAGTCAATGGTATCGAGTCACTGTTTAATTTTCCCACATCGAGTGCTGTTTCGCTAGCAGAAATATTCGTCGCAAATAAATTTATTCCAACTAAAATTGCCAGTAATAATTGAGAAACAGAGTTTTCTATATAAGAACTAATCTTACTTAAAAAAGGTTTTCTCGAATGTCTTTTTAAAAAATTCATTTGCTTCCAACTCTTATTTCTAAAGTCAAGTTATTATTTCCTTAAAACTTTTCTCTTCTTATTTATTTCATTTTCGAAAAAGAATTGAGTCAAACCATTATGTTTTCTCTTTACAGAGAAGATTCGAATTAATGTATGCAAGCAGTATTAATTTCTTTGCGCTCGTAGAGTTTTCTGCATAAATATATAGTAAAGTTATTTAAGATAAGGCATGGCGTTACTAGGCTTGATTCTAAGCTAATTGTTTCCGAATTGGTTGAGAATGCTATTATTTGTCGTCTGAGTTTACTTTATTGGCACGATAGACGATATAGTAGATGGCAAAAGAAAATCCAAGAACGGCAAATAGCAATAATCCCCAGGGAGAAGTATTCAATTTTTCATCTAGATAATTTCCAAGTAGAACAGAGCCTACGAAGATGAATGCAAACTCGATGCCGAGGCTAGACAGTTCCCAGAGGTTCACTCTAAAATGCGCCCAATGCGCTTCCAACGAATATCCATGCGCCAGATACGATAACGCAAAGTTCTGTCGAGCCATCCGAGCAAAGATTCATTCATCATGGAGCGATCGATTTCTGAAATATGACAGTGTTTAAATAATTCTTCGTTCTCGTATTTCTCTTCGTGATATGGATCAGTTTCAATATTTTCTACGCTACTCTTATACATGCAGGTGTAGTCTTTCCAGTTGATTGAAAAATAAATAATAAGCGCCTTACCAAGAATATCCTCACGCTTCACAAGTCCCCAGAAACGAGAGTCACTTGAATCATCTCGATTGTCCCCCATAACCATGTAATAGCCTTCTGGAATTTTGCAGACTCCGCCATTTCGAGAACAGTGCTCAAAAAAAGTATAGCTTCCTACATGTGAGCCTTCTATTATGAAATGCTTGAAATCTCTCTTGTTTTCGACAAACAAGGATTTGCCGATAGCATTGACATTGTCTAAATCAGAAAGTTCTTTTTCGGCTGGATGAATTTGAGGATTGTAGCTTGTAAAACTATTAGCGCCTTTTTCTTTGTATTCTATGAATGTATAACTGACTAGGTCGCCGCGATTTGCTTTCATTTGTGTTTGGCTTAGGCGAATTGTATCTCCGGGTAGACCAATAACTCGTTTTACAAATCTTTTCGAGAACATATTTCCAAGCCCAAAGTATCTTTGTGGAGCGTTTGTCTCGATGTAGTTTTCCTCGATTGCTGGAGGAATGTAGGCAGATAATTCTGGACTCAATCCGAGTGCTATCAATAGGGCGCGAATTTTATCTCGATTCGGTGGAGCAAAGGTGACGATATCACCACGTTTGGGATCATCAAAGCGATAAAGTTCTTTTTCGGTAAATGGCATCCTTAGAGAATAACGCATTTTGTTTACGAAAAGGAAGTCTCCAATCTTTAAAGTTGGAATCATCGAGCCAGAAGGAATATTGTTTGCGTCCAAGATAGATGATTTAAAAGCAAATACTAAAATGATAATAAACGCAAGGGAACCTAGGGATGCTAAAAAGGATTGGGACTGATTGGAGGACTGCTTTTCGGTTTCTTTACTCTTTTGAGTCATACATTAATTACCATTGGTTGTATAAGATTTTGAAGCCCTTATTCTGTGAATTTCTTTTTTTAGTGTAGCGCAATTTTTTGATGAAAAAATCTACTCTTGACAGATAGGAGTATGAAAACGATTTTGAAATAAAACTTCATTCCAATACAAAAATCAAAGGTAAGCAAAATGGCAAAAGAAAGATTTATACAACCACCGAAAGAATTTATAAAATCAGCAAACCTAAACCTAAAAGAATACCAGAAATTATACAACGAGTCCATTAAATCACCGCAGACATTTTGGAAGAAACAGGCAGAGCGTCTAACATGGTTTAACCCACCGAAGAAAATTCTATCAGAGAATTTTGCCGAAGGAAAAGTAAAATGGTTTGAAGGCGGCAAATTAAACGTATCCTACAATTGCCTTGACAGACATCTTGACTCCTCTCTAAAAAACAAAGCCGCGATTATTTGGGAAAGTGATAGTGGTGAGGAATCTAAAACTCTAACCTATCAGGAACTACATCGCGACGTTTGTAAATTCGCAAACGTTCTAAAGTCGCAAGGCGTTAAGAAGGGAGATCGTGTTCTCATTTACCTTCCGATGGTTCCTGAGCTTGCTGTATCTGCCCTTGCTTGCACGCGAATAGGTGCCATTCATTCTATTGTCTTTGGAGGTTTTTCTCCGGAGTCACTGATTGGAAGAATTGAAGATTGTAAACCAAGTTTAATTGTAACATCAGATGGTGGTTATCGCGGCGGTAAATTCATTGACATTAAGAAGAACATTGACCAGGCACTAGATAAGTCACATACGAAAGTCAAGAACGTAATCGTTGTTAAGCGCACTGGAATGGAAGGAGATTTGAATTGGCAAGAAGGTAGAGATCATTGGTGGCATTACCTAATGAGAAATTCTTCTAGTGTTTGTGAGCCATACAAAGCAGATGCAGAAGATCCGCTCTTTATTCTTTATACATCTGGCTCTACAGGTAAACCAAAAGGCGTGTTGCATACTACTGCCGGTTATCTGCTAGGAGCAAATTTAACTTTTCATTATGTGTTCGATCACAAACCAGAAGATACATTCTGGTGCACGGCAGACATTGGGTGGATAACAGGACATAGCTACATCTTATACGGACCTCTTTCTAATGGAGCAACATCTATCATGTTCGAAGGAGTTCCTACCTTTCCAAATCCCGGTCGATTTTGGGAAGTGATAGACAAATACAGCGTAAATGTATTTTATACAGCACCTACCGCCATACGCGCGTTAGCCAAAGAAGGAACTTCTCATATAGAAAAACATTCACTCAAATCACTTCGGCTTTTGGGAACAGTAGGTGAGCCAATCAATCCAGAAGCATGGGAGTGGTATAGTAAGAATATTGGTAAAGGCAAATGTCCAATAGTCGATACCTATTGGCAAACAGAAACAGGCTCAATTTTAATTACTCCACTCCCCGGAGCAATTGCGACTAAGCCTGGTTCTGCAACACTTCCTTTCTTTGGAGTCAAGCCTATTCTAGTTGACAATGAAGGAAAGAAGATCACCGACAAAGGAGAGGTTAGTGGAAATCTATGCATTGAATCTCCCTGGCCTTCTATGATGCGCGGAGTATACGGAGATCCTAAGCGATTTAAGGCAACTTACTTTTCTCAGTTCAAAGGATTGTATTTTACTGGAGATGGGGCTCGTCGTGATAAGGACGGATACTATTGGATAACCGGTCGTGTGGATGATGTATTAAATGTTTCCGGGCATAGAATTGGAACGGCTGAAATAGAGAGCGCACTTGTTGCTCATAAATCGGTAGCAGAAGCGGCAGTTGTTGGTTATCCGCATGACATCAAAGGTCAGGGTATTTATGTTTATGTGACTGTTAAAAATGGAATCACTACAAATGATGAATTGAAAAAAGAGTTACTTGCTACTGTAGAGAAGATGATTAGTAAGATTGCTCGTCCCGATATAATTCATTGGGCTCCTAGTCTTCCTAAAACACGTTCAGGAAAAATCATGCGTCGAATCTTACGTAAGATTGCTGCAAATGAATTTGATGGTCTTGGCGACATATCCACATTAGCCGATCCTTCCGTAGTTGCTACAATCATCGAAGATAAGAAGAAGTATCATAGTTGAGTTAAGATTGTCATGGTAGCTCTAACGAGGCTCTCGAATCCATGACTAAATTGGCAAGGTTGCATATACATTACGATTTACTAAATCATCTGTCTTGTCGTAGTATTATTACCCCATTTCTTAAAAGTGAGTCTGAATTAGAAAAAATAAACGAGCAAAGAAATTTAAATTATAACTTCAATCGAAGCGTTTCATTAGGGTTATTAAAAGATGAAGTCGTAAAAATTTTTATGACCAATAAGTCTGACTTAGTAATGAAAAAATTGAATGAACTTTTCTTATCTCACCTAGAACCTGTCAGACTAAATAGACAATCTCCCCGTATCATAAAAGTCAGTAAGCCACGAGGCAAACATCGAAACTTTTTAAATTACAAGAATGTTCTCTAATTTCCTTAACTTAATGACATTGGGCAATAGCGGGTGGGAACATCGTGAGAGGTCTATTTTGCTTAATAATACCGTCGTATTGCAAAATAGATTTCTCACATCACTCATTTACTTTGCTGCAAATCTTGCAGCAAAGCAATGTTCGAAATGATGTTGTTAATCCTACATTAGTCCTTTTAGTTTTTCTTCTACTTTTACCTTCATTTCTTCGTAGCCTTTCTTTCCTAAAAGCGCGAACATATTATTCTTATAATCCTCAACTCCAGGTTGATCAAATGGATTGACTCCAAGCATATAACCAGAAACACCACAAGCATATTCGTAGAAATATACCATCTCTCCGCATACGGTAGGCGATACTTTAGGAATTGAAATTTCAATATTAGGAACTCCACCTTCATAGTGTGCGAGCTTTGTTCCTTTGATTGCTTGTTCTCCGATATAAGAAAGTTTTTGTCCTGCTATGTAATTCAGTCCATCGGGATCACCGGCAAACTCTTGTATGACGCTATCACGACCCGGCTCTTCAATATGAAGAACTGTTTCGAATAACATGCGTTCTCCATCTTGGATGTATTGACCCATAGAGTGTAAGTCACTTGTGAAGTCTACTCCAGCAGGGAAAATGCCTCGTTTGTCTTTACCCTCACTTTCTCCGAAGAGTTGTTTCCACCATTCGGTAAAGTAATGCATCTTAGGATTGTAGTTTACCATGATCTCAACTTTTCTTCCTGATTCATAAAGAGTATTTCTCAGTGCAGCGTAATAACAGGATAGATTCTTTATAGGATCTTTTTCATTAGCTAAATAGGCTTGCATAGACTTAGCACCATTTACAAATTCTGCAATGGAAATTCCAGATGCAGCTATTGGAATTAAACCTACAGGGGTTAATACCGAGTATCTACCACCAACATCATCTGGAATTACAAAAGTCTTAAGTCCGTATTCGTCGGATAGTTTTTTTAGCGCACCTTTCTTTGCATCTGTCGTAGAGAAAATTCTTTTCTTTAGATTTTCTTTTCCGTATTTTTTTTCTGTCAGAGCAAGGAGACTTCTAAAAGCTAAGGCAGGCTCCGTAGTCGTGCCTGATTTTGAAATCACATTCACTGAAAATTCTTTGTCTTGTAAAAATTCTAGTAAGTCATTGTGATAGTCAGCATCAAGATGATGTCCTGCATATAGTATTTTGGCTTTTTTATTCTTATGGTTGTCAAACATATGAAAGCTATTGACGTTTGCTTCGATCATTGCCCTTGCACCGAGATAAGAACCACCGATTCCAATCACTACCAAGTATTCAGAATGGGAATTGATTTCGTCTGCTGTTTCTTGTATGTTTTTTAAATCAGCGTCTTTAATTTGGGATGGTAAATCTACCCAACCCAAAAACTCAGAGCCAGCGCCTTTTTTATTGTGTAATAGTTCTCTTTTAGAAATGGATTTTTCTAGATTCTTAGAAAGCAAGCTTTCCGGGAAATAAGATTTTAAAAATTTAGAATCAATTTTAATATTCATTACAAAAACTCCTCCGTGTCATAAATAACATCTTCCACAAAATAAATTTATCTAGACAGAGTAAATGTTTTTTTCAAGATATGTTAAATTAAACTTATGATTTTAAACATCAAAAACCTTCTTACTACTAACTTAGGCTCAAGCGATGAGTCTATTCATACATTTAGAGCACCAGCCAGAATCAATGTAATCGGTGAGCATGTGGATTATCTAGGCGGATTCGTTCTTCCTGCTGCCATTGACTTTCAGGTTTGTGTAAGCATCCGCAAAAATTCACTCGGAAAGATACGTCTTTACTCGGAGCAATACAAAGAAGTGGCTACTACTGATAAACCTGTATACGATAAGTCCCATCTCTGGGCAAATTATGTATACGGAGTCGTAGATGAGCTAAACAAAGAAGGATTTACTATCGGTGGCTTTGATATGGCTATTGATGGAGACATTCCACAGGGCGCAGGATTATCTTCTTCGGCTGCTTTGGAAGTAGTTACTTGTTTTGCGCTTTCTACTCTTTTTCAATTTGAAATTTCTCGTGAAAAAATTGCTCTCATCGGACAAGCCGCAGAGAATAACTTCGTTGGAATGAAATGTGGCATCATGGATCAATTCATCATCGCAAATGGAAAGAAGAATCAATGCATTCTGCTCAATACAGACACTCTCGAAAAAACTTATCACAACCTTGATTTAAAAGACCACGAGTTTTATTTAATCAATTCCAATGTAAAACACTCTCTCCAAGACAGCGACTACAACAATCGCCGAAAAGAATGTGAGAGTGCGTTAAAAAAAGTGCAAGCTAAACTTCCTCAAATAAAAAATCTTTACGATCTACCAATTGAAACTGACCTAATCTCTTTTTTATTCACCGAAAAAGAATTAAAGCGAGTGCAGCATGTCATCGGAGAGAAAGATCGCACGAACAAGCTTCTTGCTTCTTTTGAGAAAGGAGATATTCTTTCTGCTGGCAAATGTCTTTACGGAACGCATGACTCTTTATCAGAGCTATTTGAAGTATCCTGTGTAGAAACAGATTTTCTAATTGCTGAATTAAAACGAGAACAAGCCAGTGGAGCTAGAATGATTGGCGGAGGATTTGGTGGGAGTGTATTGGTCTTAGATAAGATTGGAAATCGAGCAAAGATAGAAAGCGAAATCAAAAATCGATACAAAGAAAAATTTAATATACAAGCTTCGTTTTATGGTTTTCAAATTTCAGACGGAGTTTCAGAATTACACTAGGAAATAAATTTATGAGTAACCCAAGCACCGATTTTACTAACCCAATCTATCATCACGAAGGAACAGAATTACAAATTACCACCCGTGTTAAATCAGAACCAAATCAACCTACAGATGGAATCATTCTTGATATAGCCGGAGATCTTAACTTATATTCGACTCCTGCTTTAAAACAGATTCTTTCTTACCTTACTGATGCGGGCAAAGTCAAGATATTCGTGAACGTGGAAAATCTTCACTACATTGATTCTTCTGGTCTAGGTGCCTTTCTTGCCGTTCAGTCTAAGCTTATGAAATTAAACGGCTACATCAAAGTATGCTGTCCTACCAAGCAAGTTCTAGCTGTCCTTGAGCTAACAAAACTAAAAACTATGCTCAAAGTAAATACGAGCCTTGCAGAAGCATTGAGAAATGGCTAAACTCTTATTTTCAAGTCTTATTTGATCGGAAAAATATTCTGTTTTACATAGTCTCGACATACTATTTGCTAGGTGATTCATGCAACGAAAGGATTTTTTTAAAAAAGGATTATTCAAAGCCTTAAAAAAGGCTGTTGATACGACAGAAGAAGTCTACGAAGCAATTCAGGAATCAGTAGCCGGCAAAGCACCTACAGAAGACATTTCTGGTCTAGCGGATAATAAAGAGTATCTCCCTGAAACACCGGGAATTTCAAAATCTAAAAAGATTCATCGAAATTTAAAATATCCGCCCGGTGCTCTAGTTGATAAGCCAAAATTTCTAAAGAAATGCACAGGCTGTGGAGATTGCATTCAAGCTTGTCCTTACAATACGATTTTTCCCGTTTTTGATCCCAAATTAGAAAAGAATATACCTCATCTCGATCCGAACATGAATGCTTGCATGATGTGTTTTGACTATCCTTGCATCAATGCTTGTGAGGTAGATGCACTGAAGTCGTTCAAGAAAAAAGAAACTTTGAAACTTGGACAGGCGAAAGCTCTTGTGGATCATTGCATCAATACTAAAACCGAGCAACTTACCTGCAATGCATGTCGCGATTCCTGTCCTATTGAAAATGTTATCACATATAATAAAAAATTTCAACCTCGTATATCAAAAGACTGCACTGGTTGTGGAATCTGTGTCCATGCCTGCCCAACTTTTCCAAGAGCAATTGTCGTGAAGTGAAATCTTTTTGATTTACAGTATTTTATTTTTGTTTCTTTGCATTTTCTCTTTGCATTCAGAAGACATTCATCCAGATACAAAAACCAAACTACCTTTTCATTTAGATGAATCTAGAAAAATTGATTCGGAAGAATTAAAATCAAAACGGGAAGGCTCTTTTATGACAGGACTTCCTTCTATTAGTTCAGATCCTGTAACTGGAGTCTGGTATGGAGGTAGTGGTTATTTTATTGAAAATGGTAAGAAGACAAATCCTCTCTTTGCGTATTCTCCTTATAAATATAGAATTGCTACCGACATTTATCAATCGTCGGTAGGTGCAAAATACTATGGAGCGGGCATTGACTTACCTTTCTTTCGAGATAGTCCCTACAGAATCAATTTCTACAGCTTTTATGATAGAAACCTTCGTGCCTTGTATTTTGGTGTAGGAGAAACAACCCTTCAACCACTTTCTTATCATCCTAGAAACGATGATTCGCAACCAACTCAAACCAATGCGGAATATGATAAGCGAGAAGATGCATTATCTTACAGAAGACCAGGAAGAACTGCGAGTGGGTATGAATATGTGACAGATCAAAGATATAATGAATACGAGGGAGAAAATTCAGGCTTTAATCTGAATCTAGACAGAACCTTTTGGGGTGCATTTCGATTTGCTTTAGGAACGGACGTATCCCGTATGATTATAAGGAGCTACGACGGAAAGATTTCGAAAGCAAAAGATCCTTACTTCGGAGAAACTGATTTTTCGGCTTTGAATGTAGTTCTTCCAACTCCAAACGCAAAAACAAAACTAACAGAAGACAAAGATGCGGGAAAGATAAATGGATTTGGTGGTGGCTATACCATTTATCTTAAAACAGGAATTGCATACGACTCAAGAGACTTTGAACCAAATCCACGAAGAGGAATTTTTGCAGAAATCAATTTCATAAAATCTTCAAAAGCATGGGGAGCCGATTATGATTTTCAAAGATCACTCCTTCATGCAAAAATATTCTATCAACTCTTTCCAAAATACTTTTCGGAAATGGTTTTAGCAGGAAGAGTTGCTCTCACGCGTATAACAGGCACTATCCCCTTCTACGAATACAGACATATCTGGAGCATTGACACCCCAATTTATGGTTTAGGTGGAGGAAGCACACTGCAAGGATATAAACAAGATAGATTTGTAGGTAACGTAATGAGTTTAGCAAATACAGAAATAAGATATAAGTTTGGATCATTTCGATTAGGTGATGAATACTTTACATTTCATATTGGTCCTTCTTTTGGTTTGGGTAGAGTATGGGATTCAATAAATTCAATCAACTTGCAAGGATATAAATACTCTCGCGGAATTCTTTTTCGAATTATTTGGAATCAATCTACTGTAATTTCTCTCGACTATGCAGTCTCTAGAGAGGACAAACAGTTTTTTATGAACTTAAATCATAACTTTTAATCCAGTTCAGCATAAATTAGAAAGAAAAACATTTCATTCGGTGCTTCATTCGTAAGATTTCAGCCTGTATTTTATTGATTCAAATTGCTCTTGAAGAATTAAAGTAAGAAAATATTTTTTTGTGCATCTCTTTACAAAAAGAATTACATGAGACTGTGCTTTGATGATATAAAATCAAAAAATGAATCTTCTTCGATAGAAGGAGTTATTTTTTTTATAGCCAATACAAATGAATGATTGAAGATTTATTTTTTCTGGACAAAGAAATCTTTTATAAAAGTAATTACATGTCTTGTTTAAAACAATTTAGCATTCATTTTCTCTTCCAAATGTATCTTTTTTACAACAGTGAATAAGTTTTTATCACAAACATCTAAACGTATTTAGTATTTTTACTTGATTGATAGCGTTTACAGACTGTTAATCTATAGCTCGAAGAAATTATTTAGGTTAATAAGTCATTCATAAGATGGAAAATCTTATTTAAGAGTAAGAAAAAAACTTTCAAGTGACATTGAAAGAAGGGAATACACATAATTTATCTCTACAAATTATTCTTTGAATGAAATATTATTTTTAAAATACATCTATGAAATAAATTTCATAATTAATATTAATGCATTTTGTGTTTTGTTGCGATATTCTTTGTAGAAGTAAAAAATATTTTGTAAAAAATAAAAAAATACTTTACATAATTTAATAGCCGTATTAATTATGTCACTAACATCTATTGGTCGGATTTAGAAAAAAATAAAAAAGACCAAAATCCTAAATGGAGGCTACATCAATGGTTGCAAAAAAGAAAGCTGCTGCTAAGAAAAAACCTGCTGCAAAAAAGAAACCTGCTGCAAAAAAGAAGTAATTAAACTTCTTTAAAAAAAATAGATCAATTTTTTTTAAAACTAAACCCGCTTACGAGCGGGTTTTTTATTATCTACACCTATCAAAAAACCCTGATTTTATTGGTTCTTTTGCCACTGAGACACAGAGATGGTTTAAATGTAGGATATGATTTATGAATTTATTCAAAGTAGATTCATAAATTGATTATTCATGAAAGACTCTCTTTAGAGTGAAGCTTATGAATAAACTAAACCCATTTCAAAAACTCTGTCTCTCTGTGTCTTTGTGCCTCTGTGGCAACAAATTACTTCTTTTTTAATCCAGATTCCAACCACTTCAAGTATTCTTCATTGCCGTTTTGAATGGGAATAGATAAAATACAGGGCACAGTATATGAATGAATCTTCTTTACATGAAAAATAATTTCTTCAAAAAAAGATTCATTTGTTTTTGCTATGAGAATGACTTCTTCATTGATTTCTAATTTTCCTTCCCATTCATAAATGGATGTCATATGTTCAATCATGTTTACACAGCCAGCTAGTTTTGCTTCGACGAGAGATCGACCAATCAACATCGCCTCTTCTTTATTCTTACAAGTTATGTAAACGAAAATCATTTTATGCTTTTACCTCATTGCTTTATTGCATTTACTTCTACTTCAGGAAGTGTGGAGCGAAGATATCCACTTTGCAAGACTCCCTTTTGTCCACTCTCACTCAAAATATATTTTATAAACGCATCCACTTTTGCACCCGCTTTATCTGTTTTGTATAAAATTTTTAAAGCACGAGAGAGTTTATATTTTCTCTTCACGATATTATCAATGTTTGGAAGAATTGGTTCGTCTTCTTTAGTTCTTGCATACTTCAATGGTTTCAATTTGCTATTCACATGAGCAAATCCCATTCCCATATAAGCTATGGCATCCGGATTCTTTTCAACAAAATCAACAATCTCTTCATTATTAATTAGCACAACAGCATCTTTCGAATAATCATTTTGTTTATTCTTAAAGTAGTGACTCTGTCCTAAATCAAGTTGTCGAACAACGTGCTCTCTTATATAATGCGCTGTTCCTGAATAATTATCTCGAATCACAACTTTAATTGGCTTATCAAGACCTCCCATTTGCTTCCAGTTGTTTATTTTTCCTGTAAATATATCAGAGGCTTGCTCTAACGTTAATTTTTCAACAGGATTAGTTGGATGAACTACAAACGCGGCACCGTCGTATGCTACAACGATTGATTCTAGTGTTTGTTTATGATTTAGTTTTTCAAATTCGCTTTCAGTTAAATCTCTAGAGCTT
The DNA here is from genome assembly GCA_016708435.1 of Leptospiraceae bacterium. Classification (NCBI taxonomy): domain Bacteria; kingdom Pseudomonadati; phylum Spirochaetota; class Leptospiria; order Leptospirales; family Leptospiraceae; species Leptospiraceae bacterium. The sequence continues at coordinate 638,587 of JADJFV010000001.1, read as the reverse complement.
AAAGCAATATCAGTAATCCCATTAATTAATTCATTAATTCCCTCTCCTGAACCACCGCCTCGAACATCTATGGAATAATTTTTATTTTCTTTCATAAAATTATTTGAGATGAGCAATATCATCGAGTGCATAGTTTCCGAGCCAGTGATAATAATCTTTTCTTGCTTCTTGCAATCAGTGAAAAATAAACTGATAAAAAATAAAATAATGTATTTGGTAAATTTCATGTAACCTTCTCCTTTGTTCATACAATCTCTTTAAATTTTTTTCGTAAACCTAAGTTTCGCAAAGAAGGATTACATTTTAATTACAAGGAAAAATCAAATTCTAATTGATAGATTGACTATTCTTATTGTAATGAGCATTTTATGTTGGGTAAAAGGAGTATTCACTATGAGAAAAATTTTTACATTGTTAGTTTTTGTTCTAAGCATGTCGCAATGCATTGTATTAGATACATTAAATCTATCTGTTCCAGAATCGGTTACAGGCAAAGAGGCTAAGAACACTATACTTACAGCAGCAATCACCGGTGCAGCCATCTCCAGCTCTGCAGAAGGAAAAGTTTCTATAGATGCATTGCTGTCACTCATATCAAATAAGCTTGCTGGAGTAAAAGAAAATGCTTTCTACGATAAATATGAAGTAGACCAGTGTGCCGCAGAAGCTCAATTAATTAATATCATCACGATTCGAGTTGGCGGGTTTACCTGCAATTTAAAAGAGCATAAGACTTTTACTAACTGGCCTGTTCGCATCTTTTGATTTCAAAAAAAAATTAAACTAAAATGAAAATTGGTATCGAGAAAAAGATCAACAGTATACTATTCCTAAGTTTGCTTGCTGTTGGTCTCAGTATTGGAGTAACTTTCTATTTTAAACAAAATGATTATATGATGAAATCAGTAATCGACAAATTATACAATGGATTATTTTCCATTTATAATATTGTGGATATGGAAAGTTTGCCAAATCTCAATAAGAAGAGTTCACAATCACAAGAATACATTCAGAACTGGAAAAAAATTAAAAATATTCAGAAAGAATTGGGATTGGCATCCATTTACATCGTGCTGATGAATGAAAGAAGTCAATTCTACTTTGTATATGATTCAGGAGATGATCCGACTACAAAACAACCGCATGACAATTACTTTAAAGAATATAAAGACCCGCCTTCCGAAGCATTTGAATCCTTTACATCAGGCAAGATGGTCGTTGTAAATGGACATTATTCTAATCAGTTGGGAACATTTAAGTCTGCATTCTATCCTATTAATGTAAATGGTAAGATTATAGGTGTAATAGGCGCTGATTCCAATATTGCAAAAATCCTTGAACTTAAAAAGGAATCACTTCTTCTAATCGGATTATTTTTATTTTTAGGGTTAATCATTGTAATACTCGCTGGTCGAGTCATAAAACAATGGATTGTAACTCCGATTAACGAATTAAACTACGGTATTCGAAAAATTGCAAATGGTAATTTGAATTACTCGATTTCCCTCAATGAAAATAATGAAATTGGTGAACTTGTTACAAGCATCAATACAATGACTCGTAATCTAAAAACAAATTTTACAACAATCCAAAAGCACAACAAACAATTAGAAGAAAGAATTGAAGAAAGAACAAATGAATTAAAAGAAACCCTTTCAGAAGTTCAGGAATTGAGGATACAGCAAGAGGGAGATTATTTTCTGACTACATTAATTGCAGAGCATTTAATGCAAAATCGAAACAAAAGTCCTTATATAAAAATTGATTTTCTCACAGAGCAAAAGAAAACATTTCAATTCAAAGGCAAGACTCGTCATTTAGGTGGAGATATCAGTATCGCGGGAAATTTAAACTTCCTAGGTAAAAAGTTTACAATGTTTTTCAATGGTGATGCAATGGGTAAATCCATGCAAGGAGCAGGAGGAGCACTTGTCATAGGATCTCTTGTCAACTCTATCATGTCACGCTCAGCGGCAAACAAGAGAGTAATCACGAAAGAGTCTGATAGATGGTTAAGAGAAACTTTCTTCGAAATTCAAAAGGTAATGGAAGCATTTGACGGAACAATGTTCGTTTCTTGTATCCTGGGAGTCATTGAGGATGAAACAGGACTCTTGCAATTCTTTAATGCAGAGCATCCATTGAGTATAATATACAGAGACGGAAAAGCAAACTTTATCGAAGATGGAATTACCGCGCATAAGCTTGGTATGCCTTTTAATGTTGACGTTGGTTTAATTCAGTTTCAATTACAACCAGGAGATGTGATTTTCTGTGGTTCAGACGGTAAGGATGACTTGATCCTAAATAAAGGTTCAAGTGGAACTAGAATCATAAATGAAAATCAAAGGCTTTTCTTAAAAATCATAGAAATGTCAGAAGGTCAGTTAGATAAAATCTACTCCAATTTGGTGAATAAGGGAGAATTATCCGATGATCTTTCGATTGTCCGCATCTCCTTCAAGGAAAACAGCTAGTGCAAGCCTATCGTCTTAAGAAAATATTAATTGTAGTATTAACCATAGCTCTGTAAGTTGAAAAAATGAAATTTCGCTTTATGTTCTTTCTTATTTTTTTGAGCCTTTCTGCCGCTGCTGAATCAGGGGAAGAACTATTAAATAGTATTGTTGGAACAATGAATAGCTTTGATAGCTTTCGAGCAAATATCTCCATAGATGGTTTATCTGGTTCCATTTCCTATAAAAGACCAGGTAGTTTAAATGTTAAATTTTCTGATGGTCGAGTTCTTTCTGGAAATGGAAGACATTTATGGATTTACTCGCCTGCAAGAGGAATTGCCGGAAAACAAGACCTCAAAGGACTAACCGGAGGGCTTGGTGGTTTACTTTCTGGCTATGAGAGTGTCTCAAGCACAGGAAAAGTCTTGAAACTTAAATCTGATAATAAATATTATGAGGAAATAATTGTTAGCGTTACGCCGAATAATATAATAAAGTCTCTCAAGTTAAGAGCAAAAGGTAGATCTGATTTCATGGATATTACATTTTCAGGAGTTCAAACAAATATTGGGCTTTCTTCTAGTATATTCAATTTTCATCCGCCTGCAAATGCACAGATAGTTGAGAATCCTTTGAATCAGAGGGAATAAGAATTTGAATCCAGCATCCAGAACAGAAGCTCATAAAGTTTTCGCATCCTTATATCGCAAAAAGCGTTCACCAGAGCACCAACAGTTAATCGATGATGCCATAACTCGTTCGAACGATGTTTTTATTCGAATTGACTTGATTAAAAAAATTGATGAAGACCAAGAAAAAAAAGAAAGAGTAAAAGAAGAACCGTCTGCTTCTGTCGGAAGTAAAACAGAATTTTCAAAAGCAGTCTCTATGGCAACAGGCGCTCCGGTTCCAAAGCCTGTCATATCCAAATCACAAACCTCTGCCCAAATCCCTGCAATGACAGATACGAATGCAAGCGGGTTTATGGACAAACTCTTTGGTGGAGGAAATAGCGTAGCGAAATTTGCAAAAGAAACCAAATCATTAGAGTTGGGGCTATTTGCACGTAAACCCACAATATCTAAGAATGTCGAAAAGATTTTCCGATCTCTCAAAGAAGATGAAATCATAAGCACGATCCAAGCTCTAAAATATTCCGAGCAAGTAGGCTGGAGAATATGGACTCCTCTCGTTTATAATGTTATTTTAAATTACAATCGGTTCTTTAATGCCTTTATATCTTTGGATAGTCTTTTTAGAGATGAAATTTCTGCTGAAGTATTTCTTGGTAGATCCACGAAAATGCAAATGTATTATGCGCGCATTTTAGGACGACCCGATACGAAAGATATTATTCTAGAAAAAGTTCCAGCATTAATACGAACAGAAGCAAAACTTTCTTCTAAAATTGAACCAATTCTCACAGGGTTAAATTACGGTTTGTCGCTTGAATCAAGAAAGCCTTCTTTGACAGATGCTATTGTTGCATTTCATATCGTTATGACTAAGAAATTTGTTTCCTGGCAAGAAATTGAAAAGACTTTAAACGTTTCCGTAGTAGATGAACGAAAATTCAATGCAACGTCAGAAGTAGCAAAGCAAATAGAATTGGCAACTGCAAAGCTTTCCAATGATATACAATCTAAATTAAACATCAAAGACGAATTAGATTTTTTGAGAAAAAATTATTTCTCTTTTGCTGAGGGTGGAAAATTATCCTTTGAATTCCTAAATGCTATCATTGATGACTACGTAGCTCACTATTATGCTGAGAATATGCAGACTGATTTATTAAAATCCAATTTTAAGAATACCCCACATAAGTTGCTCCAATTAGTGTGCCGTGATCTACAAAGCAATTATATTCCTTTAGTAGAAGGCTATATAAAATTAGATTTGAATCAAGTCAAAGATGTATTGATTATGCAGATTGGTTTATTCTTTCCTGAAGTAGATCGGATAAACAATATACTCCGCACACTTGATAGTTTTAATCGTAAGTTTCCAAGCTTTCAATACGGTTTTCAGAATTATGCTGAAAACATTGCAAAAGGAACACAAGATCAAATTGAAACACAATTATTAAAAGTATTAACTGAAGCATCGGATTTCTTTCATAAATTTGCAACAAAGATGACTACCGTAATTGAAAATCATATGCTCGCACAAAGCTACGAAGAAAGCGGACAAATCAACGAAAAGACCGTTGCTACAAAAGAAAAGGTGATTGAAGAAATAAAGATCATGCAACGCTTTATTCCTTTTGCAGAAGGACGTGTAGTTGCACAGGGAAGACTTTCTGGAAAAACGGTATTTCAAGTTCTCTTTGAAATGACACGACTTCTTTACAACTACGCAGTTATTTTTAAAGATGCTTCCCTCCTTGCTAAACTTGGTCAAAGCGCAAAGAACGAAGCTGAATTACAAAAGCTTTATTCTGACTACGAACGATTAACTTCTAAACCTTATAGTGCGGATAAACGAGATTAACCGTATATGAGAATTTTAACAGGCGTTCAACCTTCAGGGAAACTTCATTTAGGAAATTATTTTGGTGTTATGGAAAAGATGATTCGCTACCAGGAAGACCACGATTTATTTTGCTTTGTCGCAAACTTACATTCTCTTACAACTTTCAAATCTAAAGAAGCATTACTGGACAATACATTCGATGCGGTATGTGACTTTTATGCACTTGGAATTGATCCTGACAAATCAACTTTCTGGATTCAGTCTGATGTTCCGTTAGTAACAGAGCTTACATGGTATTTAAGTATGTGTATCAATGTAAACCAATTACATCTTGCTCATTCTTACAAAGACAAAACTGCAAAGGGAATTAATCCAACAGGTGGTTTGTTTTTCTATCCAGTTTTAATGGCAGCAGATATTCTATTGTTCGACAGTCAAAAAGTTCCAGTAGGAAAAGATCAAAAACAACATTTAGAATTCACACGTGACATTGCGAACAAATTCAATCATGATTTTGGAACAACATTTTTAATTCCTGAGCCAGAGATAGATGAGGATACTGCCATTATACCGGGGACAGATGGGGCTAAAATGTCAAAGTCATATGGAAACACTATTAATTTTTTTGACAAAGAGTCATCTATTCGAAAATCAGTAATGTCTATCGTTTCAGATTCAGCAGGAATTGAGGAAGCCAAAGATCCTGATAAAAGTGTAATCTTTTCTATTTACAAGTTATTTTTAAATGAAACAGATTTAAAAACGCTCCGCACAAGATTTGAAACTCCGGGACTTCGCTACGGTGATGTAAAGAAAGAGTTATTTTCAACCATAATGGATTACTTTGCACCTTTCAGAAAGAAAAGGGAAGAGCTTGCGGCTAATCGCGATTATGTAGAAGAACTTCTTAAGAAAGGTTCCGAGAAAGCTCATGCAGCAGCAGCACCGGTAATCGATAGAGTAAGAAATCGCCTAGGAATTAAAAGAAATTAATTATATAACCTTAGCGAACCAAAAAACTGCATCATTAGGTATCCCACCTTCAGCTCTGGTCAGAGGCTGTGTAAAAAGAAGATTTTCTCACATTAGGTTGCTTCTTTTCTTTATCTGATGACTCTAAAACTAAATTATCCATATTTTGGAAAATTTAGTTTTATGCCTTTTTTGGGGTACAACTCTATGCTTTTACACAGTCCCTTATACAAAAGCTAAACTCATTTTCGGAATTATTCATCCTGTAAATCTTGTTAATCCTGTCTAAAAAAATTTCTTTATCAAAAACCAATTTAGCTCGTGTATATTATTGTATTTTTTTCTTGACAAAATGTATATCGTAAATATACGATATAAAAATTAAGAAGAAAGAATCAAAGAAACTGCAAATAGGATTCTCAACGCAAAATGAAATAAGCAAATGTAGCAAAAAAAATATAGGAGAATATAAAATGAAGGTATTAGAAAAAACATTTCCAAAAGTAGGTATATTAAAACCGCATATAGCTTTGGTTGTAAAAAATGTAGAAGAGAGCATTGAATTTTACAAAAAAATGTTTGGTATAGAGCCAATGAAAGTCAGAAATGGATACGCTAAGTTTGACTTAGAATTTCCATCATTAAATCTTACTTTAAATGAAGCGGGTCAAAAGATTCCACAAGGCAGATTATCGCATCTAGGAATCCAAGTAAGCTCTACAGAAGATGTTTCAAAAGTAAAACAATATTGGGAAGAACTAGGATTATCCGCAAGAGACGAAATAGGCGTATCCTGTTGTTACGCGATTCAGGATAAAACTTGGGTGAAAGATCCAGATGGAAATGAATGGGAAGTATTCGTAGTCTTAGAAGACCAGCTCCCTGAATTCAAATTCATGAGTGGACAAGCTAATGCATGTTGTTCCACTTCTTCAGATACAGGACAATCTTGCTGTTAGTTCGTAAATAAGTAATAAACTTTATCATTCTCTCCTCAAATGATAAAGTTTAAACTTCCCATCCAGTTCAATGACTGTTCGAATTCCCGTAATTTCAATCCCGTTTCCTGTCGGGTTAATGGCTATTATCTTACATCCTAAATGTAATTTAAATGGTCCATATTTTTCAATGCGACTACAAGATATGCTTTTAACTGAGAGGTATTTACCTTTAAAATCATGAATTAATTGTTGCTTGCCGTAATGGGTTTCGATATTCATGTGCTCGAATGCCAAATCTGCAGTCATCCCAGGATCTCTTGTAAATCTCTCTCCAACATGATTCCAAAAATTGGTATTGTGTTCTTCTCTCGTCAGAAGTAGTTTATCGAGCGAAGCCTCATCCCCTTTAGAAATAAACTCAAAAGCTTTTTGGATGACTTCTTCTTTTGTGTTCAATGTGTTCGATAGTGGCGGAGCTTTGGGAGTGCAGAATAAAAGAAAGAATACTACAATATATTTAATCATAAGAATCCTAATTGTAACTTCAAAAATAAAAACGGCGGAGTCTCCTCCGCCAAGTAAATTTGTGGATAATATCTATTATCTTTTCTTAGTTAGTCGGATAAGATGTCCAGCCCGTAGTCCAATCTGTCCCACCATTTAAAATTGCTCCATAGTAAGTAGCACTATCAAAGTTTGTATTAAGTGCATTTACATTCGCTGAGCCAACCGCTGTATTTGCAGCAGCAGGTGCATAATTAGGAGCAGTTTCAGAAGTGCTAGTTAATGCAACGCCTGCTTGATCAATCGTTCCACCACTAGTGCAACCGTTATTAGCCGCTGTGCTAACCGTGTAAGTATGATTGACCGTTGATGCTGTTGCTGTTTGTCCAGAGGAAGCACAATCGGAAGAGTTTTGAGAACCAAAATTTAGAATATGGAAGTGAGAAAACTCCCCAGCTTTTTCTCCATTTGCTCTCCTTACGAAAATTGCATCACCAATGTTTTGACCAGATCCGAAGCTAACACAGGTTACGTTCGCAAAAGAAGGATCTGCACAAGTTCCAGTGGCGCTAGTTTTCTTTGAACCAGTACAGGTTTGAGCACTGTTACCATCCCCTTCGATACAACGGGAAGTATCATCATTAGCCGCTACAGGAGTAGCGTAAAGATGTCCGATTGCAAATTGGAGTCTTCCAATCCAACCATCTGCATAGTCAAATTGGTCATCACGATTTCCACTAGCTACTAGATACTTCATATTAACCGCACCACCCCAAAGTTCAAAACCATCATCGTATCCTCTATGGCATTGAATGTATTCCAATGTTGTTGCAGAACCAACACCCATTAGAGAAAGGCAATTTCTTTCGTTACCAGGAGAAAACGGAGCACCAGCAAATTCTATACGAACATATTTCATTGTTCCAGAATTATCCGCATCATTGCTTCCGCCGAACGTTCCTACGTCACCCTCACCTACAGCAGTTACACCTCTACCACCGAATGTTTGTATTCCATTTCCTTGGATGATAATACCTTGCCAATCCCCACCGGATCTTGAACCAACAGCTTTTTCTGATGTGAAAACAATTGGACTCGATGCAGTGCCCTGTGCGTCAATTTTTCCACCTTGCTTGATCAACAAAGCACCGGCAGGAGATGTTGCTCCATAAATTCTAGTTCCGGCAGGTATAGTAAGAGTAACCCCTGAAGGCACAATTACTGTTCCACTCAATACGTAATCTTTAGCAGCGGATAATGTAGTATTGCCGAGAGTTCCAGTTAGAATGTCATACGGTTTTGAATAAACTACTTCTACCTGTAAATCAGTGATCGAAAAGTCATAGGGATTAGAAGTAGAGCTTGCACTTGCACCTTCCGCCGTTGCTGCTGAAGTTCCTTTTTTTGCATCAGTTGTAGAGCTTCCAAGGATTAAATCACTTGTTCCATCAAGCAATGTAGATGTCCCTGATTTAGCAATTCTAAGTCGTCTTGTTTTTGTCTTTCCACTAACGCTAAGAGTGTAAGTATTACCTGTTGCTATAGTTGACAATTTTATTTGAGAAAAAGTTCCGTCAGCACCAGATGTGATAGTTCCTACTTCTGTATCTACAGCAATAAGTGCATCAGAAATGCCTGAAGTCTTTGCAGTTGCATCTAACGCAGAAGAGTCACAGATTACTCTGTTTGTTGTGCTAGTAGAATACATAGATACAACGGTTGTGCCACATTCTGTATCTCTTGTAGCGTTTGTAGGTGTTCCAGTTGTATTACCGTAGAGGGTAACAGGGCTTGTTCCCGTTGAAAGAACATTTTGATAAAATCCCGCAGGAGTAGTTGCTGTTACTCCAGTTCTAACGATAGCAGCAGCTTCTCCTCTACCCTTGATTGTAATGGTTGCATTTGCAATTGCAGTTGTAGAATCTGATCCAACTAATTTTCCTGAAATGTAAACGCCAGGTGCTCTAGAGCTGCTTTGGCTAGATGATAGAAGGGCTAGTGCAAGTAGAGCACTGTTGTCTTCCTTCTTTTCAGGAGATATTATTTCGCAGTTCGCTGTTACCAAGAGTATAATGGTTATTATACTCAACAGAGTTATTTTCCTTAAAATTTTATTCATATTGTATTTTCCTTTCTAAAATTTGTATCTATGATACCGACTAATTAAAATTATACGTTGCACTAAACGTAACTGTTGGTCCGAGTCTATAGGATGCGATGGTTGTGTCTTTTCCATTCCAAGGGTCTTCTTGAACCACTTTGATTCGTGCATCGTTTAAGTTTCTTCCTGCTATTCTGAAATTCCAATTCTCTTTCCATTTCAAACGATAGACCATATCTATCATGCCAACAGGTCTTTCGTAAGTGTCAGGAATTCCAAGACCCCCAACGGACTCGATTCGTTTACCGAATTGATTGAATAATACGGATATACCGTGATCTCCCTTTTCATCAAATTTATAATCAAGGTTGACGTTATATACGTAAGGAGATTGTCCTTGTAGAGGGCGAGATAGATTTGTTGGCGATTGCGTATTGGTAGATCCGAATTGACCCAATTGATAATAGAGCCAATCGTTTAGAGTCACCTCTGATTTGATGAAAAATGTATTTATACCAACAGAAAAATTCTTTGCTTTCTCAGAAAGAAAGGATAATCCTTTTCTTGCTTCAAACTCTAAGCCTTGGATATACGCGCGTTTTGCGTTCGTGTAGGTATAACGAAATTGTTGGTCAACTTCAGTAACTTTCTCGATAGGCGCACTCATGTTTTTATAAAACAAGCCGATCGCAATGATCTCATCACCTTTAGGATAGAACTCATAACGCAAGTCATAGTTATGTATATAGGTTCTTTTTAAGAATGGGTTTCCTTTTACAGGTGGACCGCCGAGAATTGGTGTAAATTCGAACGGAGACATTTCTCTAAAGTCAGGTCGAGAAATTGTTTCTGAATAAGAAACTCTTATATTCGAACTGTCATTAGGGCTATACACAAAGTTAGCCGCTGGCAACCAATTTCGATTTGCATTGATTACATTGGATTTTCTAAAGGAAGGATCAATAATAGACGATTCAAAATCATTTAGATAAGTCTTGTAATTGTATTTTTCGAGTAATGCTGCTCTTTGATCAAATGGATTAAATGTTTTAACGGATTGAAAATTATCTTCAAATCTTCCACCTCCAATGAAGCGAAGTTTAGGAAGAATAGGCATGTCCACTTGCCCATAATATGCATGCAATTTTTGACGCGCATTGTATGAGTCTGTAGCTCTTGTATCTTCAGCAACGTAATATCCTCTTGGACCACGATTGAGCGGACTGTATACAATTTCTGGAGGAGTAGGATAAGTTGGCGCTGGGGTTGGTTGACCAGTTAAACCGACGTTAGTCGCACCAGTTCTAGGAACTTGGTGAAAGAATTCTGCTTCAAATCCCCGCTCTCTATTGAGGGCACTGTAGCCTGTCTTAAATTTTCCTTGTAGTCCTGACCATTGGGTAAATGGAATTTCATAGTTAAGGGAGATATATCGATTTGTATCCTTTGTGGTAGAATAAAAGTTACTCGCCGATTGTGTATTTGTTAATATAGAAGCTCTGGTTCCAGTTTGTAAAGTAAATGGAGGTTGCGCTGCATATACAACATCTCGCATGTTTGGCTGATTACGATTAGCCTCTGCAAGGGAAAGTGTCCAATCAAACTTGGTATTTATATCCTTAATTCTAAGTATATGGTCACCTCCGATTTGGGAGTTGAACAAATTCCTTTGAATGTAGTTTAATTTCGTAGAATAAATCTCTGCCGGCAATTTCTGAGTAAATCCACCGTATTCACGAACCTCTTTATCGTTATTCACTGCAAAGAAATTTTTCCAATGAAGTCTTTGTCCATTCGCAATTTCGAATGTAGTGTTAAAGATGGATCCCCAGTTTACGGATTCAGTCCAAACATTTGCGTTGTAGTCATTGTATTTTAAGAGATATCTATTTTTATTTTGATAATTGGGAGCACCCGGAATAAGAGTTCCGACTAGGTTAAACACATCCTTTTCTTGTCTGAATTGAAAATCATTTGTATAAGTTATGGCTGCTATAAAACCAAGTTTGCGATCACCTAACACTTTATACGTATTTCCAATAGAAAAATTAAATCCTTTATTCGCTGGTGCGTTTGTATTTCTAGGTGTCCACTGATTGCTAAATTGTTGAGAACCAAGGGAAATGATTGATTCTGGATATCCGAAAGAGAATCTACCTGATTCTCGGAAAGGAGCCCCAGGAATCGTATCTACTATTTCGGGTTTTTTACGATTACCCTCATCCAAGCCTATTAAATCTTTTCCAATACTTCCACCTGGGACATTATATGAACCTTCACTGTAGGTCTTAAAGTTTTGAAATGTAGTATTATTGTTGTAACCCGCAGTGAGTCCTGCCTTCATAAAGAATTGATCAGGAAAATCCTTTGTCTCAATCTTAACAGTTCCCCCGGAAAACTCCGCATTATCCTCAGGCACAAACGTTTTACTCACAATAATATTCTTTAAGAGAGAGGCAGGAAATAAATCGAGCGGAACAATTCTCTTATCAGGTTCCGGTGAAGGAAGAGGAACTCCGTTAAAGATTGTATTGGAATAACGTTCTCCTAGACCACGAACAAACACGAATTTACCACCGACGAGGGTAATACCTGTTACACGCCTAATAACATCACCTGCATTAGAGTCCGGCGTCTTTGCAATTGCTTGAGCTGAAATACCATCGGATACCGTTGCAGATTTCTTTTGAAGTTTCAGGAGAGAGGACTCTGTATCATTCAAAGCTCTTCCTTCAACTACGACTGTATCTAATTTTTTGGTTCCCATTGCAACGTTGATTTTTGCTGGTTTACCACCTGCTATAGATACTTTTCTTTTTTGAGTGTCCATGCCTTGCATGATAAATTCCACATCAAAGTCACCATCGGGAACTCCAACGATTGTAAATTTACCATCTAAATCAGTTCTAGCTGATTTGGAAATGGAACGAATGACAGCAGTCACTCCAAACATAGGCTCTGCTGTTTGCGCGTCTAGAACCTCACCTTGTATTGATCCTGCTCCTGTTTTAGCCTGTGCCCAAACGGAAACAGAACAAAACAATAGAAACAGAATTGGAAATAGTTTATGCTTAAGTTTCATCTAAAATCTCTTTTAATCCACAAATTTTTATATTTAATTGAATAAGAGAATATGGGTTAGATATTACAGATTAATTACGGGTAAATAAAGAGTCTGTAATTACTGAATCACTTGACTAAGGAATTGGGATACATAACATTAACTTGGTTGAGAATAGAAAAAGCTGTGATAACAAATCAAATTAAAAAATTCTACGGAGCGAAGAATCGCCTAAAAGTAAAATTATTTACAGGATTTTGCGGTTTAAGCCTTATACTTTCCGTTGGCTTAGGTTATACTCTTTTTAGAATTTCAAATTCAATTTATTACAAGTCTTTTCTGCAACATAAGAAATCACTTGGCATCTCCCTTGCAGCAGGCATTGATGGAGAAATATTTCAAACTTTTATCAATGAGAAATCTATGGAACTAAAAGAGTTTCAACGATATCTGAAGTATATGCAAGATGTTGCGGCTAACGAGGAATATATCACATGGATTTATTCTGTAGTCATTGATGAAAAAACAGACCAACTAATATATGCGATAGACGCAACAAAGATACCGGAAGATACTATTTGGTTAGAGAATGAATACATTGGTCTAAAAATATATGTCAATAAAAACGGTAAACTGAGCGTTTTCTGGGATAGCACAGAATATACCAGTGATTTTCAAATTGAATATAAAAAAAACCTTTTTAAAATTCAAATAGATTCAAATAAGGATGAATTAAGAATAAACGATAATCGTATTTTGAGGATAATCAGTCGTAACCCTTTTCTGGCAGAAGCAGAAAATGGAATTATCAACAAGGAAAATAAGACTCAATCAGCTCACCTTAATCTAAAAGGACAATCAACTCCTTTTACTCTCACCTTTGCATCAAAGAATTCAGTAGCATCTATTCCTGGCTGGGAATTTATTGAAACAGAAGAACTGAAAAATATAATTAAAAAATCTATTCGTAGTTGCACCCCTCATATATCAGATGAACCAGAACAACTTGCCTATGGAACCTTTATTATTGTAATTGCTCCAATCTTCAAAGAAAAAACTCAATGCGTCGGTGCTGTGCTTTTTAGCGTTTCCATTTCCGACATCAGACAATTCAATAATACAATGACTATGGCAGGGGTTACTATTACGTTAGTCGCACTTATATTCACTATCATTGTATCTTATATTCTGTCTATTTATATTACAGACCCTCTTAGAAAACTCTCGCAAGCAGTAGATGAGCTTTCTTCTGGTAATATGGAAACAAACGTAGTGATTGAATCAGAAGATGAATTTGGCTATCTATCAGAAAAATTCAATGAGATGGTCATCAATTTAAAGAAAGCTTATAAAGAAAAAGAGTCATTAGCCGCACTCAGACATGAATTAAATGTAGCAAAAAAGATTCAGACATCTATCCTTCCAAAGTCAATACCTACATCACAAAATTTAGACATTGCAGTAAACTATTATCCTATGGCGCAAGTTGGCGGTGACTTTTACGATTTCCATGTTGTAGATAAAAACAAAATAGGAATCTTTATTGCGGACGTTTCGGGTCATGGTATTCCTGCTGCAATCATTGCTTCTATGCTAAAGATTGCTTTTTCAATTCAATCCGCCTTTGCTGATGATCCTGCACGTTTACTTTCGCGGATAAATAAAAGTATGCTCAATAATGTAGGAACAAATTTTATTACTGCAAGTTATATCTATCTTGATTTCGAAAATAATACAATGAAACATGCAAAGGCAGGTCATCCGTCTATCTACATTCATTCATCGGAAACGGATGAAGTAAAAGAGTTTAATCAGAAAGGCAAAATTCTAGGACTCTTTCCTGAAATTCAAACAGAGATGGTCGAGATTCCTATTCAAAAAGGAGACCGAATCGTTCTCTATACAGATGGAATTATTGAAGCAAGAAATTCAAGTGAAGAAATGTTCGGAGAAGAACTACTGATTGGTTATATACGAAAACATAACCTTATGAAGCCTGCTGACTTTGCGAAATTAGTCATGAATGATGTCAAAAGTTGGATTGGAAATACAGTCTCTAATCATAGCGATGACGTTACTTTGATGGTAATTGATATCAAATAAAAAAATCTTGCTTTTTTATATACAAAGTTTATATACGTATATATGGCACTCAGTTTAAAAGATCCAGAGACAGACAGACTTGCTCGTAAGTTATCCAGCTTAACTGGGGAATCCATTACGCAAGTGATAACAGTTTCCTTACGTGAGCGGCTCGATAGGCTTGTCCATACCTATGACATAGTAAAGAATGATAGACTTCGTGATACATTACTCAAATTCCTAAAGCGTCTTCCTCCAAATGCGCTTTCTTCTGATCATGATGACCTGCTTTATGGGAAAGACGGACTCCCTAAGTGATTATAGATTCATCCGCACTGCTCGCCATTCTTTTTAATGAGCCAGAGAAAGAGTCCTTTTTAGAGGCTATCCAAAAAGACCCGTATATAAAAATGTCTGTTGCAAATTACCTCGAATCTGCTATTCGAATCGATTCTTTTCGTGATCCAATTCTTTCTCGTCTGTTTGATGAATTAGTCGAAGAAATGGGCATAGAGCTAAAAGAGGTTACTCCCGATCAGGCGCAGATTGCAAGACAAGCTTTTAAGGATTTTGGAAAAGGGAGTGGTCACTCTGCCTCATTAAACTTCGGAGATTGCTTTGCTTATGCATTAACGAAGGCTACCAAGGAAAAGCTTCTATTTAAGGGAAATGATTTTCCTGAGACTGACATAAATTCAGCCATTCCATCATAAAACACCCCGACCTTTTGATCGGGGTGTTTTATTGTTCTTCGCAGTGATTAAACTACGTTTAGTTTTTAGGAGGTATGAAACAATTTGCTATCTTCTTTGCTTTGAGTTTTTCTCTAAGGGCTACAGCATCTTCGCGTTTTGCGAAATCGCCTATTTGCACAACATAAGTTCCTGATCTTGAGAAAAGGAAAATCTTTTCTGAAAAATCTTTTTTAATCTGATCTCTAAAAGCTTCTGCTCTTCTTTGCTCTTTGAATACTCCAATCTGAACAGTTTCCCCTTTTGGCTGTGATCCATTGTTATTTGTAGGTGCAGGAGTAGAAATAGTAGGGATTTCAGCAGGTGCAGTCTTACTGTTATTTGCTGGTGCAACTGTTTTTGCAGGTGCAGGAGCTGGTGCTACTACAGGAGGTTTTTTTTCTGGCGCAACGGGAGTAACGGTTGCTGGCTTTTTGGGCTCTCCTTTTTTGGCAGGTGGCGCAGTCTCTTCATCAATATCATCGTCATCATCGTCATCATCGTCATCATCAACGCTGAATGAATCATCTTTTACTAAAAGAGGGTTTTCTTCTGCCGGCTTAACAATATTTGTTCCAACTTTTACAACGGTTTCTTCTTTAAAATTCAATATTTCCGCTGCTCTTTCTGTTACTTCAATAATGTTTCCTTCATCAAAAGGTCCTCTGTCATTGATAACAACTTCCGTTTCTCTATTATTTTCTAGATTTTGCACTTTAACAACAGAGCCAAAAGGAATTGTTCTATGAGCAGCCGTTAATTTAAAACGATCAAACATTTCTCCACTAGCGGTCGGTTTGCCCTGAAATTGAATTCCATACCAAGATGCAAAGCCAACTTCATCAAATTTAGGCTTCTCAACTGCTTTTGCAATTTCTTTGACTTCTGTTTCGGTAGCAATTTTTTCTTGAGTCGTGGTGGTCACTGCTTCTTCTTTTTTCGGGGAAGATTGGCAGGAGATTAGGGCTACTATTCCCAATGTAATCAGAATATGTTTCATGTGTTTGGAACCTACCTTAATAGTTCTTAAGTTTAATTAGTATAATAATCGACATGAAAAGCAAACAAATTCGGCATTTTTCTCCAATAATTAAATTTTCCCCGGAGCAAACAGAGCAAATAAGAACAGATTTGGGTAAAAAATCGAACTCGAATCAATATTTTTAATTTTCTTGCTAAATTATTTTGGGTTCTTAGATTGCTATTCACAGCCAAAGTTTCCGAGTTACTAAAAAATGAAAGATAGATTAGAAGTTATAGAATCCAGAAATCTTTCTGGTTACGTCAGTAGCATGAAAGATAATATAAAGAGAAAGTATACTCATTTTAAAATTAAAAAGTTTCGAGAATCTTACCGAGACGGATTACAATTTGAAGAAAATGCTGAGTATGAAAAGGCAATACAGTGCTACCTTGAATGCCTGGAAATGGAGACAGACAATATAAAATGTCTTTATAGATTAGCAAATCTATATTCCAATCTCGAAGAGAATTCCAAGGCTTTAGAATTCTTTTATAAAATTACAAAACTAAATCCAAATGAAGAAACATACTTTCATCTCGGTCAAGAATTTTACAAGCAAAACCGTTTTAAAAAAGCAATTCAATGTCTAAAAAAATCTCTCTACTACAAAAGACGATTTCTTTTTTCCCACATTCTCCTTGCTTCCATTTATGCCAAAGCGGATAATGTAGATAAAACGGAACAATATCTTTCGAATGTAATAAAAATTGATCCACATCACAAAGCAAGCCTAGAAGAGTTAATTAAATTCTATTATAAACAAAGAAGATATAGAGATGCCATAAAGACTTTGAGTATATACAATTCCCTCTATAAAGAAGACTCTTCTATAAAACTGATTAAGTCGGATATTTTGATTAAGACTGGACGTTATTCGAAAGCCCTCAAGATAGTTTCTGAGGCGACTTCGATGGATGATCGTTTCAATAGCTTCATCAAAGAAATGCAATACAAAAAAATCAATCCTACAGCTAAAGAAAAAGATTTTATCAATCGGATCATTACCATAAAAAATAAGAAGCTTGTTAGCTTCGAAAACAATCTACAAAATTATTACAATGAAAAAGATTCCATCCAACCAAATCCGAAGGACGCTTATGATCTCTCGATTCTATATTTATTGATGGGGAATCAAAAGAAATCATTAAAATATCTATTCTTCGCAAGACAGATCAATGAAGAGAATAAATATTCTTAATCTATCATTCACCAATAAGACAAATCTATGTTATCCGCTTTTGAAGAAATTGGGGAGCCTAGTTTTATTATTTGCCATCACTGGATGCGTTTCCATATTTCGTCCTACGCCAGTATTAGAGGAAGACAAGTCCGAAATACTGAAAGCGGATAAACAGTTTATACTGCTCAATGAAAATTTAACTCCAGTAGTAAATCCTGATTTTACTTCTCTGGACAAAAAATTAAAATCTTTACAAGGAGCAAAGTCTTTTCATGAACTTAACAATCTTGCTGTCTACGGAGTTATGTTATCGTATATCGAATCAAGCGAAGAAATATTGAAAAAACTCCAAAAAGAAAAGCCGCAAGAAATGGTTCCATTTCTAAACTTACTGAGAATCTATTATTTACTAGATGAATACGAGATTGCGAAAAAGATGCTTAACAATTTCTATAAGTATCATGCACACGATAAAAAGAAAGTCTTTGAATTCATGAAGTATTTAAAGGAATCAAGTAGAGCAGAAGAACATGTTCTTTTCTTGGATGTAATTTCTAATTACGAAGAATATGAAATGCAAGCACTCCAAGAATTGGGGGAATATTTTATTTCTATTCGAGATTTGGATTTAGCAAAGCCTTATTTCGAAAAAATTCTGACGATATATGCGTATAATCCGGTAGCGCTTCATTCTATGATGTTAATTCACTATATAAATGAATCCTGGACTGAGGTAATAACTTATGCAACTCCTCTAAGAAAAGAAAAAACAAAAGATAAAACTTATTATACAATGCTAGCAAAGGCTTACTTTGAATTAGGCGAATACAAATTAGCCGTCAAAGCTTCTGAAGAAGCACCGGAGTCAGAAAAATCATCATTAGACTTCTTAACAGTTTGGCGCGATTCAATTTTATGCAATGACATTCGAGCATCTCTAACACCTCTCAATAAATACTTTCAAATTGCTAAGAAAAAAAATCCAAGTATCAAAGAAGAGGAATTTTTTTTAATAAGCACAAAAGAAGGAAAGAGAACTTTATCAAATATAATCAATGGATACTAAAACATGAAACTTAAAGCAAGCATTCTATTATTGAGTATACTCATCATTATGTGCTCTCCTAGTGAGAGAACGAAAACATTAATCAGAACTTCAAATGAATTATTCGGAGTCATTCCAGACAAAATGCCCGGAAGTGAAAATGACTCACTCCAGATTATAAACCTAGGAAGAAAACTATACTTTGACAATAGACTCTCTGTCAATGACAACCAATCCTGTAACACATGTCATAATGTTTTAAACAAAAAAGCAGGAGTGGATAATCTTCATTTATCTCCCGGCGTCTTTGGGAAATTAGGACAAAGAAATACTCCTACTGTTTTAAATTCTGGATTTCAAATAGCACAGTTTTGGGACGGAAGGGCAAAAACTTTAGAAGAACAAATTCGAGTGCCTCTTTTTAATCCTTTGCAGATGGCGATGCCTGATGAGAGATATTTAGTTGATAAAATTTCTTCCATACCGGAATACAAAGAGTTATTCGAAAAGGCATTTTCTGATAAGACAGGGAAGGTTACATTAGCGCAGATAACACGGAGTATCTCCGCATTCCAAAGAACATTTAAAACGAATGATCGCTTTGATGACTTTCAACGTGGCAAATCAAAAGCACTGACAAGCGACGAAGTAAAAGGACTCGATACATTTTTAGCAGTGGGTTGTGCCAATTGTCATAAAGGACCTTTACTAGGAGGAAACTCATTTCAAAAAATGGGAGTAAAAAAGCACTATGAGAATAAAGAAGACACTGGAAGATTTAAAGTTACTTCGAATGAGGAAGATATGTATGTATTCAAAGTTCCTTCTCTTCGCAATGTAGCTCTTACCGGACCTTATTTTCATGATGGCAGCCAAAACACTCTAGATCTTGCGGTAAAGAAAATGGCAGAAATGCAATTAGGTAAAAATCTTTCTGAAAAGGAAATTGAAAGCATAGTTACTTTTTTAAATGCCTTAACCGACAAACCAAGGGAATATTGAAAATCTTTTTTTGTAACTTTTCTAAACTTTCAATGACTAATTAGATGTGAGGTGCTTATGTTCTATCGTTTGATACTTATATTTCTCATGTTTCGTTTGCCATTAGCCGCCGTCGAAAAAACAGAGACTGCCATTTTTGCTGGTGGATGTTTCTGGTGTATGGAAAGTCCTTTTGAAAAGATAAATGGTGTTAAAGAAGTAATCAGTGGATACACAGGTGGGAACAAAGAAAACCCTACCTATGAAGAAGTAAGTTCAGGAACAACGGGACATCTTGAAGCAATTCAGATTATCTACGACCCACAAAAGGTCTCTTACAATGATTTGCTTTCCATTTTCTGGAAACAAATTGATCCAACAGATGCAGATGGACAATTTGTGGATAGAGGCAAGCAATACAGAAGTGCAATATTCTATAAATCAAAAGAAGAGAAAACACTGGCAGAAAAGTCAAAACAAAACCTAGACAAATCAAAACGATTTAACTCTCCCATCGTAACAGAAATTATAGCGGCTACTACCTTTTATCCCGCAGAAGACTATCATCAGGATTATTATAAGAAAAATCCTGTTCGATACAACTATTATCGCTATGGCTCAGGCAGAGATCAATTCTTAAAGAAAGTATGGGACAAATAGTAATCTACCTTACTTGCTATTAAGAACGCTTGCTCCTTGCGTATTTGCTTTTAAAGGATTTTCTATCATATCGGTGCATCTTTCCAAATGTAAGATTGCAGGTTTATCATTGGGAAATTCTTTCAAGTGAGATTCTAAAAGCGCTCGAGCCTGTAAAAAATCTTGCGCATAATATGATTCTACCGCTTTCTCGAAGTTAGGTTTTAATTTGTCTTTTAAGGTTCGTAAGGCAATCGGATCAGAATTAAAAATTTCGTAGACAGTCACTGGAATTGCTTTGCCTTTTACTACAACAGTATCTACTTTTCTATAATTGTATTTTTCTTTCTCTTTGATTGTATCGAATACTTTATCGCTAATCAAGAGTGGAATTCCATACATCTTAGTCATTCCTTCGATTCTTGCGGCGAGATTCACAGAATCACTAATGACAGTTCCTTCCATTCGGTTATTCTCTCCGATAGTGCCTAACATCATTTCTCCTCTATGAAGTCCTATTCCAATTTGAACTTTTGATCTTCCTGTTCGATGCTCTGTGTTGTATTTTTCTAATCCCTCTAGCATTTCGACTGCGGCGTCTATCGCATTTTCAGATTCACCTTTAAAGAGTGCCATGATTGCATCTCCAATAAATTTATCAATGAAGCCTTTATTGTTTCGAACGATAGGTCCCATTGTTCCTAAATAGGAATTTATAAATCTAAAATTATCTTCCGGTGTCATGCTTTCTGAAAGCGAGGTAAATCCGCGTATGTCGGAAAATAAAACAGTCATTTCTTCTTTTACATGATCTCCTAACTGAATTTCTAAAATATTTTTCTTGTCTAGAATATTTAAAAAATCATGTGGAACAAACCGAGCAAAAGCAGAATTTAATCGGATTAAACTTTGATTCAAGTTTTGCATAGCCACACTCGCAATCTTAAGCTTTATAATGGCAAGTGCAATATAGAGTAGCATTCCAATAGACAGATTATACAATATCAGACGATATAGATTCGCCTGATTCAAAAAGCGATTGTAGAATCCAGTCGTCGCGTAATAGAGCAAGTTTATGGCATCCTTCGTAGGCAAATTGATAATATCCTTAACGATATTGTCTAAGTCTTTCTTTCTAGTTAAAATATTCTCGCTGTGTTTAATGAATACTTCCGCTTCTGACTTGAGTTGACCTGTAGAAAGTTCGTTCAATTTTCTTAATTTAACAATAGAAGCCTCGGCAAGTTTTTTATTCTCTTCATCTCCTGAATTCGTATAGAGTAATGTTTCTCTTACGATATCATCGACTAATAAACTATAACCTCCACTGGAGAGATTCTTTGACTTCATAGCAGATAATGGCAAATAATAAAGAGAATTTTTTAAGATAGCATTTTGCGATTTAAATTTATCTATTAGAATTTTCCGAAACGAAAAGACTTCCGTATATTTATCAAATGCTATTTTAATATCTTCGTTTCCTTCCGCGATTTTTAACAAGGCAAGCTCATCACTTCTTAATTCGTTTAGACTTGTTTGAATTTGAGAAAGGGAAGTATTCAAAGGATCATAGGATTTAATTATATAGTATCTAGATTTTAAAATATCTTGATCGAGAGCAGTGTCCGACTCTCGAATCAACTGGATAACTCCAAATATCCGCTCTAGTTTTTGAAAGTCAACAGCCCTTGTCTGATAAAAAGAAAAGGTCAAGAGACAAATACAGAATATCCAAATTGCAAATTGACTTCTCTTTTTCACAGACTTTTCCCTTTGTATTCACCGGTGAGAGTTCTAAGGAATGCGGCTACTTGTTGTATTTCCTCTTCTTCTAGATTTCTTCCAAGCTGATACTTTGCCATGATAGAAATTGCGCGCTCTAGAGTATCTACAGAGCCATCGTGAAAGTAGGGAGAGGTAAGAGCTACATTTCGAAGAGAAGGGACTTTAAATTTATACCTATCTTGCTCATTGCCTGTAAGGTTATACAGGCCATTATCCGCCATTGTAGCAGATCCCCTCTCTTGAAAATAATTTCCGAATACTCCAAAGGTTTGATACATATTTCCGCCTATATTCATTCCCTGGTGGCAGGCAATACAGCCATTATCCTTAAATAATTGATACCCCTTTTTTTCTTCTTCGGTCAGTGCATTTGAATCACCGCGTAAGAATTGATCAAAGCGTGAATTAGGAGTATAAAGAGATTTTTCAAATTCGGCA
The DNA here is from genome assembly GCA_016708435.1 of Leptospiraceae bacterium. Classification (NCBI taxonomy): domain Bacteria; kingdom Pseudomonadati; phylum Spirochaetota; class Leptospiria; order Leptospirales; family Leptospiraceae; species Leptospiraceae bacterium. The sequence goes on along the minus strand of JADJFV010000001.1, from coordinate 616,172 downwards.
AGGGCATTTTTTATATTATTCGCAGTAACTCCATCCACATAGATCATTGAAAAAAATTGATTGTATTCTTTATGACTCGAAAGTCTTTGTATGACTTCTTCCCAACTATTATTCATCTCTCTACTATTCGCAAGCGGTCCACCGATTTGGTCTTCTAATGTCTCCGATCGTCCATCCCAAAACTGTCTGAAATTAAAACCGGAATTGAAAACAGTTGGAGCATTGATCTCGCCTTCTTTTTTATTAATGCCTATTGATCTAGGCAAATGATCTACTCCTCCTTTTTCTAAGTCGTGACAACCTGCACACGCAAGGCTATTGTCCTTGGATAAAATGGGATCATGAAATAACTTTTTACCTAATTCAACTTTAGCTTCTGATAATTCTACATTTAATGGAATAGGTTGAATCGGCTCAACAGAATAAAGAGCGATTCCTATTTTTGAAATGGGAGCTTGTTTTGTTTCTTTAGGCCAGAAGAAAATAAAAATCAGACTAGTTACTATTACGAAAACGAAAGTGAAAATATAGTTTAACTTAGAATTCAAATCCTGGTAATCGTTGTCAATGCTTTCATAGATATAGGCTTGTATCTTTTGAATGAATGAATTCAATTTTGTTCCCTCATTTGCAATTCTTAGCTGAATAAAGATTCTAGTAAATTCTTTATTTTCCTACGTATGGAAATTAATTTCAATCAAAAGGGAATTTTTTCCCGCGTGCCCGGGGCCCGCGGGGGGCCCCCCCTTTTCTTCCCCCCCCCCCCCCCCCCCGCGCGCGCCCCCTCTCACAAACACCCCCCCCCCCCCCCTCACAAACCCCCCACACAAAAAATGACATCTATGATAGTATATTTGATAAAACAGAACTCAGTATTTTAAATAGAAAGCAAATTGATTCAGAAGAATTGGCTTCTAGGTAAGTTTTATCTTGCTTAATTATATTTTCTCTAGTAAAGATATACAATCGTTAGTCGCAATTGAAAAATCTTTTCTCAGAGAAATGTTTTTTTGCTTTATTAAAAAAGCATAACATTAGAGTTTGCTAATATACATTCTTATTGTCATTGAAAGAAAACAACCATATATTTATTGACTGCATTTTGCAAGATACAATCAAGTAAATCACAGTAATTTTGGGTTTTTTCTGTTTGTATAAAATTACAAATAAAATTTTTTTTCGGGATTTTATTTTTTTGTTTTGTGTACAATGCCTTACAAGAATGTTTTATAAAAATGCGTCAAATGAAGTTAGATAAAATGGAGATAAGAGAGTCATGAAAAAAATAATTTATTTATTGGTAACAGCACTGCTTTTCACAGCAGGCTGTTCTAAGAAGGAGAAAAAGTATTTACCTTTTTCTTCTAACAACTCAACAGGGGCACCTTTACAAAGTGATTCACCAGCCACTAACGTAACAGGGGCGACCCTTTCCCAAATTCGGGTAACACCGGCAGACCAGTCGATCGCAAAGAATACACATGCGAATTACATAGCGACTGCAGTATACTCGGATGGAACCACTAAAAATATTTCTACAGAAAGCACTTGGACTGTAAAATCGGAAACAGAAAAAGTATCTACCGTTGCTTCCAAAAAAGGTAGATTCTTAGGCTCTGCAGCTACTTCAACAGGAACTCCTGCCAAAGTAAGTGCAAGCTTCGGATCCATTTCTGGTGATGCAAACTTAACTGTTACAAATGCAGGTCTTTCATCCATTCAAATCACTAGCGTTCCTAGTTTAGTGCCAGGTGGAACAGCGCAATATGTAGCAACGGGTATTTTTTCTGATGGAACAAGACAAGATATCTCTTCTCTTGTCAATTGGTCTTCTAGTGCTACAAACAGTGTTGCTATTGATTCTACTACCGGTGTGGGAACAGGTGGGAGCACAGCTGCAACAGCAACGATTACAGCTACATTGATTTCTCCAGCAACATTCCCAGGAGTAACCAACGGTGGTGCCGCAACAACTACTACTCAATTAAACAATGCAACAATCCTTTCGATTACAATAACTGGTGTAGCAACGATTGGAGCGGGAAGCACAACGAATTATGTAGCAAGTGCGATTTATTCTGATGGAACTTCTTCTGATATTACAACACAGGCTACTTGGTCTCTTAGTAGCTCTGCAAACGCAGTTGTAAGTGATGCTCAAGATAGCAAAGGTTTCTTTACTGCTGTAAATGCTGGCTCTGTAAATGTGCAAGCTACTTACATTGGGGTAACTGGATCTAAAGCAGTTACTATCAACGCTCTTACAGTTTCTTCTATTGTAGTAAGTCCTAATTCAAAAACAATTGCAAAAGGAACTACATTTCCATTTACTGCTACGGCTACTTACTCAGATGGTTCAACAGCAGATGTAACAAAAACAGCAGTTTGGACTTCGTCTAATACATCATTCGGAACAGTTGATACTTCTTCAACGACTGGTGGTATCGCAAGAGGGATTGCGGCTGGTGCTGCGACTATTACAGCAGCAATCGGTGGAAAATCTGCAACTGCTTCTCTTACGGTAACATCGGCAACCCTAGTATCGATTTCTATTGGAAATGACATTAATTCAGGAACAGGATTACCTGCTTCTTCTGGTCCATTTACTGTTGCAAAGGGAACCACTAAGAAATTCTTTGCCGTTGGTGTTTATTCTGATGGTAGCAAACAAGACATCACTGACTTAGTTAGTTGGACTTCTGGTTCTCCTTCTCAAGTGAACGTCGGAAACTCAACTGGAAGCATAGGTCTAGCGACTGGACTTTCACAAGGAAGTAGCACAATCACAGCTTCTTTCCCTGATTCTAGTGGAAACATGGTTACTAGCCTCCCTTCTACTTTGAATATCACTGTAGCTACTTTAACTTCGATTGCAATTGTAGATTAAATCTACTACTTTAGTAGTTGATGCTCCTGCAAATACACAGCAACTGGAACTTTTAATGATAATGGCACAGTGAGCACCCAGGATATTTCATCTATAGTTACTTGGAACTCTTCTGCTCCAACAAACGCTACAATCAGTAATGCGGTTTCTGACAAAGGAAAAGCTTACGGTCTAGTAGCAGGAACAACAAACATCACAGCAACTTTAGCAAATGGAACAAATGGTATTGTAACTAATCCGACTACTCCGACTCCTGGATTCGATGGTGTAACCAGTAATACATCTGTATTAACCATCGGGGCTGCAGCTTCAACTCCAGCAGCAACAACCAATTCCACTGTATCTGGTTACAACGTAACCGTTCCATCTGGAATGACAAATGGAACGACTCCTTCAGGAGATTTCACTGGTATTACTTATCAAGGAAGTCCTGCTGAAGTAGCTGGTTTTGTTAGTACTGTAAATTATGGTGGAACTGCTGGTTGTACAAACTTTGGATCAACACTGCTAACTGCTATGATTAATGATAGCCCGGATAAGATTACAACAAACAACCAAATTTCATCCAACGTAATTGGAACTAATCCTGATTGCTCTGCTGTCTATATTCTAGCAGTTACTGTAAATGCAAATATGACAGTAACTCAACTTTCCAACCATTTGATTGAGGAAATCGGAAAAACTGTTCCAGGTGGAACAATTTCTAATTTACCTGTAAGTGCTGGTTCTGAGTCACCTACAACAACATTCCGTGTTGTTTTACAAGCTACTTATAGCTCAACCGGAAGTGAATTAGTTGGTGTAGGCGTAAGTCGAGAAGCAGATTATGCAAACAATGCTGCCCTCTTAGCAAGCTTATTGGATGGAACAAATATTAATCCGACAGGCTCTACAAATACAAGTAAGACTGATACCTTCACTGCAGCGGCTGATCCTAAAGTAGATTTCGTATGGGTAGTGGATAACTCTGGTTCTATGGCAGGAGAGCAAGCTTCCGTGGTAACAAATGCTTCAACTTTCTTTACTAAACTCAACACAAAGCGTATAGATTTCCGTTTAGGTGTAATCGCAACGGGAAGCACAGGAACGAATCAATGTGAAATGAACGCACAAAACAAAGCATGGGCACTTTGGGGAACTGGTTGGACAACATCAGCAAATGGAGCAACCGCATTTAGTAATAATGTAAGTTCTGTAGGTATTAGTGGTTGTGGAACAGATGAAACTGGTATTTTCTTCATGGAAAGAGCATTGGGTGTTCATACTGGAGAAGCTGCAACCATTGTTCCAAGATCAGGGGCAAAACTTATCTTTGTTATTCTTTCTGATGAAGGTGATGGATATACAACTATGGCTAACAAAGCAGGTGCAAATGCGCCTTCTACAACCTTCAATACAGCTAGTAATACTTTTGTGACAAATGGCTATAAAGTTTACACTGTTTCAGGTATTCACGATGGCTCTGTTGCCAATGTTGGCATAGCGATAGGTCAGCCTGGTAAATGTTCTGGAACAGGAACATCGGCTGATAATGGCAACAACACTGACACCAAGTATTACAACCTTGCCTTAGCAACTGGTGGCTCTTCTTCTACTATTTGTAGCAATGATTATACGGCAATTTTGGATAACATCGCAACACAAGCAGCAGGTAGTGCAAGTATCTATGTGCTAACAAAAACTCCAATTTCTTCAACAATCGTTGTTAAGAAAAATGGAACTGCTGTTACGCAAGATGCAACGAATGGTTGGGCATACAATTCTGCAACAAAAACAATCGTATTCTCAGGAACTGCCTATCCTACGGCAGGTGATACAATCACTGTAGAATATCAATGGAACAGTAGCGCACAGGTAGCTTCCGCAAAAATTAGCGACAGCAACTTGCTAGCGTATATTTCAAAGACTGCAAAGAGTGATACAGCAAGAGGAACTGCTGCAGCTATTGCACTTCTTGTAGGAGCAATCTTAGCAGGAAGAATTTGGAAAAACCGTAAACATAGTTAATATCAAATCACCCTGAATAAAATCAGGGTGATCGAGGTTAATACAAATTAACCCCTCTTTCTTTCCAATTCGATTCCTGAGCGGAGCCGAAGGACAAGGAAGAGGGTTTTTTTTGTTTTGTGTACAATGCCTCACAAGAATGTTTTAAAAGATTACGTCAAATTGAGTTAGATAAAATGGAGATAAGAGAGTCATGAAAAAAATAATTTTTTTATTGGTTACAGCCCTGCTTTTTACGGCAGGCTGTTCTAAGAAGGAGAAAAAGTATTTACCTTTTTCTTCTAACAATACAACGGGTGCACCTTTACAGACTGATTCACCGTCTACTAACGTAACGGGGGCGACCCTCACACAAATTCAGGTAACACCGGGTGATCAGTCTATCGCTAAAAATACACATGCTAATTACATAGCGCCTGCAGTTTATTCTGATGGAACCACTAAAAATATTTCTACAGAAAGCACTTGGACTGTAAAATCGGAAACAGACAAGGTATCTACGGTTGCTTCCAAAAAAGGTAGATTCTTAGGCTCCACAGCAACGTCAGCCGGAACTCCTGCAAAAGTCAATGCTACCTTTGGATCAATTTCTGGTGATGCAAATTTAAATGTAACTAGTGCTAATCTTTCATCCATTCAAATCACTAGCATTCCTAGTTTAGTCCCAGGTGGAACAGCACAATACGTAGCGACTGGTATTTTTTCTGATGGAACAAAACAAGACATCTCTTCTCTTGTTAGTTGGTCTTCTAGTGCTACAAACAGCGTTGCCATTGATTCTACTACCGGTTTAGGAACAGGCGGAAGTACAGCAGCAACAGCAACGATTACTGCTACATTGATTACTCCAGCCAATTTCCCAACCGTAACCAACGGTGGTGCTGCAACTACTACTACACAATTAAAAAATGCAAAAATCGTTTCGATTACAGTAACTGGTGTAGCATCGATTGGAGCAGGAAGCACTACAAATTATGTAGCAAGTGCTATTTATGATGATGGAACTTCTTCTGATATTACAACACAAACTACTTGGTCTCTTAGTAGCTCTGCTAACGCAGTTATCAGTGACGCTCAAGATAGCAAAGGTTTCTTTACTGCTGTAAATGCTGGCTCTGTAAATGTGCAAGCAACTTACATCGGTGTAACAGGATCTAAAGCAGTTACTATTAACTCTCTAACTGTATCCTCAATCACAGTAAGCCCTTCTACAAAAACAATTGCAAAAGGAACGACAACTCAATTTACAGCTACAGCTACTTATTCCGATGGTTCAACAGCAGACGTAACAAAAACTGCAGTTTGGACATCTTCTAATACATCGTTCGGAACAGTTGATACTTCTTCAACGACTGGTGGTATCGCAAGAGGGATTGCGGCTGGTGCAGCGACTATTACAGCAGCAATCGGTGGAAAATCCGCAACTGCAAATCTTACTGTAACATCGGCAACGTTAGTATCGATTTCTATTGGAAATGGAATTAATTCAGGAACAGGCTTACCTGCTTCTTCTGGTCCATTTACTGTTGCAAAGGGAACTACAAAACAATACTATGCAGTCGGTGTTTATTCAGACGGAACCAAACAAGATATCACTTCTTTAGTTAGTTGGACATCAGGCTCTCCTTCACAAGTGAACGTAGGAAACTCAACAGGAAGCATTGGTCTAGCGACTGGTCTTTCACAAGGAAGTAGCACGATTACAGCTTCTTTCCCTAACTCTAGTGGAAATATTGTTACGAGCAACGCTTCTACATTAAATATTTCAGCAGCTACTCTTACTTCTATCAATATCGGAGCAAGCACAAACATTACAGCAGGAGATAAAACTCAATATACAGCTATGGGAACTTTTTCTGATGCTAGCACACAGGATATTTCATCCTTAGTAACTTGGCTTTCAGGAACAGCAGCAAATGCTACAATCAGTAATGCGGTTTCTGACAAAGGGTTAGCTTATGGCTTGGTAGTTGGAACAACAAACATCACAGCAACTCTAGCAAATGGAACAAATGGTATTGTAACTGGTGGTGGCACTGTAACAAGTAATACATCCGTATTAACAATTAGTGCTGCTGCAACTACACCTGCTACAACTACACCTGTTGCAATATCTGGAGTTACTCTAGATGTAAGTTCTGGAACCACCACTGAAACTAAACCAAATGGAGCCTTTGATGGTGCTTTGCTTATTATTGGAGATCAAAATACTAAGGGGTTTATTGCCAATATTACCAGTGGAACCCTGCATAATTGTGCAGATGTAGCCTGCCTGATGAATAAGATTTTACAGTCTATTTCAGAAGACGACTTTGATTTTAACGGAACAAATAATACAAACTCAATTCTTGAAACAACTGTCAATGGTGGCTATAACCTAGTTACACGCAAAGTAGTGAGTGGTACTGTCATTCCTACAGAGATTGCCAGTGTAGAGATAAAAGTAAATACTACGAAAACTCTACCAGAAACGGGTCAACTTGCACCTCATAGCGTGAATGACATGAGAAACCATTATGTGAATCTGGTTGGAAGAGTAGATGGCTCTGGAACTATTACTGACCTACCTAGTGCAACAAGCGGAGTTGCTACCAGCGTCACTTTCCGTATTGAAATTCAGGCATCAAAAAACAGTTCAAGTACTCTCATTATGATGGGTATAACAACAACTGCTAATTTTGATGTTGTTGAGATTCCACTAACTTCGCTTGTAAATGGAACTAACATAGCACCATCTAGCTATAGCAAAGCAACCGGCTCTAAGAACTTTGCTTCTAGCGGACCACCAAAAGTAGACTTCCTGATTTCCGTCAACAACTCGGCAACTATGGCGGGAGAACAGACTGGATTACAAACTTCTCTTGCTAGCTTTTTTGCTCGCTTGAAGAGTTTAGGTACTGATTTCCGAATGAGTGTGATTACCTCTGACTGCGACAAACTCTGGCGACCAGATACAGTGTTACGTGGCTTTGCTAGTGGTCAACATCAGACCTGTCAGCCTACCGGGGTAGGTACAGGAGAAGGTATCAATGATTGGGGATCCGGAGTTAATTATTTTGACGATACTAAGGAAACTGAATTTAATACAACCGTTAGCAAAATCGGTATTCGGGGTTGGAGTACAGAAACTAATATCTTGTATGCTGAAAGGGCTATAGCAAGTGGCGGTACATTTACACAGGTACGTGCAACGAATGGTCGTTCCAATGTACCTATGACAGTGATCGTTATCAGTGATGACCCGGATCAGTACGATGCCGCCAGAACTGAACTGACTACTGCTGGTCTAACTGCTCCCGCGACTATTTTCAATAAAGACAGCAATGAATTCATAGGGAAAGCGACAGTCCATGCAGTGTATCCAATGAACACTTCCGGTAATGCAGGGTATTGTACAGGTCCAAATGGGGATACCCAAGAAGCTCCAAAAGGTGGCGGTGCAGACGCTATATATCCTGATATCATCGCAAAAACTAGTGGTATGGGATCAACTATCTGTGCATCCAATCCCTCTGCTTTCATGGAGTTGATCGCTGATCAAGCTGCTTCCGGTGCTTCAACTTACGCATTGGATCATGTACCCATTACCAATACCTTACAGGTACTGGTAAATGGTTCTTCCATTCAAATGGGTATAGCAAGTCTTGGAACTACAAAGTTTATTTACAACTCAGCTACCAATAAAATCTCATTTACTGGAACGATTCCAGCTTCGGGTACTCCTATTACGGTTAGTTATTCCTATTACACACAGAGTGTAGGTTCGAATGATCTTCCCGTAAATAGCAACCTACTAGCGTATATTTCTAAAACTGCAAAGAGTGATACAGCAAGAGGAACTGCTGCCGCTATTGCACTTCTTGTAGGAGCAATCTTAGCAGGAAGAATTTGGAAAAACCGTAAACATAGTTAATAACAAATCACCCTGATTAAAATCAGGGTGATCTGGTTAATACGAATAAGCCCCTCTTTCTTGTCCTTCGACTCCACTCAGGAATCGAACAAGGAAGAGGGGTTTTTTATTAATTGAAATACTCGTTGACAGATGAATGAGCAAGCCTAGGTTGAATGTATGCAAAACCTAACACCTAACGGTCAAAACCTAGTCAACAGAATCTGTTCCAAATATAACTTAAGCTACAATGCGGTCATGCACATGTTAATCGCTGTGAACAATGGAAGCGGAAGTATGGCACAATTTAATTGTCCTGAATTGGGTGGAGGCGGTCAATGGATGAGAGGCGGAATGGTAATGGTTGGCGATATGTTCAACAACGGGTTGAAGAATACGGTAGACAACCTCTGCAATGAATTATCGAATGCTCTAGCCAATACACAAATCTTTGAAGTAATCACATCAGGTCCTTATGCAACAAATTGGTATCCATCTGAGTTAGGAAATCCTTCTTCTAGCGGCTCACAGAATAATACACGTTATGCGGTATTTCCACAGACACGTAGACTGGCAATAGACTATAATGGATCAGTGACTATTTACGATACACTCGATCACAGTATAGGCGGTGTTAGCCAACAACAAGGAGGAGATGCATCTCTTACCTTTAGCAGTCAGTATGGAACAATATTAGTAAATAGCCTTCCTAAAGTCTCAGGCGCAGGAGCCAATCAACAACAGGTTAATTTTATTAATCCGCAACCAGTTACTCCATTTATAGAACAACCACAACCTAATTTCACCCAGAGTAATCCAGTTCCTATGAATACAAATTCAGAAGGAGTTCTTGAACTATTAGAAAAGTTAGGCAAACTACACGAAGCCGGTGTCTTAACCGAAGCTGAATTTATCGCAAAGAAGACGGATTTATTAAGCAGGCTTTAGATTTATTCTTCTTTCATGATTTGAATTATTTTTTCATCTAAACAAGATCGGAGAAATAAATTCATTTCTTGTTGTTCGCCTGATTCATAGAAAGCTAACATCTTTGTATTAAATTCCAATTGTCTTTTGGCAGGGAGGTTAATCGCTGGAAACCCGTGAATGAGTAAATATCCATTCATGATAAATCTACCCATTCTTTTATTTACATCATAGAAAAACTGAGTTCTCGCCATCACTAAAAATAAATGAATAGCTCGGTCATATGCATCCTCTTTCCCTTCTAATGACTTTAACATTTCAGAGAATCTAGATTCTAATTCTAAATGATGCGGAGGAGTATAACTTGTTCCTGATATAAATACACTTCCAGTTCTAAATACTCCCCACGTTAAAGCTTCTTCTTTAGCGGCTATTTTATGTAATTCACAGACTTTCTCAACTGTAACTGCAAAGCTTTTTCTAGATACCCATTCAAATAGCTTTCGCCAGGCTTCCGCTTGATTAATCGCTACTTGTTGGTCGGACAATTTATGACCACCGACAGTGATTCCATCTAGTAATGTTTGTATTTCTGGCAAAGAAAAATGTAGACCCTCTAGATTCACTGCATCATGCACAAGCTCGGCTAATTGTCGTTTGGCGATCATTAGAGCCTTATCTAAATTTGGTTTCATGCCCCAGTATTTTTCTATCACTTCTTTTTACCTTTCATTCTAAGCATGTATGATATAATCTATTCATGCTAGTTTGCAAATGCGTCCGAATACAATCAACCAAATTCCTCTTTTATTAAAGAATCCATGAACACGCTCTCGATGACAGAATACAAACAACAGTTTTGCTTGCTTTAATTATTTCTTTTCCTACTTGACTGAATGGATTAAACAAAAGACCTTGAAAGGAATTTTACATTAGAAACTCGATCGGAATATACCATGCCAGATAAAACATTACTAGATGTATACTCAAGAGCAGCAGTGAGTTACCCAAAACAATTCTTTCACACCAAGGACAGACATAAATACTATCGCTCCACTTCTTTTGCGGAGGTGTATCGGCGAGCACAAGTTCTTGCGTTAGAGCTTATTTCTCTTGGAGTCAATATGGGGGATAACGTTGCAGTCATTGCAGATAATAGAATGGAATGGCTGATTGCTGATATGGGAATTCAACTAGCTGGTGGAGTTTGTGTTCCACGTGGAAGTGATTCTAGTGCAAATGAAATTCGTTTTATCTTAGAGCATTGCGGTGCGAAGATTGTATTCATAGAGCATTTACGACTCTATAAGAAAATAGCAGAAATTCTTTCTGAATTGAAAGTAAAAGTATTTGTCTTAGATCCCGAATTTCCAAAAGACAGTTTAGCAAAGTTCAATGGTGTTACACTCGCGGATTTACTCACAAATGCAAAACCTCTCACTAACGAAACACAAAACCAATTATATCAAATTCGTTCAAAGATTTCAGCAAGCAACCCTTTTACTATTATCTATACATCGGGCACAACAGGAAATCCCAAAGGAGTCGTCTTGACTCATGCCAATATGATGTATCAACTTCGTGTAGTTCCTGATTTACTTCAATTGCAGCAAACAGATCGTATCCTCTCTATACTTCCTATCTGGCATATATTCGAGCGCTTGATGCTTTACTGCACTATCTACCGAGGGGCAAATCATTATTATACAAGCACGAAAGATTTAATGGAAGATTTTATTCGTGTTAAACCTACTCTTATGGCTTCCGCACCAAGATTATGGGAAACTATTTACCAAAGACTCAGAGAGCGCGTTGATAAGACAGAGGCATTAAACAGAGAATTATTTGATTTATCCTACGACATAAAAAAAGAATTACACTCAGCCAATAATATAATCCAGCATACCTGGCAACGGGTTACAGAAAATGGATTCCTTTCTTCCTTTCCTGTTTTCGGAGGAATTATTTCTGACCTAATGCAGTCTGTTGTAAAAAAAGCAACGCTAACATTTCCAGATATGTATTTGGATCCAATCTTTCTGATGAGAGTGAGAGCAATGTTAGGCGGAGAATTGAGAGGAACAATTTCAGGTGGAGGAGCATTGCCACGTCATATAGATGAATTCTTTAACGCAATTGGAATTCCAGTTTATGAAGGATACGGTATGACAGAATGTTCGCCCGTAATCGCAATGCGTTCCATTGACAATGTGCAAATAGGAACAGTTGGTCGCATAGTCAATGAAACGGTCATTCAAATTCGAACTGAGAATAACGAGCTTTTACCGCAAGGAAGCATTGGAGTGATTTGGGTAAAGGGTCCCGGTGTCACAAGTGGTTATTATAAAAATGACATTGCAACAAAAACAGTATTAAGAGATGGTTGGCTAAATACAGGTGACTTAGGAAGAATCGATGAATTCGGAAACTTAAGTATCCGTGGAAGAGCAAAGGATACTATCGTTCTATTAGGAGGAGAAAACATTGAACCGGTTCCAATCGAAACTCTTCTAACACAACATCCTCTGATCGAACAAGCAGTAGTCGTCGGTCAAGATAAGAAAAACTTAGGTGTTTTAATCTGGCCTTCTTACGAAAGACTAGAAGACGCCGGTTATGCTGTCAATGAATTCGATGAGACTTGCAACCTGAACACAATGCCGGAGATAATCCATCTTTTCCGCTCAGTATTATCAGAGATCGTAAACGAAAGAAATGGATTTAAAGCTTTTGAACATGTAACTCATATCCGTTTTCTACCGAAGAAACTATTAGTCGGACAGGAATTAACCAATCTACAAAAAATCAAACGAAATGTAATTCACACTAAGTATGAAAACTTAATCGAATCTATGTATCAAGGTCATCACCATGCTCACCATTGAAAAAGAAAAACTAGAACTCACTACATCCGATATGTGGAAAATCGCTCTTTACCACTATCACGGTCATAAGATAACAAGAAAAACTCCTGTCCTACTCGTGCATGGAATTGCTTCTGACAGCACGACCTGGGATATTGGCGTTGAGGGTTATAACTTTGCTCCCTGGCTTGCATCACAAGGATTTGATGTTTATTCAATTGACTTGCGTGGAAGATCGGGAAGTGACGGTCCTCATACGGGAAGAGGAAATCAATGGTCTATTGATGATTATCTGCTCTGTGATTTACCTTGCGCAGTTGAATACATACTGGAAACGACAGGAAGTAAAAACCTTCACTGGGTAGGTCATAGTCTTGGAGGGATTCTTGGATTCTTCTATCAGATTAGACACAAAGCGGCTAATATAAAAAGCCTCACAGGATTTGCGGCAGCATTAACTTACTCTTATTCTACAATTAATCATTTTAGAACTTGGTTGGACTATATTACTGTTCTTCCTTATTTTCCAATCGATCAACTCTGGAGACCACTGAAAGCATTTGTAAATGAAAACACTCCATGGAATCGGTTTCTTTGGAATCCCGACAACTTAACTCCTGAAGTAAAAAACGCTGTCATGGATAAAACAGTGCAACGCATTGCTGTTTTAGAATGGAATCAAATAAAGACTATCTCTGCAGTAGAGGGTATGACACGCTTATCCGGCGGATTCAATCACTATGTTTATGATAGACGTATTGTAGCACCAACTTTACTATTAGCCGGAGACAAAGACTGGGTATGCGCTCTAGAAGGAATTGAATGGACTACAACCAATTTGAAATGCCGCAACCGTCATATGATATTTGGAAAAGAATATGGAAGTAAAGCCAGCTATGGTCATATGGATATTGTGTGCGGAATCAATGCTCCCGAAGAAACTTGGCCTGCTGCATTAGATTGGATAGTGGCTAATGAGGATTAGATTCTAAATTATTAGATGTAACTTAAACAACGTGAGTTCGACGTAAGATGTTTATATCATTTGATGTTACATTAAAGGTGTCATCATATGTTAAAAAAGAGGTTTTCTTTTTAAGATAGTAAAAAAATAAACTTAACAAGAGAGAGGGGAGGAGAATAAACCGAGTCCGTGTCATTGGTCAGAAAGACCGACGGGAATGCAGGTTCACCAACCCTAAATTAAAACTCTGGACAGTTCAGTAGGCTTCGAGCCTGTATGCGTGATGATAGAGTCTAATTTTTTCTCTCCTGCTAAGCCGTTTTTTGGGTAATTTCCGTTATTCAAAAGGACGAAATTTTTTACAAGAAAAATTTTAATAGAGGTGATAACGATGAGATACATTGGGATTGATGTGGCAAAGGATACTTTTGACGTAGCGTTTCCTTCTTCTAATTCAAATTACAAAGTCGTTCAGTTTGTAAATAATGAAGAAGGTGTGAAAAAGTTTATCAAGAAGTTAAAACAAGATGATAGAAGTGTATTAGAGGCAACGGGCTCTTATTCAACACTGCTAACCAAAAGAATCATGGAATCTGGATTTGAGGTTTCTGTTGTTAACCCCTTACAGACAAAATATTTTTCTAAGATGACATTGAGAAGAACGAAGACAGATGCGTCAGACGCGGAGATGATTGCAGAGTATGGCTTGAAGATGTCTCCGGAGCCTGAAAAACCTACTCCAGATTACATTGACGATATGCGTCAACGTAGAGCAGTTCTAAGTCAACTTAAAGAAACTGTAGTTCGATTTAAAAATCAATTACATGCAATGAAAGCGAGAGTGCGTCCTGATAAGACTTCAATTAAATTTATCGAGGAAACAATTGCGAATTTGCAAAAGCAGATTGATGAATTAGAAAAAAATATGCAAGAGGTAGTAAAAGAAAAAGCAAGTAAGTCTTATGAAAGTTTAGTAAGTATTCCCGGCATAGGAAAGTTATCCGCTATTGAATTAATAGCAATCACTTCGAATTTCGAAAACTTTACGAATTACAAGCAGTTATCCGCATACGTTGGATTATGCCCTCGTATTTCTGAATCGGGAACAAGTGTAAAGGGAAAAAGTTCATTATCTAAAATGGGTATGAGTTCCACGCGGCAACTATTGTATATGTGCTCTATGGCTGCTATCAAATGTAATAAATCGTGTAAGGAAATGTTTAAAAGACTAATAGAGAATGGTAAGCATCGAATGGTTGCCTTAATGGCTGTCGCGAACAAACTAGTAAAGATTGCTTTCACAATCGTAAAAAAAGGCGAACTGTATGATGATAAAAAAGTATGTTTTTCTTGACTTTTTTATCACAGTTCATTCCCGAGTTCTCCGCCCATCGCTGTCGCTCACCATCAGCCGAGCTATATCGGGAATCTCAACAAGTAGAGACCCCCGATAGAAAACGAAACTCAATAGCGTAAGCGTTGCTTCCTAGGGTCGCAACATAATGGGGGTGACACTCTTTCGTCGAACTCACGTGAAATAGAGTGAGTTGCTATTAGGCATTATCCTCTATTGTTTTAAACCCATTCAGCAAATCTTCATTCATAATAGATTCGATTGACTTGGCTTCTCGTAATTCAGCAATAAGTTTAAATAAAGAAATTTCTCTATTATCCCGTAATCTCAGGTAAATATAATGGTGTTTCCAAGTGCCTTCCTCGTTAAAAGTCTCGGTCTTCGTAATGACATTCGAAATATCAGATCGCTTGATTTTCTTTGTAAATTGAATTGGGATTGGAGACTCTGCAATGAATAAAAAATCCGGTGTGAGAGTTACAACAGTAGAATTAAAAGAAGTATCAATGGCTGAATAAAGAAAAAATACAGGAATTACGAAAAAAAATATACCAAGAAAATCGTCTAGAGAATCCATATTGATTTTATCTAACTGAAAATTCAAAATGAAATCAACAATAAAGTATAGAGATACTCCAATTAAAACAAAGGAGAAATGATCATACCTGTCATACGAATACTCAATCTTATCCGCTTTTCTCTCAACGCTAAATCTATTCGAAGTCATCTTTTATTTTTCACAATTAAAAGCTCTTGAATTAAAACGGCTTCAATACAACGAGTATAACAATAACTATCATGAGTAAAGTAGGAACTTCATTTAATATTCGAAACTTTTTAGAACGATAGACGACACCTTCCAAGAGCTTCTTCCTGTAGAAATTTGCCATATGATGTTGACCAATCACTAGACACACTAAAAATATTTTTAACCAAAGCCATATAGTGTAGGCGAATGCATTCCATTGTAAATAAAGCATCGCAAATCCAAAGATAAGGGTGACATACATTGCCGGTCGCATGATGATGAAATAAAGCTTTCGCTCCATAACGGCTAATGTAGACTTAACCTCTTCCGATGTTGCTTCTGTATGATATACAAATAATCGCCAGATATAAAAAATTCCAGCGAACCAAGCTATAAGTGCTATGATGTGAATTGCTTTAAACCAAAGATACATTTTACTGCCCCGTGCGAATAAGATCGAGAAACTCATTTCGGGTAATGGAACTATCCCGAAACTCTCCAAGCATACAAGAAGTTAGAAGCTCTGAATTTTGTTTTTGGACTCCACGCATCATCATGCACATATGCTTTGCTTTCATAATTACACCGACACCGAGGGGATCAAGAATTTCTTGTAGTGCGTTGGCAACTTGATCAGTTAATCGCTCCTGAACTTGGAGTCTTCTGGCAAATACATCTACAATGCGGGGAATCTTACTTATCCCAATAATTTTTTTATTAGGGATATAGGCTACATGCGCACGACCAAAAAAGGGAAGTAGATGATGCTCACAAAGAGAATAAAGCTCAATGTCTCTTACTATGACCATTCCCTCGACATGCTCTTCAAAGATCGCGCCATTTACAATTTCATTCATATCCGCTTCGTAACCACTAGTCAAAAACTCATAAGCTTTAGCGACTCTCTTAGGTGTATCCCGAAGTCCTTCTCTCTTTGGATCTTCACCAATATCGGTTAGGATTTTTCTTACTGCATCTTCCAATCATGTTTCCTTTATTTCAATTTACTCTCTCTTAGACAATTTTTGGGAATTAGAATCATTGAAAGCATTTTATTTTTATTCAGTTTGCTTTCTGGTGTAATTCGTAAGTCCTTACTCGGAGCAAACTTAGTTATAATAGTGGTAAATGTTCACTTAACTGCTGCTTTGTATATACGAGCATTCTTTCTGTTCTCTGTTTTATTATCCGTAATATTGTAGAAGAAGGCTTTTTGCCATGGGAAAGGGGAATACTTAAATTAAACCAAATAGCCCAGTTGAGTGTTACTACATCTAATAAGGCACTGCTGATAGTAAACACGATTCAAGAGAAAGCCGATGAAATAGAAAGGATTGGTAGAACGATTAAAGAAAAGACTGAATGATCAAATCAAAATCCATCATACGAAGAATATCTATGAGCGCGAAAATAAAATCAATTTAGAGTAAACACCATTATCCGCTTCTCGTAGACTTTTGAGATACAGTGCTCTTAGTTTATTGTCATCCGAAATAGTTTGGCTTCCCCAAGTATAAACTGGTTTGCAAAATATTTTACTGATAATCACATCTGCCATTAGCCGCGAATGTCGTCCATTTCCATTTGGAAATAAATGAATCGAAACTAATTTATGTTTAAACCGAATCGAAATTTCATCTTCTGAAAAAATTTTATTTTCAATCCAATATTTACAATCATCAAGTAGATTTTTTAAATAGGTAGGAATTTGAAATTTGTCTACGCCAAGATTCTTATTGGAGTCTCTGAAAATTCCAGCCCATCGCCAGACTTTATCAAACATTTTCTTATGTAAGTCGCGAATGAATTTTTCAGTTAGAATTTCTTCTCCTTTGAAATTTTTCTTGAGAGTCCATTCTAAAGCATCCTCAATGTTCAGTTGTTCGTGTTCGTCTAGTTCTCTACGGGTAGTAATTGTTTTAATTAATAATCCATTTCGCTCTTCGGGGTCAATCGGTGTTTGCCCTTCGGTGTATTCTAGGTTTAATCCCATAAATAGGAAGGCATTTCCTTTTGAATTTCCTCAGCTTTTTCTTTTATAGCCACTTGTATTCTTTCTTTAGAGACTTTTTGATTTTCTAATTTCATTGATTGAGAGGTTCTCAGGACTATTTCTTGTGCTAATACAAGGGATCGCTCTTCGATAATTTCCTTTAAAGTTTTTTGATTGGGTAAAAGAATATAAACTAACTTTAAATTCAATGCATTGGCAACTTCTTGTAAGCCTCTCAGAGTCAGCGATCCAGACTTTTCTCGTTTTTCAAGTTCCTTTGCGCTTTGGGGCGTGATTCCAAGTCTCTTACCCAGTTGCCTAAGATTCATTCCAATGGCGACGCGGATGGAATGAATCCAACCTTCGGATGGAATTTCCAAAGTTTTTAGATTTTCCCACTTAGAGAATCTTTTATTTATTTGTGTAAGGATAAGCGTTCTTCGTTTAGATTTCATACGGTTATAACCTTAAAAGTCAATCTATTTTTAAGGTTATAACCTTAAAAGTCAATCTATTTTTAAGGCTATAACCTTAAAAATAAAGCAAAGGCTTATTGAACTAAGAGCATTAAACCTGTCATTAAGTTAAGAATCCTACTTTTTTCCTTATTGATTTATTTTGCAGTGACCGATACTTAACTAGGAATCTCAAATGCTAAGTAAAAAGACAAACCTGACCGGTCGCCAGAAGGCTGCTATTTTCTTAATAGCTGTAGGAAGTGAAGTATCCACGGAAATCTTCAAACATTTACGAGAAGATGAAATTGAACAAATTACATTTGAGATTGCTCGTTTAGATAAGATTACACCCGAAGACAAAGAGAAAGTTTTAGTAGAGTTCAATGAACTCATGATGGCGCAAGGGTTTATCACCAATGGTGGTATTGACTTTGCCCGTTCTCTCTTGGAAAAAGCTCTCGGTAATCAAAAAGCGATTGATATTATCAACCGTCTGACTTCTTCTCTCCAAGTCCGACCATTCGACTTTGTGCGAAGAACTGACCCTGCGCAATTATTAAACTTTATACAGGGGGAGCATCCGCAAACCATCGCGTTAATCCTCTCTTATCTCGATCCAAACAAAGCAGCGAGTATTTTATCTGCTCTTCCTCATACAATTCAAGCGGAAGTTGCAAAGCGGATTGCTACCATGGACCGAGTTAGTCCTGACGTTCTGCGTGAAGTTGAGCGGGTATTAGAGCGTAAACTCTCTACTCTCGCATCCGAAGACTATACGACAGCAGGTGGTATCGATTCTGTTGTGGAAATTCTCAACAACGTGGATCGTGGAACAGAAAAGACTATTATCGAAGCTCTCGAAGAAGAAGATCCAGAGTTGGCAGAAGAAATCAAGAAGCGTATGTTCGTTTTCGAAGATATCGTATTACTCGACGACCGTGCGATTCAAAAGGTTATGCGCGAGGTGGACAACACAGAGCTTGCAAAAGCTCTCAAGTCGGTCGACTCCGAAGTGCAAGAAAAGATTTTCAAGAACATGTCCAAACGTGCGGCTAACTTACTTCGAGAGGACATGGACTTTATGGGTCCTGTCCGATTGAAAGATGTGGAAGACGCTCAGCAAAAAATTGTAAATATCATACGTAAACTTGAGGAAGCGGGCGAAATTGTGGTTGCTCGTTCTGGTGAAGATGAACTCATAGTGTAATTATTATGAGTAATGCCACCGCTCCCGAATTAAACTTTCCGTTAGAAGAAATCCAAGCTAGAGTTAGCTTT
Organism: Leptospiraceae bacterium; assembly: GCA_016708435.1. Lineage (NCBI taxonomy): Bacteria > Pseudomonadati > Spirochaetota > Leptospiria > Leptospirales > Leptospiraceae > Leptospiraceae bacterium. Next base: position 596,800 of record JADJFV010000001.1, on the reverse strand, counting down.
ATTGAAGAAAAGATTGGATTTATCATCGACTCTGTTAAACGAATCCAACAGGATTTAGCCATTTCATCAACATTAACAGACGCAGAGGAAAAGCATTTACTCGGTCAAGTTGAGCGTAATGTCCATGATGCGCTCATGAAAGTAATAACGAAAGTTTTTCCAGATGACTCCGTTTCTTCCGAAGAAGAGCATCGCCAGCATGGGAAAAATAATTTTACCTGGGTTCTTGATCCAATCGATGGCTCAATGAACTTTCTGCGTAAGCTTCCACTCTATGCAATATCAATAGGAATCCAACACCGCGATTCAAATGTTGCTGGCGTTGTAATCGTTCCAGAGTTAAATGATGTATACAAAGCAATCCTCGGACAAGGGGTTACTAAGAATTTGTCTCGCATCAAAGTTTCTGAGATTCAATTACTAGATCGTGCTTTGTTAATTTCCTCATTCCCTGTAAATCGTAAAGTTATCCTACACGAAATTCTCGCAGATCTTTCTGCATTCCTTACATCAGGTCGTAGTATTCGTCGAACAGGTTCTATCGTTCTCGACTTATGCTGGTTAGCCGAAGGTCGCATCGACGGTCTCTGGGAAAAACGTGTGGGCTTATGGGACTTATCCGCAGTATCCGTTATCCTCAAAGAAGCAGGCGCTACCATTTCTGACTACAAAGGCGACCAGATGATTACTTATCCATCTGATATCGTTATCTCGAATGGATTTATTCACAACCAAATTCTAGAAGTTTTGAAGAAAGCAAGACAAGAGTTGTCGTTGAATTAAAGCAATGAATGACCTAGCTGCCATTTCTTTTTCTAAGAAAATTAAGAATAAGTTTCCAAATATTTTAGAAGGTATATGGCTATTTGGCTCTAGAGCACGTGGTGATTTTTCTGAACATTCCGATTATGACTTTCTAATTGTATTTAAAGAAAAAAACCGAGAACTTGTTAAATCAGTTCGAGAACTCGAAGTTGATTTTCTTGATGAATTCGATACATTAGCCGCAAGTCTAATTTATGATACTTCTGAGTGGGAGAAGAGAAAAAACTTTTCTATCGGTCGTAATATTTTGAGAGAAGGAATTTTGTTGTGAATGAGATGAGGAAATTCTTGCATTGCTGGTAAAGGCAAAGAGTAAATTAAAAACCGCTCGCATTGATTTCGAAAACGGTCAATTCGAAGATTCAATTTCACGTTCTTATTACTGTGCCTTTAATGCTATATCAGCTTTGCTTTTGACTAAGAATCTAAATTTTTCTTCTCATAATTAAACCATTGGAGCGTTTAATCGCGAGTTTGTGAAGTCTAGTATTTTTCCAAAAGATTACACAGCTATTCTGCAAGGCTTGTTTGAAGATAGACAAGCTAGTAACTATGATGCGATTACTACTTTTACATCTGATGTAACGTTAGAAGCAATTCTAAATGCTGAAATGATTTTGAATAATATTGAGAAATAAATTTTGAAGTTATGATTTACTCTAAAAATAAAATCTCGGATTTGTAATTCACAACAAATCAAATGGATTTATTCACGTCTATACACTCCTAGCTACTCAGAATAGTGCCAAAGATTTCCTTTCTTACTTTTTCTCCTTGCGCCTTATTACTATTATCCGGTTGTGAATATCTATCTGGCTTTAAAGAAGTTGACATTCCGCAAACAGGAATTTCAAAAGTATGTGATAAGAAACATAAACTAGAATATCTTTAAAGAGTTATTTGGTTATTAAGGAACAGAAAGAAGTGTAGTAAATGGCATTTAGAAATTAAAAAATTGCCTTTATTAAAACTAGCAACTACTCAACAAATCATCTTCAAGCTATGTCTCATAACGTTCAGAATTATATCGGAATAACCTGAAAAATATTTAGCCCTAAATAAAAAAATTCTTGCTTTAAATCTAACGCAGAATATTATTTGGAGCCTAAAAAAAAAGAAGGTCCGTCAGATATGCTATACATTGCTAACTTAACATCTATTATTCTTTTCGTTTTTGCCATTTCATTCTTAGTTGCAGAGCCTTGGAGTAAATCCGAAAGGAGAAATGCAAGAGTTGATTCTAAGCAAACTGCAAAGTTGACTAAAAGTAATTTTAGATAGAGACTCTCTAAATATCCGAATAGGCAATGATATTGTTCTTGCCGGAATTCTTTACTCGGTATAAAGCAAGGTCTGCTTTGTTATAAAGATCTTCAGGAGTATCACCATGAACAGGAAATTCAGAGATTCCTCCACTAACCAATACGGGTTCTTTTAATTTTTCCATGGAATACTTCTTCAGAGCTTCACCAAAGCGTTTACAGGCTATTAAAGCAGAATTGATATCGACTTCCGGCAGAATTACTGTAAATTCTTCTCCGCCGCATCTACAAATTGTATCTTCTTGTCGGAATGATTCTTTCAGGGTAACACCAATGATCCGCAATACTTCATCACCGACTAGGTGACCGTATTTATCATTAAATAATTTGAAATCATCTACATCAAAAACAAATAAACATAGTGGACGATTGTATCTCTTGGCTCTTTTAATTTCACGTTTAATTGCTAAATTAAAATACCTTCTATTATAAACGCTCGTTAGTTCGTCAACGACTGAATTTTTTACTACTGAATCAAAAAGATTTAGTTCAATTATTTTGGGATTCTTTATGACTCTATTGTTTTCGAGAATATGATCGAGCAGGGCAACTCTAAAACTTACTTTCCTACCCATTCTATTACACATATCAACACGATGATTATAAATTTCTTTCCAAAATTCAGATGCTTCGAATTCCGTAAGTTCTAAGTTTGCGATTACATAAAATAAATCAGAGAAAAAACCTGCGGTAGAATTTTTACTAAGCGCTTCGAGTTTATGAAGGATTAGTTCTTCGTTTGTAAGATCTTCATCTAAGATTTTAATTATTTCTTCTGTAATTTTCGTTTCGCGTCCTCGTAATTCTTCCAATGAAACTGTTGCATTGATTAATTCTTCTCGCGCGAGGTTTCCAACGCTTTCCTGTGCAGAAATTGTTTTATAGGCTTCAATTAATTCTTTGTTGCTAAGCTTTGTTACTTTCTCATACGCGTCAATGATTTTGCGAAGATAGCGAATTTCTTGTTCTTTGTCTTTCGATTTGCCAGATTCCATTTATCAACCGTAAGAATTTATTTACTAGAAAGCATTAGAGAACGCAAATGTAAAAACGGCAAGGATAAAAAGAATTTAAGAGTGTTATTGTAAATATTTTATTTATGAATTTATAGGAGTAGAGACGTAGCGTGCTACGTCTCTACAAAGACGATAAGAATAATTAAACTATTCTCCGCCACCTGCTCTAAATCCACCACCACTTACTTCGAGGACAACGCCTGTAATGTAAGAAGCAGCATCAGATGCTAAGAAAGCAGCTGCACCTGCGATATCATCTGGCTTACCAGTTCTACCGAGATAGATTGCTTTTTTCATTCCCTCTCTCATTGCCTCAGGGATTGCAGCAGTCATATCTGTTTCAATGAAGCCCGGAGCAATTGCATTTACGCGAATTCCACGAGAAGCAAATTCTTTTGCACAAGCTTTTGTAAATCCGATCACACCTGCTTTAGAAGCAGCATAGTTCGTTTGTCCAGCATTACCATCAATACCCACAATAGAAGTGAGGTTAATGATATTTCCACTCTTCTGTTTCATCATTGTTTTGATAGCAGCTTGTGTCGCATTGTAAGTTCCTGTGAGGTTAACAGCGATTACAGCATCCCATTGCTCTTTTTTCATTCTCATGAGAAGTGTATCTTTTGTAATACCGGCATTATTGATTAAAACATCAACTGAACCAAATTCCTTTACAGTAGCATCGATCATTGCAGCACAATCTTCTTCTTTGGTAACATTGCAAGTAACTGCAATTGCTTTGTATCCAAGACCTTTTAATTCTTCTGCCGTTGCTTTAGTAGCTTCTTCGTTCATATCAACTATAACGAGATTAGCCCCAAGACCACCAAATTTTAGAGCGATTGCTTTTCCAATTCCTCTTGCCGAACCAGTAATAATCACACTCTTGTTTTTAAAATCAATCATCTTATTCTCCTAAAATTATATTCCATATTTAATTAAATTTTCTTCAATTCTAATATTCACTTCTGTTCGGGCACATTCAATTACAACCCGAATGGCATTCTTGACTGCAAGTGCAGACGAAGACCCATGTCCGATAATACAAGTTCCATTGACACCGAGCAAAACTGCTCCACCGTATTCAGCATAATCCATTCGCTTCTTCATTGCCCTTAGGGTTGGATTTAATAACAATGCCCCTGTTTTAGCTATACTAGATTCAGCAATGTTATTTTTCAAGATGTTAAAGATGGATTTCGATAATCCTTCCGTGGCTTTGAGGACAATATTTCCAACAAATCCATCGCATACAACAACATCAACTTCACGACCAGAGCCGTATAAATCACGTCCCTCTACATTTCCAATGAACTTGAAGGGGATTTTTTTTAATAATTCAAATGTTTTTAAAGAAAGCGAATTTCCTTTTTTATCTTCTTCGCCATTGGATAAAATTCCAATTTTGGGATGAGCGATTCCGAAGATTTCACGTGCATAGATTTCTCCCATTAGAGCAAATTGAGCTAAGAATTCAGGCTTACAGTCAACATTTGCTCCACCATCTAAAAGAAGGAGCGGTTTGCCTTCTTCTTGGGGGAGAGGAACGGCGATAGGAGGGCGATGAACGCCACTGATTCTACCAAGGTATAATAGACAAGCCGCCATAGAGGCTCCTGTATTTCCAGGAGAAAACATACCAACACATTCTCTATCAGCGACTAATTTTACAGATTGAACAATCGAAGAATCAGGCATAGACCTGACAGCAACAGAAGGAGAGTCATTCATGCCAATCACATCAGGAGCATGAACTACTCTAATTTTTGACGTATCGTATTCGTATTTGAGAAGCTCTTCGCTAAGAATTTCTTCGTCGCCAACAAGGATAACTGAGTATCCAAATTGGTTTACGGCATCAACAGAGCCCTCAACTAAACCGGCGGGACCGAAATCGCCGCTCATTGCGTCAACGGCGACCCACATTGTGCTTATTCTTCTTGTTTAGATTTCTTAATCTTTGGAGCTACTACCAATTTGCCGTTATAAAAACCGCAAGCTGGACAGACTCGATGAGAAAGTATAAAAGCGCTGCAATTCGAGCAAGGAACTAGGTTTGGCTTCCCGATTGCATGGTGTGCTCTATGTGATCTTACTTTCGATTTTGATTTACGTTTCTTGGGAACTGCCATTTTTTTCCTCTAAAAATATTATTATTGTACTAGGATTTACCATTTTTTTAGAAATTCTTATTTTAACAAGAATAAATCATTTATATCAGCTTGCGATGAAACTATATTCGGCACCCTCTATTTTTTACTCATCGCCCTATTCAATACCTTATTTAATTCGACTACAGAATATACTAGATGCATTAATGAAATTGAATCGTTTACGCAAGGAATCCTTTACTCCGGCTTAATACCATACTGTTTCATTACAGATAAAATATCCTCTGAATCAGAAAGTTTATCAACGTTCATTTCGATTACTTCGGATGATTTGATTGTAAAGCCAGTTTCGTTTTCGGTTAGATTTAGAATTCCGATTTTATCTCCAAGCAAGTCAAGTGTTGAATAGACGCGAACACCGTTTACATCTAAGTAGCCGCTTTTGTTTAGAATTGGCTTTTTGTTTGCTTCGTCTCCATAGATGACTAGGAACTTTTTATTCATCGAGGCAAGCTTGGCTGCTTCTTCTGTTGTTCCATGAAGCAGTATAATGTAAGTATCCGCAACTACTTCTTGCGAAGAAAGCAGATCGCGAATCGTTGAGTCAATACTTTTGATTATAAATTTCTTTTTCAAATTTCCCGAAAGAGTGTATTGAATGGTCGGACTAGTTAAAGAAATAATTCCAATATTCTTATTTCCTTTCTTTACATACTTAATCGGCTTTCCGATTTTAGTAGAGCCGAAAAAGTTTTTAATAAATACATTCGCAGATTGTAGCGGATAACGGTCTAATTCCACAACAGGAATAATTTCCTCCTGTAAATCATTGGTTCCAAAGCCAACGGAAACATATCCCATTTTCTGGTAGGAATGAAAGATTGCTTCTGTTTTATTCTTTGGACTTTTTACATCTAAAGAATTTCCAGTATCAACCAATATATCCTTCGAAGGGTTAATTCCTCTTTGTCTCAAGAAAGTTTCTCTCTTGGCAAGACCCACGGAAAGTTTTAATCCGCAAATACAAGAATACAAATTTCCAGTTAGCGAAGAGCTATATACTATACGAAAATCCTCTGCTTGGATTTGGGAAAAAGATAAAAGAAGTATTAGTTTTAAAAAAGGCTTTATATTCATAATTGTAATAAATAATAGTAAGAAAATTTAAATGATAGGATAGGCATCCCTGCCTGTCCATTAAAACTTTTTATTTTTTTTATAAAAAACAGCGCACATAAAATTTTTTTTCGACCTATATACATTGAAGGCTCTTACAAAAAACTTTCTTTCAGTGGTTCTATCAAATGTTTAAGAATCTAAAAGTTAGATTTAATTTAATTATTAGTTGTAAAAATTTTGAAAAGGAAATAAAAATGAGATTAGATAAGTTAAAAGGACTATTGGAAATTACAAAGACTCTTATTCAAGTTCTTTCAGCTGGTATCATTGCCTTAACAAGTTCGCTTATCATATTGATACGAAGCAATGATACAAGTTTATGGATTTTTATTGGAATATTCCTAAATGTGCTTTTGATTACAGCAACATTAGGTTTATTGATCACTAGTTTTGAAATTACTGATGAGATGGAGATTTTAAAATGATAACTGAAAATTTAGGACAAATATTAATAAGCGGTCTATTTATATATATCGGTATAGCTGTAATTTACATTTTGTATATTGTTAAGCAAGCAGTCAAACGGGGAAAAACTCAAACCCCAAATAGGCTTAAAAACTAGAATTAATTTTCTTCCTTAAAAAGCCTATCTTTGAACTTAGCATACAAGAAGCTGGCTACTACGAATAAGCCGCCAATGGAAATTAAAACTAAAACACGAGTGTTTTCTTTTAGATTTTGTAAATCCCAGAAAGCAATCTTAGCTACGGCTAATGCTATTAGTCCAATACCGGCATAACGAATCAATGGTTGTTTTCTAAATACGCCATATCCGATAAAGCTCATGGCTTCGATTGTCCAAATTAAACTCCACCATTTAACATCAACTACAGTCATCGTCAGTAATATAAATTCCAAGAATAATAGCAAAGTCACAATTCTTTCAAAGCTATACTTTTGCACAACAAAGTCAGGCTGTTTTGTTTTGTAAATTTCTGCTTCTTTCACACCGCGTAGTAGTAAAAATAATGTCATAAGACCAAGTCCAAAACTTCTGTAATCCATTGACTCTAATACACTTGGCTTGTCTGTGAATAGCATGTATAAGAAAATAACTACTGATAGTATAAGCGGATAATAGTATAAATTCGCAATTTCTTTTATTTCAAACCTGGAGAGTAAAATTCCATTTGCAAATACAAAGACTGCAAAGAGTAAGCTTCCATATTCGAGGGGAGCAGTAATATGAATTGACCAGAATAGAATTAGAAAATTTAAAACATAATAAAGATAACGATCTCTTTCTTTTGTATTGTTTAAGAATATATAAACCGTTTGCGCGATGAGTAATAGTGAGTATCCGCTAACGAGTAAAATTCCTTTTGTATCGGAAATTAACCCGGCGCCAGGAAAGTTCGTATTGTTCAGGAAAAATAAAACAGAAATACCTAAGGTCAGATAGGAATATTCATAAAACTTCTCAACTTTAAACTGGAATAAGAAAAGTAAATGACCCAGATGCAGAACAGAAAAAGCAATTGGTCTATATTCAATTGGAATCACGAGAACGATAAAGCAGATACTCGCTAGTATGCTCTCGACATAAGAAAGAATTCTAGGAACCGGATTTGAGATTAACTGAAATGCTAGAACAGTTGCAAGTAAGGACGATATGGTATAGGTCACTAAATTCATATGCTCGTAAATTCCAACCGGCGATTGTTTACTTGCCATCATACCTACAACACCCAGGATTAAGCTAAGCCAACTCAGTAAAAGTGAATTGTATACAGAAAAAATATCCTTTAGTTTTATATAAGAGCCCATTAACGCCAAAGAATAAATAGCCGCAAACGAAAGAAGATAAGGCTCTTTGATTAAAATATCTCCCATCATCATCGCGGTGAGAGTAGTTGCAGAAATTAGAATAGGAGAAAGAATTTTTCTAGACTCCTGCGCAATATTAAGAGTATCCTGCAAGAATAAAATAGCAATCCCGGGAATCCAAAAAGTAGCCATGTTTGCAATCGCAACCCATGCATATTCATTTAACTCTTCTGCTCGATTGTCCTGAAAGACTGCAAATCGATAAAGTCCAACTAAAAACGCAATTGAAAATAATGCAACTGCCTGCTTGATTCCCTGCGCATATTTCTTTTGTAGAGATATACTAGCATAAGCCGCAAGTAGAATTAAAATAGTATGATAATAAGCAGATACTTCGTTTAATACAAGACCAACAAAAGCAATCATTCCCGCCCAGAGAAATACTTCTCCGTTTAAAAATACATTTTTCAGATAAAAAGAAAACTGGGAACTTTTATGATGGTTCATTTCCCGCTTTGAAGAATAACGAATCATTAAAGAGTTTTCTTTGGATAAGTAATAATGAATTCCATTTCCAGAAAGAATTAAAAGAAAAGATACGACTTCGTGAATTTGATTGGGAACTTTCGTTGACTGAATAATTAATTCTAGCGAAGCTAGTAGGCTAAGAGCAGTAAGCCCCGCAGAAGAATAGTATAAATTTCGATTTCTAAAATATAATGCTGCCAATAAAACAAGTCCACTCGCGGGAATAATTATATAAGCCTGATAAGGTTTTTGAATCAAATAAAAGGAAAACAAAAACAAAGTCAAACTAGCCAACACTCCAAGCATATTATAAGCAGCTAAATCAAACCTAGCCCACTCCGATCGCTTATTGCGAATAAACGGAATTAGCCCATAAAAGCTAATTAGCATAAAGATATAAATCATTCCCCGGTTCATATCAAAACTAAGTAACGGGTAAGCAGCCGCTGACGAATAAAAGAAATCTCCATAGGGAAGAGTGAAAAATTTCCCAAGGTTCAAAAGTAAAACTAGATAGCCCATATTCTTGAGGTAAGTTTCTTTGTATAAGAATCCTAGAACTATAAGTATCGTGCCTTCCATTAACCAACCAAATACATGAGCATAATCACTAAACTTAGCAGGAATAGAGAGGGTAATAAGAGATAGCCCCAAGATAATGCTAGACTTCCATAAAAACTCACGACCAATCTTTCTAGATACAAAAGCCCCAATCAAATAAGATAAGCCCATAGTCATATCCACTGTGAAAGGTCCCCACTCTGTAGGCTCAGGACGAACATGACCAAGCATCACAAAAAAAGAAAAAGCATTGATGATATTAATCGCAGAGCAAATTCTTTCACTCTTCTTATCATCAACTTTCATAGTAAATGTAGAAAGAAAGAAAATCAGCCAGAAGAAGAGTAGATACAAAATAGATTCTAAATAATAATTCTGTCCAGTTTCGGAGACTCGCAGTAAAAATCCTTCACTCGTTCTTGGAAGCCCCTGTGCATAGAGCCAATAGTTTGCGTAGGAAGCTACAATTCCTACTCCAGTCAAATACTTCCAGCGCATAACGGTCATAATTCCGATTAAGCTAACCGAAAGAATCGCAACGCTTATCATGGAGAAGTAATTAAAGTCAGCTTTTTCGTTTATAGAAATAGTAAGAAAGCCAAGGAAATAAGAAAAAGAAGTCAAAGCTTCCATCTTATAACGTAGACTCGCACCAATTACAATACCAGATGCAAGGAGTAAGAGGATAAAACCAAGTAACCCCTGTTCGGGTTTCAAAATACGAGTTGCCTCTATGTTATAAGAAGCATAAGCAGTGAAATAAAACAAAGCAAACGAAGAAGCGATAGTTCCTAGACCAAAGACTGTATAAAGCTTATTGCGATAGAGTCTATCTCCCCCAACAAATACAGCAACCGATAATAACAACATGCCAAAGATTTTAGTAAAAGGACCAATCCAGTCATAGGCAAGACGCAAGAAAAAGCTAAACCCAACAACTAGTAAGAGTAAGCCAATTTTATTTAGAAGATTTACACCTAGAAATTCTTCGACGGGAATATTTCCAATTTTACTCTTCACCCAGTTTTTTATATCATCGAATATATCTGGTGGAGGTTCTGTCTGTAAGACAGGTCTTTGAATTACAGTGGGCTCGGATTTAATGGCTGGCTTGGGAGAAACGAAGAGTTCTTCTTTTTTTGTGGGGATATTCGCTGTTAGACTTGGTCGAACAATCCCTACTGGCTTTGATTCTATTGGTTTGTTTACTTCAACTTGCGAGTGTTGAGTTTCCTTTGTGCTATTTTCGGAAACTATTTCGTGTGAACCTGTAATCGGAGAAGTCAGCTCTTCCTGTAAAGCTGTCTCAACAATGACTTCTTCTTGCGCAGGCTTTTCTATTTTCTGAACAAATAAATCTAACTTCGTTTTTAAAATTTTTAATTCACCTTGTAAACTTCCAATTTTATTTTCAATGGACTCAATTTCAGAATAAATTTTTCCTATCTCATCTTTTTCTTGCGCCATGGCTAAATCCTTATTCTAGGAAGAATATCCTTCATTTAAAAATCTGTTCTTCTACCCAAGCATAAACAAGATCACTTTTCGCATGACGCATCCAATCCGCCGGACTACCGGGTAGAATATCATCTTGCATAAATACATTTTCCTTCATTCAAAATATAATAATAGATTAATCCAATATTATTTTTTTGCTTTTCCAATTGCTCAGTATTAGTTACAATGAAATCACATGGAAATTTTTGACGTTTAATATTCTTATACAAAAATTGAGAAACTTTTCTTCGATTGATATCTTTATCATCTAACACAATCATCCAGTCTATATCACTATTTTCATTCATCTCATTTTTAATGGAGGAGCCAAAAAGATAAATTGATATAGGGGAAACAAGATTAATAATCTGCTGGCAGATATCTTCAACTTCTGTTTTTAGATTTGCGTTGATTGAAGAATTGTTCATAACCTTTTACAGCTTAGTAGCAAACCGTCTTGGTTGACCACGACGCTCGGGATGTGTGGTTAAAAAATAAACTCGCTTTTCCAATTCTTCAGTTAATATCTTAGCAGCTTTCTTCTCTGCTTCTTTTGGAAATGCTTCTGGTAGAATAGGAACACCGATATTGTAACGAATGATAGTATTACGTGCTTCTCCAGAAATAATTGCTTTGGGAGTAGACATGTTCCAAGCTCCTGAAATTCCACTCGGTATAATTGGAACGTTAGCGCGTATGGCAATCTTTGCAGCTAACGCTTTGAAAGGTCCCATGACTCCACTGAGAGTTCTAGTTCCTTCTGGAAAAATGGATACTATCTCCCCAGCCTTTAAGAGTGATACCATATAATTTTCTAATTCCTCATAGTAGGCTACTGCTGATTTTGCGTCTTCTCCATGATAGTTACGGATAATAGGCATTCCACCCCATTTTTGAATTTGGTGAGAATAAATATCTCCTAAAATATTTAGGTAATTTTCGAGACCTGTTTTTAGTAGATTAATTCCGGGTGCATTGAAAGGTGAGTCCTTTGCATTCATCATTTTAATCAATGCTTCTTGTGGACTAAACACTTCATTTTTCCCAAGCATCACAATTTTGCGTGGCATATAAAAACCGATTACAGGAATATCAAGCGAGTCAGTATGATTGCAAACTAAAACCGCTCCACCAGTCCTTGGCACATGCTCATCGCCAGTTACTTCAACTGTATAGACTAACTCCATTAGAGTCTTAGCTGTATTAACAAACAAATCTCTCGGTATAAAAAAAGGCTCTAAAAATTTTGTAATTTCTTCCATTTGATTCTCACTCTTTAACACAGTGTAAAATCTATACGTTTATTTATAAAGTAATTTTTTGGGTAGGTTGGATTGCCACAGAGGCACTGAGTCGCAGAGGAAGAAATAGTGCCATCCCCGAAATTTTCATCAGGAATGGCAAACTCAGTGGTCAATTCTTTCAATTTTGGGCTTTACTAAAATTTTTCTACTTATTTACTTGAATGGAAGCTGAGAAAAAGGCATTTATTACAGTAGATGAATATTTAAAAATCGAACGCTCCGCAAGAACTTCTTCATCGGGAAAAGCAATTCCACTTTTACCTGTTTCTTGAATGGTTAGAATATCATGTCCAAGTTTTCTTAATTCAAGAATAATAGGAATTGGAAAATTTTCATTAGAATAAAAGTTAGCCATTATGCGTCTTGATTTTCCTTAATCTCTTCTAAGATTTCTTGTTTATGGGAACGATAATAGCTCCATGCATTCACTAAATCTTCTGCACGAAGCGTCGGATAGTAAATCAATATATCAGCTTCACTTGAACCCTGCTCTCTTTGATGAACCAATAGCCATACAGGAATTCGAGTGTGGATAATACAGGCACTCCCCCCGCATACTCCTTCCTTGCTGACTTTCAATTCCGGAAGTATTATTTCCTACATCTTTTAAAATAAGTTGTAGCAATTGCACTTTCTCATCTCTAGTAAGTGATTCGAGCATTGGTTCTAAAAGATTCTGTTTCATATCCTTATTCTATCCTCTACATTCAATTCTAAAATTGATAGCTATGTTGTGCAAGAAATAAAAATTACTCGATTTCAATCAAATCCATAATTATTTTCCTAATAAATTTACAACCTAGTTTTAAAAAACTGCTCCTGTAATGTATATTCATACATTTTATTTAAGGATTCATAATCAAGAAATTCTACTCTACTGCTAATAGTTTCGAATGAAGTATATTTTATTTTACTATCAAATTCCCTTTTTCTATTTTTATCTGCAACTATAATCATCCGAGCAGCAAAGTCTTGTAAGTCGTTGATTTTAAAAGATGAACACAGATGTTTTTAGATGTGTAGGTTCAAAGTTAAAAAAGTGTTTTGTTTGTAAAGAAACATTAGATTTTTCTATACAATCCATTTTCTTTAAATTCAAGTAAACCATTGTCACGTAATACTTGTAGTTGTTGTCGAATTTTATCTTTTATAAAATTGTTATTTGGGAATTTATTTTTTAAGAAGCTTTCGAAAGAATACATTTGCTGTAATGTGAATTGATTCTCGCTGATAGTTTCAATTAAATTTAATATTTCAATTGTCCATCCTCTACTATCTTGTTTTTGTTTTCCGAGAAAAGCCGTTTTGTTCCAAGTTTCAATCACATTTTTTCGATTTTCGACTATACCGTTCTTCACTAGAAAAATTCTACCGATAGATGGTATACTTTGAAGAACTATATTGCAGCCAATCCAACCAGCTCTTTTTGCTTTGCTACTTAACGGTTTTCTTTTTTGAATTATGTTTTTTACAAAATAATGTTTAGGAATCACTAGAAAATTTTGAACTTCTAATTCTTTGAATGAATAGTTTAAGAAGAAAAAATGCGGGTTATTGTTCGAATTAATTCTTTCGATCATAGTTTCATAAGCACCATCAACTATTTTTAAGGTGAAAGAATCTCGTTTGCTTTTTAACTCGTATTCCGATTTGCATGAATCACAAAAGAAGTCCCCAACAGGGTTATTGTTTTCAAAATTATTTAAATTATTATTTCCGCACGAAGGACAATAAATATTATTTCGAACCCAGCCTTCCGTTAATACTCTAGCGATTTGAGTATTGCTTGCATAACCTTTTGCCAATTCTTTATTAAATTTTAAATTCATATTATTCTTAAAGCTTAGTCTTAAAAACCTGCTCTTCTAAAGTATACTCATACATTTTCGTTAATGCCTCGTATTCTAGAAATTCTATTTTATTTCTAATTTCATTGAACGCACTTGATTTTATTTTGGTTTCAAACTCTCTCTTTCTAGTTTCATCTGCTACTATTATCATACGAGCGGCAAAGTCTTGTAAGTCATTAAATTTTAAAAGAGAGTTTTGGATATCAGTAGAATGTTCAACTTCAAAAAAGCTTGTAGGCATTAGGAGATTTTCGTCCATTAGTCTTGAACTAAACCAAATTACATCGATAGTCGAACTTCTTTGAATTAATTTCTGATAAGTAAAATGAGGAATTTCCTTTATAGTTCTTAGTTCATCTAAACTCTTTTCGATAAATTTTTTATTCTTATCCTGATTCGGTAAATAGGTTTTAAATTTCTTTAGATTTCCAATGATGGTAAGCATACCTTGATAATAGGAATGGTTGAAACTTTTTACTGCTTCAGAATTTTTGTTTTTTGTAGTTTCGACTAATATACCATTAGCCTCATTTTTCTTTTGGTATTTTTTTAAGGAATAAAGTCCTGGTTTTATTTTGTAAATTTCTTCATTCATCTGAACAATTCTGCGGATACTGGCAAATGGAGTTTTTGTTTTCCATTCACACTCTTTAATCTTCATAGTTTCCAAATTCAAATCACCTAAGGTTGCAATTCCGCCTAAGTTTTCCAATGCAATAATGACTGCTTCGTGTTGTTTCATGATTCTCCAGTTACCGAGTGCTTTTACTAAATGAGTTTAGAAATTAAGTTTTACAAGCAATAAAAATCAGGCACCAAACAAATCTTTCATTCCTGTTTCATCCTTGATTCGTTTGATTGCTTTTTTAAAATTAGACTCACTCTTTTCACTTCCAATCCAGCATCGATTATTTTTTATCGAAGCAATAGCCGTAGTGCCTGAACCCATAAAAGAATCTAAAACTAATTCATTTTCTTTTGTGGATTGTTTCACTAATACTTCAAATAACTCAACTGGCTTTTGAGTTGGCACGATTGATTTTGTTGGAGGAATTCTTTTAAAACGAAGAATGTCTTGGATTCCATAATCATTCAATTGTCGTTTCTTGCCTTTCCAAAGCATTAAAATAATTTCATAGGTTGCACGATAGGTATATCCCATACCAGGTCGAATCTTATCCCAGATGAGCGGCTTACAGGCTAACATCTTTCCTCCATAACCGACAGGAGGAAAAATTCTTTCATCAACAATGGAGCGATGTAATAAAAACAAAGTTTCAAAGTCACACATAATATAAGCATGTCGCTCGGGCTTTAATACGCGATAGATTTGTTTTAATAAATTTGGTAATTCTGAATTGTAAATAGTATCAAAGAACTTATCGGGATTATGCGTTCTAGTTCCCTTCTGCCCGAGTCCCATTCTATTATTCATCTTTAACTCTTCCCACTTCCTTAAACTCTGGTATGGTGGGTCAGTCAAAACTAGGTCAATGGAGTTATCGGGGATACTCAGGATTAGATCCTGCCATTCGCAGTTATAAAGTTTGTTTACTTCAATCATTCTCGAACCTCTAGGATCGATCAGATCAAAAGATCATAGTAAAAAAGTAAACTACTTTCTATGATTTTACTTAAAAAAAATGAGTAGTTAATAAAAATTTTGACCGAGGTAGCTTTGAAATAGAGTTTTACAAGTAATAAAAATCTCGCGCAAAACAAATCTTCTCCTCCCGTGTCAATGAAGATGATTTCAAATATACCAAGGTGCAAGAATTGAGTAAAGCAGCTATGAAAAATAGAGAAATAAAGGCCTGAAATAAAATATGTTTACTTTGAAAGAATTCAAAAAGTTTCTACTTGGACAGAAACAGATATAGAAGATTAGAAACACTTTGTATCCGCTATCCGCTAAATTAACCCCACCCTATTGAATCATTAAAAAGTTTTTCGCAATCTTGTGGTGTTTGGCAAAACGGTAATCCTTTTAAAAATTGTAGAAGAAATTTGTAAGTATCTTTACCATTAGCCTTAGCAGTTTGAAGAAGCGAATACCAGAATGCACTTGCAAAAGCACCAACAGGTGAACCAGAAAAGAGCCAATTCTTTCTTCCTAGAACAAAGGGACGGATCGCATTCTCGACTAGATTATTGTCAATGTAAACTTCGCCATGAGATAAGTATAATACGAGTTTGTCCCATTGACCGATTGAATATCGTATTGCTTTTCCAAGATCAAGAGTCCCTTCTGGTTTTGTAGTGAGGTCTTGTAGGTGAAGGTAGAGAGCGTCTAATATCGGTTTGGCTTTCTCTTGTCTGATACGAACAATTTCAGAAAACATCTCCTTTTGAAATAGGCCTAAAGTTCTCATTTCCTCTTCTACTTTGTAAAGCTTTAGAATTTGATTGAGAATATTTCTAGCAATTGGATTTTATTTGCCTTCCAGATTTTCTCAAACTCTCTTCTTGCATGAGCCATACAACCTGCATGGAGTATATATTCATTATCCCGAAAATGTGCATCGTAACTTCCGAATCCATCTGTCTGGATAATTCCATTATACCCTTTCAAATATCTCTTCAGAAATTCCGCACTTCGAGTCTCACGATACATATACAAGAGAACTGGTCGTTCAAAAGTTCCACCACGAATTAGCCACATATATGAATCTGTGGTATCACTTCGACCTTCTTCTTTATGAACTTGTAAACGAGTCTCATCAATTCCCAAAAGCCTTCCGCTCAAGAGTATATTTTTGTAAAAGGAAAATAAATGTTGATACCGCTCGTAAACTCCTATCGTCCAATTGCAGAGGGTAGCTCTTGTTATCTCCAACTTATGTCGAAGAAATATACTTTCCATTCTGTAAAAAGGAATATGGTCAAGGAATTTACTGATTAAAATGTATGTGAGTAATTCAGGAGTTAAATGGCTCTTAGGTAAAATCTGCGGAGGCATTTCTGCGGTTACTACAATTTTACCCACTTCATTTCTTTCATCACCTTCGCAATGTTTGCAGGCATATTTAAAACGAATATGTCTTTCAATATAAATTTTTGCAGGAATGTATCCAAGTTTATCAGAAACTTCTTCTCCGATTCTTTTCAGCTCAAGACCACAATTACAAATTTTTTCTGACTCAGGAATATCATGAATGATTTCTTCTTTCGGAAGGTGTTCAGGTAATGGCTTTCTGCCCACTTTCTTTCTTGCAAATGATTTTACATGAATCGTTTCACTATGACCATCAAAGATTTTTTCTTCATCATTGATTCCTTTTTCTGCTTCATTAAATAGAAACCCAAAATACAATTCACTCGGATCAATTTTCTCTGAATTTCTTCCAAAGATTTTTCTTTCAAAGTTAAATATTTGTAACTCTAACTTTAAAATCTTATTTTGCTTAATCTCATTCTCTTTTGTTAATGATTGTTTATCCTGTGTGAGAGAAGTATTTTCTTTAACTAGATTTGCATTTGTCTCCTCAAGCGCATTATGCTTGTTTGCCAGAGAACGAATGTATTGTTGTAAAAATTCAATATCAGCGGGAAGATTTTCAGGCAGATTCACAATTTTTAATTTGCATTCTGCCTGAATTTGTACAGCATTTTTTATTTTGAATTAGAAAAAATTATCGCTTTGTGTTTTTTCCTTGTGTCAATACCGGAAAGTAACCAGATTAACTCTTTCTTCGTAATATTTATATTTTTATTAGGGTTAAATGGAAAGTTGCCTTTCTCAAGTCGCTTCATCCACATACAAAAACCATTTCCATCCCAGTAGATTATTTTAATTAACCTCTGTGAACGACCACAGAATACAAATAAATTCTTTTCAAACGGATCCAAATTCATTCCATTTTGAACAAGACCAATTAGCCCATTCCATGATTTCCTCATGTCAATATACTGCGGGTAAAGACAAATTTTGAATTGAAAGGGATTTGTTAATATCATAATCGTATCCTCAAACTGATTTCGAATTCCCAATTCTCTAAAATCCGTAATTCAAAATAGTTTCCAATTTCCCCTTCCTCTTCTTGTATTTGAATTGGATTCCAGTCTATACTTCTTTCACTTGTCCTCTGTTGCCAATTCATAAAGGTTTGGTAACGTATTCCATTCTGTCTGCAATACTCAGCCTTGCTTAGCCCGCTAATTGCACAATCAGCCATGTGTTCATCTTTTGTTTTTTTATTTTCCATCCTTACACTTTAGCATATTCTAATACTTTTGGAAGGTGGGGTTAAATTAGCGGATACTAATAGAAGAGGAAAGAGTAACTTAGGTGTATCCGCAGGTAATTCTTATTACAGATTAAAAGACTTGCGAATTACTTTTAAACGAATTTATAATAATACTGAGATTGGTTGAGGTCTGAAATGAGCAAACAAGAACTTTTAGAGAAAACATCTTTCTATTTAGAAAAACTAACAGATGATAAATTAGAAGAAATATTTCATTACGTTGAATTTATGTATTTTCGAAATAAAAAGCGATGGGGGGACGAACCCACCGTTAGGTGTAAACCCCACCCTCAGCGCTGGGAACGCTGGCACTCACCTTGCGTAAGGTGAGTTAATAAATTTAAAAGATTTATGTTTATGCTCAGAAGATGCAAAAATGATTCAAGCAAGGGCAGGCTGATAGGTTTAAGCGCTCGGATATCAATTATTAAAAACACAGGATACTGATGTTTATCCATCGAAAGAGCCAAATCCAGAGAGAAAGCAAAATGAAAAACTGCACACACAAGATGGTCCTAGTGAATCTGATTTAAAGCCAAACGCTCTTACACCGCCGAAGCTTCCGAAAGGTTATACAAAGCTTTTAAATTAAGAAGCTCGATTTTATTTTTTTCTATTTTTATCCAATTTCTATCTTTGAAATCTGCTAAGGCTCTAATTAAGGTTTCTGTTGTTGTTCCGATGCAGGTAGCCATTACTTCACGGGTTACGTTGATATTTAATTCGGGGTCGTCGCTACCTGCAGCTCCGTGAAAAGTAATTAGTAGTTCAGCGAGTCTGCTGTGGATTTGTTTTGTGCCCATAGAGTGAACATGGTTTTCCATTTCTTTCCACTCTTCGGCTAGATATTTCATTACTTCAATTTGAAATTTTTCATCTGTCTTGATTAATCTTGTAATCGTTTCTTTGGGAATGTAGCATACTTCTACGTCTTCTAGGCAAACGGATGAGTGATTTGATTCTTCACCTGAGATAATATCTCGAAATCCAAGCCATTTACCTTTGCCCGCAATTTGAAAAGTTTGCTCTTTGCCTGCTCCGGAAGTCTTATAGGTTCTGACTAGTCCACTTTTATGCAATAGAAACCCATGATCTTTTCGCTTTCCTTAAAAATTACATCTTTTTTTTTGTAATGAAAAAATGATTTATTTCCAGAAATTTCATCCAAAGTTTCAGAGCCGACACATTTGAAAACTCCATGCTCTCTACTCGAACAATTTACACATTTAATCTTGTCTTCCATCCTAATCCTGCTGAAATGGCTGATAAGTGTTGAACAAGGACAGCCATTTTCTTTATTTATCTATACTTTGTCACCTTACAATTCTTATTAGCAATACCTATTTTTACCATATGACAAATATCATATTAGTTTGAAAGCAAAACTTATAAAATCACTTTGATTCTTTTCGATGAGAGAATAATTCGGTAAGCAAGGAGAAGGATATATATATGAATACAAACTCATCACCTGGTTCGAACGTTACTTCGAACAGCTCTGATACAAAATACAATGATTTCATTGTAAAAGCTTTTATCATTTCCGCCTTTGTATGGGGTATTGCCGCCATGCTAATCGGTGTGATTGTTGCTTTTCAATTGGTTTTTCCGCAGTTGAACTATCTGCAATATTTTAGCTTTGGACGATTACGTCCATTGCATACAAATGCGGCAATTTTTGGATTTGCTTTGAGTGCAATTTTTGCCACCGGTTACCATTCAGCCCAAAGGCTTCTAAGAATTAGAATCTGGAGTGATAAACTCGCTATGGTTCATCTTTTTCTATATAACTTAACTATACTTGGTGCAGCGATTACACTGCCATTGGGTTTAAGTCAAGCAAAAGAGTATGCTGAATTAGAATGGCCTTTGGACTTATTAATTGTAATTTGGTATGTAATTTTCTTTGTAAACTACCTGATGACAATTATTAAGCGCGAAGAAAAACAACTCTACGTTGCCATTTGGTTCTATATTGCATCTTTCGTGACTGTTCCAATTCTTTTCATCGTGAACAATCTGGCTATTCCAGTGGGATTATTTAAATCTTATTCTGTCTTTTCTGGGGTATTTGATGCAAACATTCAATGGTGGTATGGGCACAATGCGGTTGCGTTCGTTCTCACAACTCCATTCTTAGGTTTGATGTATTACTATTTTCCTAAGCACATCAAACAACCAATTTACAGTCACAAACTTTCCATTATTCACTTTTGGAGTTTAATATTCTTGTATATATGGGCAGGTCCGCATCATCTACTTTTTTCTCCTTTACCAGACTGGTTACAGACCACAGGTATGGTATTTAGTATAATGCTCTGGATGCCTTCTTGGGGTGGTATGTTGAACGGATTCTTGACGCTGACGGCGGCGAAAGAAAAAATCAAAACAGATGCTACTCTGAAAATGATGCTTGTGGGAATTACCTTTTATGGTATGTCCACTTTTGAAGGACCGCTTCTTTCTATTCGTGCAGTTAGTGCACTTGGTCATAATACAGATTGGATTGTTGGACACGTTCACAGTGGAACTCTAGGTTGGGTAGGATTTATGTCAATGGCGGCTTTTTATTACCTAGTTCCTAGAATGTGGAACACAAATCTATATTCTGAAAAATTGGCGAATACTCACTTCTGGTTAGGGACAATTGGTATTCTACTTTATATCGTTTCAATGTGGGTATCTGGTATTACGGAAGGGGTTATGTGGCGTGCAGTTACCGATAAAGGATTTTTACAATATCCAAACTGGGTAGAAATCACTGCTTTATTAAAACCGTATAGACTTATGCGTGCCGTTGGTGGATTGCTCTTTTTAGTGGGATTCATTATTCAGGTATATAACTTGGTCAAGACAATTGGAACTGCAGGTAGCGGATTCAAAGAAGTAGACCTAAGAGTGAAAGGTTAAGGAGGTTTATCATGATGCAAAAATTTTTTGATTGGTTTTCTGATATTTCAGAAGAATGGGATTTGAATGGAATAAAGTTCACAATCTACGCAACCATTGCCGTTTTAATCGGTGGTTTATTTGAATTAGTTCCTCCTTTCTTTTTAACACAAACCGTTGTTCCTATTTCTGCTGTAAAGCCTTACACTGCAATTGAATTGGCGGGAAGGGACATTTATCAAGCGGAAGGATGCAACAACTGTCATACTCAAATGATTCGTCCCTTTAAATGGGAAGTAGATCGTTTTGATCCTAAGAAAGTTTATGGCAAAGATGGATATTCTAAAGGTGGAGAGTATGTATATGATCACCCTTTCCTTTGGGGATCCAAAAGAACAGGTCCAGATTTAGCGCATGAATCCCAAATTCAAGACTCTGTAGAATGGCATAAGCGTCACTTGATTAACCCACGTGAGACTTCTCCTGGTTCTATCATGCCTTCTTATGAATGGTTGTTTGATGCAGATGCTACAATTAACCCTGATTCTATTAGAAGCCATATGCAAGGTCTTGCAAAAGTTGGGGTTCCTTATTCCCAAGCTGACTATGATTCAGTTGAATCCTTGGTAGCGGGAAAAACGAAAGGGGATGCTTTAATCGCTTACCTTTTAAAACTCGGACGTGATACTGCAAACTTGCAGGAAAGCGTTAAATAGGAACCTACTATGGAAGATCAAGTAATGAGTGCGCTCATGATTTATAAAGCTCTTAGGCTTCCCGTCATGATAGTGGCAGTTTGCTATATTACGTATTACTTGTATAGTAAGAAGAGAAGAGAATTGGTAGAAACTCCAAAATATAGAATGTTAGATGAGGACTAGATATGGATCATAATAAAGAATTTGATGGTATCCAACAAGCGGATAATCCGATGCCAGAATGGTGGAAACTTTTTTTCGGACTTGCAATTATTTTTGCAATAGTTTACCCCATTTACTTTCATTGGTTTTCAGATTGGAAAATGGAAGATAATTTCAGAAAGGAAGTTGCTGAGCATGAAACTAAATTTCCTGAAGCAAAAGTGCTTGTGAGTGCAGATGGATCTAATCCACTCCGAGATAAGGTAGATGCAATTGAAGAAGGAAAGAAAAACTTCCAAAGCATTTGTGCTGCTTGTCATGGACCAGAAGCAAAAGGATTAGTTGGACCAAACCTTACAGACAATGAATGGATTCACGGCAATAACGATGCTGTGATCTATGCGCTTGTTATGGAAGGCATTCCTGCTGAGAAAACAAAAACAGGTAGAGGACCAATGCCTCCACACAAAGCATCTCTTGGCTCGGAAAGAGTCTATCAAGTCTTAGCTTGGCTTGCTAGCATCAATCCGGATTTAAAGAAGTAGAAGTAAAAATTAAGGAACAAACAAATGGTAATCTCCAGACATATTACAGGGGCAATTAGAAATAAGAGGTATGTAGTAGAAGCGATCTTAGGTTTGATTTATATCGTCATTCCTTGGCTCTCTTGGGCGGGTAAGCCCTTAATGCGTCTGGATATTCCAGCAAGAAAATTTCACCTTCTGGGTGGTATTTTTATCCCTCAAGAAGGAATTTTCTTGCACTTGTTTTTAATCACAGCAGGTCTGTCACTCTTCTTCTTTACTTCCCTTATAGGAAGAGTATGGTGTGGTTGGGCTTGCCCGCAGACCGTTTTTACCGATTTTTTTGATATAATCGGTCGATTTATTTTAGGAAGCAAATACGGCAAGAAAGATGCTAGTCCAATAGGAAAGTTTCTATTATACTTTGCTTGGATTGTTTTCTCTTTCTTTGCTGCCTTTCATATAGTAGCTTATTTCAATGATCCCGTTGAAATGATTACTCAATTAATGAATTTTGATTTAAAGGACAAAAGTTTTCCATACTTTTGGACATTTTTCGCTATGGCGTTATACATTGATATGACCGTAGTGAGAGAGCAGTTTTGTAAATATGCATGTCCGTATGCTAGATTTCAAACTGTAATGATGGATGGGCATTCTTATAATATAACATATGATTTTAAACGAGGAGAGCCTCGTAGAAATAAAAAAGAAAAAATTGGAGATTGCACGGCATGTAATATGTGCCTTGTGGTTTGTCCTACTGGTATTGATATTCGCGATGGATTGAATCTTGGATGTATCGCCTGCGGTAAATGCGTTGATGCCTGCACAATCCAAATGGGAAAAGAAAATAAAAAATCACTTATTAACTATGATTCTCTGAATAGAATTGAGAAAAATGAAAAGATAAAATGGATTCGACCCCGCACAGTTATTTATGCAATTCTTATTACAGCAACTCTTACGACAGCGGCTGTATTGTTAAAAAATCGAGTTCCCATTTATGCAAGTGTAATTCCTGAAAGAAGTTTGGAGCCAATGATTGTTCCCGGACAACAAGTTCGTAATTTCTATAATATGAACCTTCGCAACATGACTTACGAAGACAGAGAATTAAAAATGGAAATCGTTGACAGTGAAAAGTTACACCCGGTTATCCACACAGGAAAAGAAGGGGCTACTGTTAATGTTCCTGCTAATGGTAGTGCTCAACTAAGAATTTTCATTGAAACTAAAAATTTACCTAAAGCAGAAAAACCTTCTTCCACATTTCAGATTATTATGAATATTGAAGATGTAAATAATCCATCTTATAAAATAACAAAAACTTTACCTTTGAGGTTACCTAATGACCCAACCATCCAATGAGCAAAAACCAAAGCCATCTGAAGGTGGTAATAGTGTCAGATTCCTTTTTACTATTTTAGGTCTTGCATTTGCAGCTTTGATTATTGCTACCTGGCATACCATTAATGTTGCCATGGCGGGGCATGAGCCTGTGATAGATAAGAACTATTACGAAAAAGGGATGGACTATGAAAAGGAAATTGCAAAGAGTAAACAGTTGCAAGTAGAGGGTTATAGATTTGAATCTATTCTTTTGCAAGCAGGATCAAATCTAACAAAAGCAAAGCAAGAAGTTCAAGTAAAGCTCATTCAAAAAGATGCGCCTGTTAATGATGCAAAACTTTTCCTTACTAGAGAAAGAACTGCAACGAACAAATATACTGAGAAAACAGAACTCATATTTGATAAAGATGGAGTTTATAAAGCAAATCTCGAATTTCCCTTTGATGGATCTTGGCAGGTTACTTTAACCGCTGACCTTAAAGGACGAATATTTGAAAAGGCTTATATGGTTCTTGTTAAATGATAAAAAGCCTGCTGAAAGATTCTAAATCTACAGATACCAACTCTGGTAATGAAAAAGTAGAATCTTTGGCAGTTGAGTTAGATCATTGCTATCATTGCCATAATCCAATTCCAAAAAATATAATTGTTTCCTCAACAGTTGACAATGAGCAGAGATATTTTTGCTGCACAGGTTGTCAGACTGTAAGTGAGCTTATCACTGCGATGGGGAAAGATTATTTTTATAATCTTCGCGGATCTTCTAACCTTGACCCAATCGTATCCTATAAAGGGGAAGAGGCTGATAATCTAGATAGCGAACTTACATATACAGAGTTTGTTACCGGAAAGGATATAAACCATTCCGAAGTTTATATTAATGTAACCAACATTCACTGCTCAGCCTGTGTTTGGTTAAATGAAAAAGTATTATCCGAAACAAAGGGCATTCAAAAGGTTCGAATTAATTTTTCTACAGGTAGAGCACATATCGTTTGGGATGACTCCGTATTGAAGTTGTCTCAAATTTTTTCCATTATTCAAAGCATTGGATATATACCAAAACTGTATGCCCCTTGGAAAAAGGAAAAGGCAAATAATAATTATGCGACAGATTTGTTAACTCGTATGGTTGTAGCTGCTTTCTCGTTTGGAAGCATTATGGCGTTTACAGTTTCATTGTATGCTGGATATTTTTCTGGCATTGATTCAGGTTTTAAAAGATTATTCCATTTCTACTCTTGGCTCCTAGCCACGCCCGTGTATATATACTCGGGCGTCCCTTTTTTTCGCGGTGCCTATTATGGACTAAAAAACAAAACTCTAAATATGGACTTCCTTTTAACTCTAGGAATTTCACTTGCTTACTTTTATAGTGTTTATGTAACTTTGAGCGACAAGGGAGAGGTTTACTTTGATTCTATCTGCACTATTTTTTTATTTATTCTAATTGGAAAATATCTTGAGGCAGTGTCTAGAAATATTGCCAATAGGAAAATCAACAGTCTACTCAGTAAACTTCCTGAACTTTGCACAGTCATTGAAGACGGTGTAGAAAAGAAAGTATCTGCTAGCCAAGTAAAAAGAGAAGACTTAATTATAGTTAAAGCGGGAGAACGACTCTCCGTTGATGGAATCCTAGAATCAGAGCAAGCACACGTAGACGAATCCTTCTTAACCGGTGAATCAAAACCGGTTACTAAGATGAAAGGCGAACGAGTTTTTGCAGGCTCATTGTCTATTTCAAGTGGAATTTATTTGAGAGTATTAAACTCAAGTCAGAATTCTACTCTTTCAGTCTTGCAGAGAATGATTGAAGATGCACTCTTAGAAAAACCTTCTATCCAAAGAAAGACTGATAAGATCGCAACTAAGTTTATTTCAGTTGTCTTATTTACTTCTTCTGCATCTTTCGTTGGTTGGATGCTCTATTCCTCTAACTTTGAATTTTCTCTTATCAGCGCAATATCTGTGTTAATCGTTGCTTGTCCTTGCGCTCTAGGTCTTGCAATACCTTCTACTCTTGTAATTAACAATATTATTAATTCCGAAAAAGGAATCATCTTAAAAAATCTTGATATCATTGAGCCTTTATCGAAGTTAGACACCTTAATCTTTGATAAGACAGGAACTTTGACCGAAGGAAGTTTAAAAGTTACAGAAGAATCTTTTAAGCATTCAGCATTGACTAAAAATTTAATTTATGCAATAGAAAAGAAGTCTATTCATCCTATCGCAAAATCTATAGTAACCGCATTTGATGAAACCGATGATTCATTTAAGAAACAGACAGAGTTTCAAGTTGTAGAAATAAATGAAGTTCAAGGTTCAGGAATTATTGGGATGATTAAACACAAGAATAAAGATTATCGTATATGCTTGGGCAATCTCAATTTTATAGCAACGCAAACTAAGTCTCCCAAACAAGTTCTCGAAAGTGCCAGGGAAAACGATAAATCTGGAACTTATATTCATATAAGTATAGACAATGATTATACGGGTTTTTTACTTTTAAATGATACTCCTCGCTTAGGAGTCAAAGAAGAAATTATCAAACTGAAAAAAAT
This sequence comes from Leptospiraceae bacterium, assembly GCA_016708435.1. Lineage (NCBI taxonomy): Bacteria > Pseudomonadati > Spirochaetota > Leptospiria > Leptospirales > Leptospiraceae > Leptospiraceae bacterium. Next base: position 570,400 of record JADJFV010000001.1, on the reverse strand, counting down.
AGTTAAGGATATACAGTTATTATCCGGAGATGAAATTAGTAATGTAAAACGAATTTCTGATGAATTAGGAATTGAAAAGTTTCAAGGGGAATTGAAGCCGGATGAAAAATTAAATTTCTTAACTACCCTACAGGCAGAAAATAAAATTGTTGCAATGGTAGGAGATGGAATTAATGATGCAGGCATTTTAGCAAAATCTAATGTTGGAATATCATTAGAACTTGCATCGGATATTTCCATTGACAAGGCTGATATTATTCTAATGAAGAATGATCTTAAAGGTGTGAGACTGGCTATTGGTTACGCAAAATTAACCTCTCGCACGATAAAACAAAACATTGGAATTTCGCTTTTATACAATTCAATTATGTTGCCCTTAGCCGCATTTGGTCTCATGCAGCCTGTTTATTGTGCACTATTTATGACACTCAGTTCTTTGACCGTAGTGGCAAATTCTTTTCTATTAAAATTATACGCAAGGAAGGTTTAAAATGGAAGCTTTATTTTTAACAATTGCAATCGCATTTATAATAGCATTATCTGGATTAGTTATCTTCTTAGTTTCTGTTAAGAATGGGCAGTTTGAAGACATCGAGGCACCTAAGTATAGAATTCTTTTTGACGATGAAAAGGAAATAAAAAATGAGTTATGAAATCATTTTCATCTCTTCCTTTATATATGGTATAAGTAGTTCCTTTCATTGTATTACGATGTGCGGTCCGTTTGTTGGGATGCTCAACATCATCGGCGAATCAAAGTTAATCACAAACGTAGTTTATAATTTTGGACGTTTTACTTCTTATACACTGATGGGTTTCTTAATGGGTTTCTTGGGATTTAGTTTAAATTTATCCGGAGAGGTAGCGAGAATTCAAAATGTATCCGTTATTCTCTCGACTCTGTTTATACTTATAACTGGCATTGCTCTTATTATGAATAAGAAATTAATTCCAGATAGTGGAGCAAATAAGATAATCAAAAAAATCTTTTTTCCGTTTATCGAGTTTATGAGAAAATCAACTCATACTATTTTATTTTCTTTTGTGTTTGGAATGTTTACTGGATTGTTGCCTTGTGCGATTCTATATCCTGCTTTCGCTATGGCACTTGCTACCGGTAATCCGTTATTAGGCGGAATCTCAATGAGTTCTTTCTTTCTTGGAACCCTTCCAGGGCTTTTACTTTTCGGTCTCGGTTTTCATAGGATTAAGTCTTATGTTTTAAAAGATTATGCCTCTCTTGTCGGGATTGGGATAATCATTATCGGTCTTAGCACTGTATACTTTCGTATGAACCATAATCATTCATCTCATAGTATTTCTAGTCCAATTATAAACGGAGAAATAGATGCAGAAAAAAAAGTGGATGATGTGGATCACCATCACAACTAAGCCGGCTATAGACTATTAACTACTTCGATGGCAGATAAAAGTGCTGCCTCCATACTACCATTATGATTTCCTAATTGCTCACCTGCAAAGTGGATTCGCCCGTGATTACGTTTTAAAATTGACTTAACATCATAGGTTCCTGTCGAATAAACAGAAATAGCCCCTTCGATATAGGGTTCGTTTTGCCAGGCTTTCAATTGAATCTTTTCTAGTTTTAATGTAGAAAGTAATTCTATATTCTCTAAGCTATTTTTAATAAAAGTATTTTGGAACTCAGAAGATATTCTTGAACTTACATCAGCACGATCACCTGTAGCAACTAACGTAAGTATTCCTTTGTTTAATGCTTTGTTCTTGTTGCCCGAATAAATGCTCTGAAAAGTTCCGTCACTTTGCACATGAAGTTTATCTCGAACATAATCAGTGCCCTTATAAATCACAAATCCTTTTGTCATTCTACTTAAGCGGGATTGAAGGATTGCAAGTTTTTTGTCTTTTGGGAGTTCAGGTAAGAATTTAATCGAGCCAAGTTGTGTAGATGGAATGGCTAAGATACAAACATCTGAGGCAATTTCTTTTCCTAATTTTGTTTTCAGCTTAACGCTGTTAGCAGTATCCTCAACAGAAATGATTGGATCGGCTATTAAAAAATTAATTCCTTTGAGTTTATTTTTCAAAGATTCAATGATTCTATCAGAACCAGCTTGCACTTTGTATTGAAATGGAAATCCATTTTCGTGAAATTCAAAAATACCAATTGCTTTTTCTGCGGATACCATGCGTATACTTTCTCCAAAGAGTGCACTGTATTTCATTTCGAGTAGATAAAGCTCATCTTCGGTTACGCCCTGGTATTTTAAAAAAGAATAAATGTCTAGTTTATCCAATCCTTGTTTTTTTTCGGGAGACATTTTTTCGTAGAGGGAAAGAACCCTTCTTAAGATTTCTTTTGTTTCTGGATTCTGTTTTACTAAATTTGATTCTATGAATTTATCCCCAATAAGAATATCTTTTGCAGTTACGTAGGCTTTCAATTCAATTTCTAATTCTTTGCAAAGGCTTTTGATTGTAGAGTGGTTTTCTTGAATCCATTCGCCTCCTAGTTCTGCAGTTAATTTTGATTCGTCGTCAGTAATAGATAGAATTCGTCCACCAATTCTATTTTTTGCTTCGATGATTGTTACTTCATAGCCTGCATTTTTTAAAAGATAGGCGCTATAGAGTCCTGAGAGACCTGCTCCTACTATGGCTACTTTCTTTATAGCAGCACCACTAGCCTTTTTTTCCGATGGCAAAGTTTGAGCGAATGTTTTGCTTAAAGCGGTTACTGCCGTTATTCCCACCGCCGCTTTTTTTAAAAAATTTGATCGATTTAATTTCATGATATTGTTTCCTAAAAGTCCATAGTTGATTTTATAAATAATTGCCTATCGTGGTTAGAGTATGCAACGATTGTTGGAGATCCGCTTAGTAGTTGAGAGTTATATTTTTCTTTTGTAGAAATATCTCCAAATGGATCTACATAAGTTCTTTCTCTGAGTCCCTCGTTATCGTATTGGATAAGTTCTGAACCACCAATAGCAAAGCGGACTGAATCAGAATAATTATATTCCACAAAAAAAGATTTTCGCACAAATTTCTTTCTATCTGCTACAGGGGTAAATACTCCGTTAACCCCTCTTCCAGTCTCTCCTCTGATTACAAACTGAAAATCTGCAAATCCAAAACCTATCCATGCGTAGAATGCCCGATCTTTTAAATCTGATTGATACACAGGCATTGTATTTTGGTTGAGTTTATCAATCGTAATTCCTCTGTATTGTTTTTTCCAGAGAACGCCGACTCCTAGATTTATATTATTTGCGAATAAGAATGTGTATTCACCCCCAAGTGATTCACTGTGTTGTGCTCGGAGATCTCTTTCCTTTTTTGTTTTAAGATTATTGTCAGAAGCAAGGCAATTTGTTTTTCCTTCTTGGCATTCATCACCAGCAGCACCAATAACGTTACCCGCTCTACCTAATACATGAAAACCCATCTTGAATTTTTCGAATTGGGGCTCGAAAGAAAAACGGCTAACAGCATCATATCCGCTAGAGTTGGTATTTTGCATATCTCTATATCCTTCTCCATTTACCACTCCTACATGAAGGTTAAAGCTTTTTACCTTCATGAGAAATGAACCGCCTAAGTCTGCGGGTTGTGAAGAAAATCCAAGTGATTCAAGTGGTGCTCTGTCAACATAGCGCCATTTCCAATATCCATTCCATTGAGTATAAACATGTGGTAGTTCATGAATTCCAAATATAAAAGAAAGATTAAATATTCCGACATCGATATTTTTCTTTACGCTTGCTCGACGGATTCCAAGTATATAAGCATTCGCCTTAGAGTTATTATCCGCTGTTGTGTCCGAGGTAACGACACTAGAGCGAAGAATTTCTCCCCAGAACTCTACTGTAACTTTTTTATCTTCCCATTCTTTGCTTACCATAAACAAAGTCCATGGCATAGAAAATCCAGTGCGATCATCTTTCTTTGCATTGGATGTTCCTGAAGAAGAGTCTCGTAGTCTGTATCCAAAGGAAGGAGATACTACAGCTCCTACTTTTAGCCCAAAGTAAGCATCCGGCAAATCATCCTTAGTCGTAACTACTTTCTCAGCAAAAATAGAATTAACTGTTATAAGAAAGAATAGATAAAAAAGTATGCACTGTTTATTTTTCATTGTGTTTTATAGTTTAAAACTGAATCGGAGCGCCTACTAAAAAAAAACGAATGATATAATAAACTAAGAATCCCGCAGGACCAAACATCAATGTAAAGAATAAGCAAGGCAGAAGTATGAAATGAGACATTCCATTTTGAATAGAGTCTCTCCATATCCATGTTCCAACAAATAAATCGAAGACTAAATAATGCACCCATCCAGCAAGAAGAGCGTTCTTATTGCGAAATAATTTTGCGACACCATCAAGCGTTGAAAATCCGCCACTTGCTTTTCCTATGCTCATACCTATGTAGAAAATATAAACGAAAGCGAGTAAGGCAGGAAATACATAAGAGTTTACTATTTTTTCTGTGACACTCCATCTAGGTAAGATCGCCATTAAAATCCAAGGGATAAGCACGATAGTATTTGCAATTTTAAAAACTTGATCGGGGGTCATAAAAAATCCTTTCTTTATTCTTAGGTTATGCATGTAAGGAATAGGGATTAAAATAAACTACTTTTTAACATCCGAGGAGAAATCATGAAAAATATTGCACACAGGGGATTTAGCGGCAAATATCCCGAAAATACTAAAGTCGCTTTTGCGAAGGCTATAGAATTAGGTGCTGACATGATTGAGTTAGATGTAACTCTTTCCCGTGATAGAGTTCCCGTTGTTATTCATGATGACATGGTTGATCGAACAAGTGACGGGAAAGGCAAAGTAAGAAATCTTACTTTAGATAAATTACGAATATTGGATTTTGGCTCATGGCGGAGTGCAAAGTTTTCAGACCAGAGAATTTCAACATTGGAAGAAGTCTTACAACAAATTAAAAAATCCAAGATTGGTTTAAATATAGAAATTAAATCGTCTGCCTTTGAAAAAAAAAATTCTGACTCTTGCATCGAGTCACAAACATTGCAGCTCATTCAAAAGTATAAGCTTTTTAACAGAATCGTAATCTCTTCCTTTGAACCAAGAGTTCTCACGCGACTGCGAGAGTTATCCGCTAAAGTAAAGCTCGCTTATCTAATCGAGCCAAATTTTAAAAAAATAAAACTAGATCCAATTTCTTTCGTGAATAAAGTCAAAGCAGTATCGCTTAATATGCATAAGTCGCAAGTGGAAACAGAAATTTTTAAAAAAGCATCTGTTGCGCATATTCCTGTCTATGTATATACAGTTAATACGATACGCGAAATGCGTGAAATGAATTTATTTGGTGTCGCAGGCGTTTTTACTAATTATCCTGATAAATTAAAAAAAATAAAGGCAAAGATATAATAACTCAATCGTTAAAGAGTAATGCTCCGTAATTAACGTCACTCTTTATAATTATAAGAATAACGAGTATTAAGCGTTTTTTTAAACTTTGAATAATTTCTGATTGCTATAATGGTAAATTTAAAATAGTATACGCTTTTATGAAATCATTGAAAGCTCTTTGGAATAGGATTACTAATATTGGTATTACCCCTGAATTACACGAGAAAGATGCAAAGTATGTTCGTTTAACAAATGCACTTGTGGTGATAGTTGGAATCTGGCTCTTCTCGCTTATACCGCCAATATTAATTTATTATCCTTCTAGCAAATATATTGTATTCAATTCGATTTTCTTTCCGCTCATCTGGATTCTTGTTTTGTATTTTAATCATAAACATTGGTATATCTTTGCGAAACTTTTTTATTCTTATACGGCTATGCTCTGTGTTGCGAGTAACTCTTTACAAACTGGAAGGGAATCCGACAATCACCTGTTTTTATTGTTAATCAGTGTAATGGCATTTTATACTTATCCGCCGAACCAATTAAAATATATTACAAGAGTTTCGCTCTCAGCGCTTGTTTTATTTGTAGGAATTGAAATATATTTAACAAACAAAGGTCCAATCATTCAAGCACCGCCAGAGTTTTTTCAATTAGGCAGACTGATTACGTTAGTTGCACTATGCATTTTGATTTATGTTGTAACATTGTATAACTACAACTCTCTCCACAAAGCCCAGGACTTATTGGAAATCGAACATCAAAAATCAGAAACGCTACTTCTAAATATTCTTCCGCCCGTAATTGCAGATAGACTTAAAGCAAGTAGTGCAGTCATTGCCGATAGAACAAATGAGGCTACTATCTTGTTTGCCGACGTTGTGGGTTTCACCGTATTATCCCAAACTATGGAGCCAGAAAAATTAGTTGCCCTGTTAAATGATTTGTTTACCGAGTTTGACTCAATTACAAAAGCCTACAATTTGGAAAAAATTAAAACGATAGGCGATGCGTATATGGTTGCTGGAGGAATTCCAGAAGCAAGACGAGACCACTGTGAAGCAGTAGCGTTATGCGCTTTAGAAATGCAATCCATCATGCGTAAAGGAATTTCCAGAGAATTAAAAGACTTCAAAGTTCGAATTGGAATTCATACCGGTCCTGTCGTAGCTGGCGTAATCGGAAAAAGTAAATTTATTTACGATCTCTGGGGTGATAGTGTAAACACAGCTAGCCGCATGGAATCGCACGGTGTGGAAGATAAAATTCATGTTTCTAAAGAAGTTTATCTAAAACTCAAAGATAAATTTGAATTCGAAGATAAACGCGAAATCCAAGTAAAAGGAAAGGGGTTAATGGAGACTTACTTCTTGGTGAGGGAGAGGATTTAGGATGCCCTTTGCGGTTATTATATTAATTAGTTTACTGTTTTTCTTCATTCGATACATGTATGCGAAAGCAGATTTAGAAGCAATAAAGTTTATTGCTTTCGAGTTGGGGCTTGAATTTCAAAGCATAGATGAAGGCGGGATAAGTAGTTCTAAAGGTATTGATTTTGGTTTTAACAAACCTTCTAATTGGAAAATTTCTGGTAATTACGAGAACTCCTTTGTCGAAATTTCTGCCGAGACAAGAGGAAGTGGTAGAAGTCTGAGATCCTATATAATTATCTGTATGCTAGCTACTAACCCTTTGCCTTATAGAATTGAAATAAAAAGAAAAGGAATTATTGAAAAGTTATTTAAGAAAGTAATCAATCCCAAAGATATTTTAATTGGAGATGAGAAGTTTGATAATACATTTGCGGTTACTGGCAATAATCCTGAAGAGATTAGAAAGCTTTGTCTTAATGCGAGTGTTCAAAAGGTTATCTATAATCTAGTAAGAATCTCCGGCTTCATAATTCTGCAAGATGGTATTTATTATGAAGAGGAAGGCTTTATAACAAATCTTGATTTTTATACATTGACTTTATCTAGAATGAGCATGGCAGTCGATACTATTTATGGAAAAAAAAATAATTTAATCGAATAAACAAGAACACAATTTCATTTTAAAAGATTGACCAAATTTCATTTTTTACTAGACTAAGTAGTATGAGTTTACTATTTATTGCATCTTCGTTTCTGGCTATTTTTTCTGGGATATATTTAATGTATTCAGGAATGAGAAAAATGCAAAAGTCTGATTTAAAAAATATTCAAACGAAGCTAGATGAATTAGATAGAAAACAAATCCAAGATCATAACCTCTTAGAAGAACTAGCTTCTCGAAAATAACCTATGAGTGGAAAATTACTATTCCTACTTGGCGCATTATGGGTTTCATGCGCGATTACGCTACTTGCGACTTATCAACCATTCAAGGAATTTGTTGAGCCTTTTATGATGATTCTTGGGATTACTGGTTTCCTTTTAAGCCTGTATGAATTTTTTCAGAGAGATTAATCCTACTTATCCTCTTTCACGAACTCACCGAATATCCAACCTTGATTATCTGGAGAGTCACATCCACCATACCAACCAGTCTGAACATAAGCATAATACCAATAATTTTCCCATTTTTGAACTTTTTGTTTTTCTTTGGTTTTAAAAAGAAGAACAAGCTGTGTATTTTTGGGAATGAATGGTTTTGACTCGGGCGCTCCTCCGATTTCCGTGCTACAATTAAAAGACTTAGAGTTTACATCTGGCTTTGCTCTCAGTTTTGCATCATCTGTGGTTACTCCCGATTTTCCAGAAAGAGAAATAACCTGGTTTCCCTCAAAACTTGTTTCTACATTCGAGGGGGTAATGGCAAATGGACTCCAATACTTTTCATGTTGACCACATTGTAAATAATATTGATAGTAAACCGGTTGTGATTCTTTTTTGTAATCACATACGATCTCTTCTTTATCGGAACCACAATCTTTGACTTGTTGGATTCCTTTTTTTAATAAAACTTGATTTGGGCTTTTTAATTCATATTCGCCTATCCAGCCTTCCCCACAACCCTCTCCCGAAAATTCAATCTTGTATTTATTTCCTTGCTCAAAAGAAATTGCATACCCGAATTTACTATACGGATTTGACTCCCAGGAAGCACCGATAAGATTTTTTTCAGAGAGAGCCGAATAGTCAGTATCCACCTTTCCTTTGCAACTAGTGAAAGCAAGCAGCAGGCAAATTAAAATTAGGGATTGTATGAATTGAATCATTGATTGATTACTCCTTTTACTCTTTTATAAAAAAGCAATAGTAAAATCAAATCATTTTTTAAAGTTTTAAATTTTGTTATTGTCTCTAGGATAAAATGTAAAATTAATTCTTATTAATGAATTTTCTTAAAAAAACTTGGATAAACGCGACATCTAAGTCAAAGGTAAGAGGCTAATGGAGACTTTTCTTTTGACGTATGGTATAAATACTGATAATTTAAGATTTACATATGATTAGCCGAAATAGGCTATAAATATAAGGAGTTAATTATGATTAGCTATCCAATTTCTTTTCATGGAGTAAGTGAAGCAAATTCTGGAATGCAAAATGTATGGACGGTTTCATCCTCAAATTTTGAAACTAGTTGTGCTGTTCCTAAAGAGTTTGAAGGATGCGGTGGAACTTTTAGTCCTGAAGATTTTTTTCTTCTTTCTCTTCAAAATTGTTTTATAGCAACGTTCAAAGTTTATGCCGAATATTCAAAATTAAATTTTGATAAGCTGCATGTCACAAGCGAATTAATCGTTGATAAAAATGACAACAATAAACCTGTGATGAAGACTCTGAAACTAAAAATTGAAATCACCAATCCCTCGGATCAAAGAAAGGCCGATATGTTAATAAAAAAAACGCTCGATAATGGTTTTATACTTCAATCAGTGAATACTGAGATTATACCTGAAATCAGCATTCGATAATTATATGAATCTAATAAAGCCTGAAATATTAGAGCTTATAATTAGTTTTGGACTATTCGTTCTGATCTGGATTATTCAGGTTCTGCACTATCCGAGCTTTATTTATTATGCCGAAGAAACTTTTCACAGTGCTATGATTTCTCATCAGAGAAATATTACCTTTATCGTATTGCCATTGATGTTGATGGAATTAATTCTTGCTTTTTTAATCTTTATAAAGCTTTCAATTCTATTTCTCTTATAAGTTTAATCCTTGTTATCCTCATTTGGCTTTCCACTTTTTTTATTCAAGTTCCAATTCATGAAAAATTACTTCAGGGTAAAGATATAATTCTAATATATAAATTAACCCAAACAAACTGGATAAGAACAATCTTATGGAGTATTAAATTTATTCTTCTCGGATTGTATTTCTTGCGTAATTAGCCTTCTTTTATTTTTCCCTCGATCCATTTAACACTGGACTTAATGGGGTATTTTCTTACAATTCGAATAGACATACAAAAGCTAAATTGGTTTTCGGTTCTTGTCATCCTGAGCGTGTCGAAGGATACTATTTCTATTGAGTATGGATTCGACAAGCTCACCATGACACCGAAATTTAGTTTAGCTTCTGTAAATTAAGCTCGGAGGAATGCATGAACCATGAAAAGGGAAGAGAAGAAGTAATGGAATTCAAGAAATTGTTAGTGAACGACAAAATAGAGACGTTAGTCGATAGGCGCAGAATATTCTGGGACAAATTGTTCTTAGGCTCTAGAATATATTTCGTTTGGGTTTATTTATACATTACTTACCAAATGTCCAAGCTAGCAAAAAAAGATAAATACCATCATGAAGAATTTATGCTGCATGGTTTATATTGTTATAATTTATTAGAAGATGTGGGTGCGAAATTTTCTATCGAGGGAATTGATAATTTAAAAAAAATTAAAGAGGAACCGGTCGTTTTTATTTCCAACCACATGTCCACACTTGAGACGATGGTGTTTCCGATTTTAATTCTTCCTTTTAAAAAAGCAATTTTTGTAGTTAAGAATAGCTTATTAAATGTGCCTCTTTTTGGAAATTGCATTAAAGCAACCAAGCCAATTGCATTGGGTAGAATAAATCCTAGAGAAGATTTGAAAGCAGTAATGGATGAAGGAATTACAGCAATTCAATCTGGCACCTCTGTCATTATTTTTCAGCAAGGTCATAGAAAGCCCTATTTCGATCATGAACATTTTAGTTCTATTGGTGTAAAGCTGGCTCAGAAAGCAAAAGTAAAAATTCTTCCTATCGCAATTAAAACTGACTTTTGGGGAAACGGTAAAATGAGTTTGACTCGAAACTTCGGTCCCATTCGCAGGAAAGAAAAAGTTCATATCTGCTTTGGTGAGCCAATCGAAATAGAAGGAAACGGAAAAGATATAAACCCTAAAATCATTACATTCATACAAGGAAAACTTTTAGAGTGGAATCATACAGCCGATCCAAACGGAGTTTAGAAATGTTATTCATTATGCGTAAAGGAATTTCCAAAGAAGTATATCTCAAACTCAAAGACAAACGAGAAATCCAGGTCAAAGGCTAGGGGGCTAATGGAGACTTACTTCTTGGTGCGGGAGGAGGATTTAAAAGGAAATTACAGATAAATTTTCATCCGATGATTATTCATGCCTGATGCATTATTGATTGCATATGTATTTGATACTTTCGACTTTCAATAGGATTCGCAAACTCATCCAATTTTCGAGAATGCATGGCTTTATTAAAACTGAGTTTATGAATTCTAGCAAGTCTAAAATTTTGTTATTACAAATTACTTTTCTTAGTCTAAATAAAAAAATAATTCGGCGTAAATGCAAATGTGGATACAAATATTTAGTGAAATTAAAATAGCGTTTAAAGCTCTTCGCATTCTTTCTAAAGCATTAGCATTGCAAAATAAAAAAGAATATCAGAAGAGTATAGATTATTTCAAAGAAGGAATTGCTGTTGCAAAACAAGGTTCAGAATTAAGCAATTACCCGCTCGGCATTCTTTACTATCAAATCGGTTTCACCTACAATAAAATGGATGAGTATGAAAAGGCTTATGATTGTTTACGCAAAGCAGAAAAAATATTTTTAGATGAAACAGGGGAATACACATTAGACTTGGCTGAAAATTATGCTGAGCTTGGCTTGGCGCGCTCTGGTGTAGATGATTATGATTCCGCCATCGTTTACTATCAGAGGTCAACAGATATTTACCTTGAATTAGATTTTAAAAATCAACTTCCTCTGGGTTGGCTTTATAGTAACCTAGGTATGTGCTATCGAATCAAGGGCAGATTAGAAAAGTCTAGCGAATATTTGAATAAATCCATTGCAATATATGAGAAGTATAAAGAAGAGAAAGGATTAGTATTAAAACTCAAAGCAGATGTTTCTTTGAATAATTCTGATTACCCACAAGCGCTCAAATATAGAAAGGAACTCTTGGAGTATCGATTACGAAAATATAAATCAGATAGCTTTGAGGTTATGCAATGTTATTCATATATCTCTGAAGCTTATATTAAGATGAGCGATGAAAAAAATGCTGTTGAAAATTTAGAAAAAGTGATTCGTTACAGAAAAGAAAATAATATTCCTGATGATAGCATGATTCAAGTTTATTATGGACTTAGTAGAACTTATAAAATAAAACAAGATTACCAAAAAGCAATTGAATATCTAAAAAAATCGATTGCCTTTGCAGAGGAAAATAAAGATTATTCACAAAAGGGGCTAATTGAATTCTATATAGACTTAGGATTTTTATATCAGAGAGCTAGCGATTTAGAAAGTTCAATAAAAGCTTACAATAAAGCTCTTGTCCTATTAGAAAAGTTACCCGACAAAAAACGCTCTTTTCGGTTCGAAATATTTTATGAACTCGCTTTTTTATATGAAAAGAAAAAGGAAAGAGTCAAAGCAAATTATTTTTTTAAGAGCTTAATTGCTATCTATGATAAAGACCTCTGGCAGGATTTACCGCATATCGCAAATACTCATAGGATTTATGGGGAAGTTTGGTTCGAGCGTAAGAATTACAAAAAAGCAATTGAATACTTAGAAAAAGCACAGACTCTTCATCTAAAAACTGTAACTCAAAATGACATTAAAGCTATTGCAACTACCGCATCCAATTATCTAAATCTAAGCAAATCTCATTGTTTACAAAAAGAAAACAAGAAGGCTTTAGAAAATTTACTCGCGGGACTTTCTGCTTTTTTAAATTTTACAACGTATGAAGAATCTGATTTAAATAAAACATGGGAAGAATTCGAAAAAGATTATCTAGAAAAAAATAAAGAATTCAAATCAAATCGTGAAATAAATTTCTTTTTATATTACTACAAACAGATAAAGTTGAATTTTATAGATATTTTTATTCTACACCTAAGAACAATTTCTCTTACAAAATCTGACTTTAAACAAGTAATTCGTTTCTTCGAAAAATACTCCAAAGAAAAACCAAGACTTTCTAATTGGTGCGCGGAAAGGATTGGTATATTAAGGGAATTGGAAAGGAATCGTTAACCTAAAAACTATCCTAACCATTCTAGTAAATAACCCTTACGTCTAAAATACTTTTTCGTTTCTTCGAAAACTAAAAGTAAAATCATACCATGAAATGCAAATAGATATACATGCCAGGGAACTGCTTTAAAAAAATACACATGTCTCAGGTCAGTATAAATGAACGCATAACTTAAAGTTAACTCAAAAATAATTCCTCCGATAATAAGTGGATTTGAAACAAGATTTAATAAAAAAGGAAAACGCTCCAGAACTCTAGCTAGGACAAATCGAGTTGGTCTAACAATGAACCCATCTAACGGTTTTGCAAAATTAGACATTGTAAGTAAAGTAAGTTTCATCGGAAATAAAAAAAGCTCTTTCACTAGAACTGATAGCACTTGAATTGTTTCATTTCTATTTATGCTTTCAATTGTATATTGGATATTGATTGAATAAGAATAATGAGCGATTTTCCAAGTTCGTATTCTTTGTAAAACTCCTTCCCTTACGCTACTATGTAAAAAATCTTTAGAAAAAAGGGATGTTTTCCATGACCTCTTGCACATAACGTTTGCAATTTGTGTTGCAATTGTAGGAAAAAAGAATGCAGTAAGAGACTGCAAATAAAAATCTGTAGAAATATCCATGTTTAATTTTGCGGGACTTTGCGGAAGACGTAAGAACGAAAATCCATCTTTCATAAACCCGCTTGTATAAACAAAATAGTAATATGTAGCAAAGCAAGAAAAAGCAAGAATAGAGCCCTGCACAAAATAACTTCTCATAACAAATCCAATAGAAAGAAGTTTATCTGTTTTTTTTCGGGGAGGCTTTTCCATTATACCTCTCTCTGGAGGTTCAATACCCAAACCCATAGCCGGGATCAAATCAGTTCCTACATCTACAGCAAGAACTCCCATCACTGTCATGACAAGTGGAAAACCCGGAATTAACATCCAGAGGATAAATGGTATTAGCTCTTGTGGGTTACTATTAAATATGTAGGCTGAAAATTTCTTGATATTCTCAAATATTGCCCTTCCTTCTTCAATAGCTGAAACTATGGAGGCAAAATTATCATCGGTTAAAATAATTTCTGCCGCTTCTTTTGCTACGTCTGTTCCACGAAGTCCCATAGCAATTCCTATGTCTGCTTTTTTTAAGGCAGGTCCATCATTAACGCCATCGCCAGTTACGGCTACAATTTCACCTAGATTCTGTAAGGCTGTTACAATTCGAAGTTTTTGTTCGGGAGATACTCTGGCAAATATGCATTCACCTTCTTTTAGAAGCTCAGAAAGCAAATCCTCTTTCATAAAAGCTATTTCTGTTCCAGTGATTACTTTTAATATTCCCCCGCTCCCGAGTCCAATCTGTCTCCCAATACTCTCTGCGGTTAGCGCATAATCACCAGTAACTATCATGACTCGAATACCTGCCGTATGACAGGCTTTTATTGCCGCTGGAACATTTGGACGAATTGGATCAGAAAGAGCAGCAAGCCCCAAGAAAACTAACTTCCTTTCTGCGGCATCTACTGAATAGTCGCTATCCATTTGTTCAAACTCTCTCATTGCAAACGCGAGAACTCTTAGTCCTCTTTTGGCCATTGAATCATTTTCGAGTTTGGTTTTATCTCGCAAGTCTTCCGTCATGGGGATAATGCCTTCCTTAGTAAGCACAAACTCACATCGCTCTAATACTTCAAGGGGGGCACCTTTTACATAGACTAAGTTCTTTCCTAAATTTCCATTGTGAATTACGACACTCATTCTTTTACGAATGGATTCGAATGGATTTAAAAAGATTCGATGCGCCGTTCCTTGTAGTCCTGCTCTCTTTGCAAGAGTAAGAAGTGCTCCTTCTGTTGGGTCTCCAATTACTTTAATATCATTTCCGCTTGTTTCCAGTCGCGCATTATTGCAATTATACGCACAAGTAAGCAATTCTTTTAAACTTGTGAATCTAAGAATATCATCTCTGGAAAGCTTTTTGTCTCCCTGCCAGAGTTCACCGACAGGATTATATCCAGAGCCTTTCACTTCAATTCGTTTTGAATCAGCGTATACTTCAGTTACCATCATTAAGTTCTGAGTCAATGTTCCTGTCTTATCCGAGCATATCACAGTTGTGCAACCCAATGTCTCAACACTAGAAAGATTTTTTACAATTGCATTTCGCTTCGCCATTCTTGAAACGCCCATCGCCAACGCAAGTGTAACCGTTGGTAGTAATCCTTCTGGCACATTCGCTACGAAAATTCCAATAAAAAAGATAAAAGCCTGAACAAATGTAAGTCCAGCAAAGAACCAACCCAAAAATAAAAAACTAATCCCAATTCCAAAGGCGAGAATGGAAATTGCGATAACTGTCCTATTTAATTCTTTTTGAAGAGGACTTGCTTCTACTTTAATTGCTTGCGTGAGTCCCGCGATTTGTCCGATTTCAGAATTCATCCCAGTTCCGAATACAATCGCTTTCACACTTCCCTTAATCAGAGAAGAACCCGCGAACAAAATATTAGGCAATTCAATCCAAAGAAATTTTCCGTGGACTAAAATTTCCTTATCCGACTTATATCTCTTAGCCGATGTAGACTCACCAGTCAAAGAGGAGTTATCAACTTCTACTTCATAAGCCTCCACAATTCTAGCATCTGCTGGAACAACATCCCCTTCTTCTAAACTAATTAAATCTCCCGGCACAAGAGTGTTCGCATCTATTTCCGTTAACTTTCCATTGCGGATAACTTTGCATTGCTGCACCATCATCTTACTGAGAGCCTCTATTGCTTTATCCGATTTATATTCCTGTAAAAAAGAAAAAAGTCCATTCACGAATACCACCAAGAAAACTGCCGTTCCAAGCTCAGGCATATCCACACCTGGAATATAACATAGCAAAGCCGCTATCCAAAGCAAAATTGCAAAGAAGCTGAAGAAATTTTTTAGTAGTTTTGCATACCAAGGTATTCCTAAAACTTTCTTAATTTCATTATATCCATAGTAATTTAATCTTTCTTCTGCTTGTTCTGAGGTGAGTCCAATACCTGCGCTCGTTTGTAACTCAAATTCTACTTGTTTTTGGGTCATATTTTTAAAAGAGAGTGTAACAGTAGATTCTCCTGACTGGAATTTTTCTAAGACTTCTTTGGAGGATTTGCATTGCAGAAGTTCGTTTTGAATAGAGGGAAGAAGTGAGGATAATCCTTGTAATACCTGTAAATGAATGGACGGTTTTTCTTTGGGTGTAGCGAGTAAAAGTAAAATATGAATTCTGTTTTCTCCAACTAGAATTCCTTTTGGAAATATTCCTAGAAATGCTTTTATTCCTTTCATCTTTTCTACACGAACATGAGGGATTAATATCATATCATTGACATAGTTGTAAGGATTTTGAATAGATTGAAGAAATTCCTTAAAGAGAATTTCTTTTTTTTCAAACCCGGGACTATGCAATTGCATCATACCTAACGCATCTTGCAAAGTCTCCTCTTCTAATAAGAAAATTTGATCTTGGGAAAGAATTTCGCCTAACATACATTTCTCCTTCTCTTTTTATACTACGACCATGCATAAAGAATGGCTTCACTTCTTAAAGTTCTATTTTGTATTTTCCCAATGAGATTTATCACTGCGATAGAATTGATATTATTTTGAGTTGGGGTGAGATTAATCATCATTAGATTGTAAAGTAAAGAAAGAAAATGAGTTGTGAAGTCTCAATGTTATGCATTGATAAAAAAACTATGGACGATTATCTTATTTTAGGAAGCGGTATATCCGCGTTATCTTTTGGCGCATTAATGGCACATTCAGGAAAAAAAGTTCGAATCTTGGAAGCACATGATCAACCCGGAGGTTACGGGCATACGTTTACACAGTCTGGTGGCAAATACAAGTTTAACGCTCAATTCCATTATGTATGGGGATGTGGAGAGGGTCAGCTTGTAAACAGGGTTCTAAAGCATATTGGTCTTGCAATTCCATTTGTGAGACTAGATCCCGATGGGTTTGATCGAATGCGAATTCCTGGATATACTTTAAACATTCCAGCAAATTATGAAACTCTAATTGAGCGTCTCTGTGTTTTATTTCCTGAAAACAGAAAAGACTTTCGAAGTTTCTTTAAAGCGGTGCAAGTTATTTCAAAAGGATTGGGATATCTTACGAAAGAAAGCACTTTATACTCAATTAATCACTGGAGTTCTGCAATCAAAGCTTTATCATTTTATGGAGCCACTTTGCAAGAAGCATTTGATCACTTTCATATTCCACTCCCCGCACAATCACTAATAGCCTCACAATGGCAGGATTTCTTATTACCACCGAATACTTTATCTTTTTATGCATGGCTTTCTTTATTCGATGGATATATGAATGGAGCCTATTACCCGGAGCATCATTTTGAAAGTGTTATCCAGGGACTTGCAAATGTTATTTTTAAAAATGGGGGAGTTATCGAGTATGAAAAAGAAATAACTAGCATTGAAGTCAAGAAAGGTAAGGTCTTAGAAGTTTTAGCGCAAAATACAAATAATCCACTAGAGCGTTCTGTTTACAAAGCGAAAGAATATGTGTGCAATATGGATCCCAAGCAAACTGCTTCTATGATTGGTATAGAACATTTTTCAAAGGATGTCCGAAAGAGACTTTCTTATCAATATTCTCCTTCCAATTTTATGATCTATGCAGTAGTTTCTGGAGTGGATTTAAAAGAGTTAGGATTTGGAAAATGGAATAATTTTCACAGTTGCGATATCGATTTGAATAAATCATTCAGAAAAATGTATTATGACTTTAATTACTCTTCTCCCTCTTTCGCTCTTTGTAGTCCCACACTCATGACAGAGGATAATAGTGATTGTCCGTCTGACAGGTATTTAGTGGAAATTCTAACTGTAGCCAATTATAACTATTTCAAGCGACTAAAAATCACGGATATAAAAAAATACAAAGAAGCTAAAAGCTATATTTATAATTCTATTCTGGATGTAGTAGAGAAAGAATATATACCGAATTTTCGGGAACTATCTCCTTTTCATGTGACAGGCTCTCCTACAACGAATGAAAGATTTTGCTGGAGTCCAGAAGGACATTCCTATGGTTCGAATCTTACTCCGAAAAATATTGGGCTTGGTCGGCTTAATTATAATAGCTCCTTAGATAACCTATATTTCTGTAACGCATCTTCCGGTTACGCAGGTTTTTACGGTGGCTTCTGGACGGGTGCACGTCTTTTCAATCATATCACCATGGAGACAATATGAAAATAGCAATCATCGGAGGTGGAGCGTCAGGAATGCTCTGCGCCCACCTTCTTAATTCAAAGCATGATATAACCATATTCGAAAAAGATTCTATACTCGGTGGAAACATTCGAACTTTAAATAAAAATGTAAAACACTCAACGTTAAATGAAGATATTATAATTGATAACGGAGTAATAGAGTTTGCGCATAATCAATTTCCAACCTTCTTTAAAATCATGGAAGATTTGGGAGTAATTCTATCTAGTTTTCCGGGAAATGGAGCTCTTTATTTACACAATGGAGATTACTATCTGGGAAGAAATTTAATCAAAACAAAAGTAAAAGGCTTATTGAGTCAATCGAAAGAATATTTGAAGCTAATCAGTCTTTTCCCTGATTTATTCTTATTACAGATCAAGGTAAAATTAAAGCCAAAGCATATCGAAGAATATACAACGGGGGAATTATTTAGCAGAAGAATTTTGCACTGTTGGATGCGCTCTCTTGCTATGTATGCTCACTCCGTTCCTTATAAAGAAATTGATCGATATTATCCAGCCGAGCTTTGTATGTCCCTTTTCAAAACCTATGCTTTTGGCACTAAATGGTATACAATTCACACAGGAATTTACACTTATATTGAAAAAATTTTAGAATCCTTTAAAGGAAAAATTATTTTAAAAAGTAAAATCCAAGGAGTCACAAGAAATGAAAACAAAGTCCAAATTCAAATGGCTAATGGTGATTTGCTTATTTTTGATAAGATTGTATTTGCTTCTACACCGGATCAGATATTGAAACTCCTGAAAGATTCGACAAGCGATGAGAAAAAAAGATTTGGCGCTTGGAAGTCTCATCGTATTAAAACCATTATTCACACAGATAATTCTCTTTATGCGCAGTATCCATTGCAATATTATTCTGAGTTTGATATATTTGAAAGCTCGAAAGGAGACTTCGGCTATAACGGATATATGAATCGAATTGCAAGCCTGAACATGAATACATCTTACTTTATGGGATATAACATTGAAAAGCTGATCTCACCGAAAAAAATTCTACATAAACAAATTCATACAACCCCATTCTATACTGTAGAAGCAATGAGATATAGGAAAGAAATTAAAATAACAAATGGAGAGAATAATACTTGTTATGCGGGCGCTTATCTCTATGATGGATTACACGAAGGTGCAGCCATTTCCGCGACAGAGGTTGCCAAGATTATGATCTGAGAGGAACATCTGCGATAATCCGCACTAACAATGGCTATGTCTCTATAAAACTAAGCGTTGTGCCGTTCTCCAGCTTTTTGGGTATTTGTCCAAAGACTGGTTTTAATTTGATGCTGTTGAATTCTTTTTTGTAATTTAACTTTTAATTTGCAGGTCTAGAATTGGGTGGTATTATTAGGAAGGGGTAATACATTTTACCAATAAGAATATAATTTTCAGGAAAGGAAAAAATGAAGTATATACTGTATTTGATAGCTGGATTATTTTTTTTAGATATATTTGCAGAGGACAAAACTAAGCTCGAAGAATCGGAAATCAAGGAAGCCGAAAAGATTGAATTCCAAAACAAAAGCCGAAAAAAGGCTGCATCTGAAACGAAATATTTACATGAATCGATTGGGAAAAAGCTAGCGGGGTTAATATCGAATAAACCCGATGAAGCACATTCTTTAGATGGAGTCAAAGCAATTCGTGTTGGCTCAATGGAAAAAAATAAATTTGGAGCTGATGTTATATTTCTAGATGCAAGCACTAGTTTCGGTCATATAAATTCAATCCAAAGAGTATTATCAGGATACATACAAACTGCGTTCGATTATAATGTTGCTAAAGCAGATATTTTAGCGATTTATGTTTTGTATTACAATGGTATGCACAGAGGAAATATTAGTTTCTTTGAATCAAAATACAGTAAAGCTTTGCTAAAGAAATTGAGTAGCTCCAATGTAGGTATTGCAATTAAATACAAAGACTGGCCAGGTAAAACAGAAATCATCATACCGATTGAAAAAAATGCTCTCAAAGAGTTTCAGAAAGATGTTACCTTAAATGAGCTAGAAAACGAAGTGAATAAAATTATTAACGATAAGAAGAACGGGGAGGAAGATAAAAAGAAATTTGCAGAATTGATGAAAGAAAAAGGTGCCAGGGAGTTAATGGAAATTAACCAAAAGATAGAAGAATTAGAAAAGTTAGAAAAAGAAATCGAAGCAAAGCAGAAAAATATTCAAGATAGACTAACAGAATTAAAAAAAGATCCTGAGAAAAATAAAGATGAAATCGCAAAACTAGAAAAAGAATACCAGGCTTTAGAGAAACAAAAAAGAGATATTAAAAAACAAAAAGACGATTTGATTGAAAGAGAAGAGCAGCTAACAGGAGTTGCCTCACCCAAAAGAACTCCCAAAGTAATTCCTCTACCCCCAGAAGAAAAAAAAGTAGAAGTTAAATTTGACCCGAGACTTTTAGAGCCAGAGTATTCTTCTCATATTGTAGATGGAAAATTAGTTTTCATAAAACCTATTTCCGATATCGACAGCCATTGCGTCAACGGAATTCATTTGCTTGATCCGGCAAAAGAGGATTTTATTTATACAAGTGAATACAATAAAATCTGTGGAAAAACCTTTAAAGTCTTTGGAGATAATATTTTAGTAATAGGTTTTTTAGAAAAAAAAGAACAAATCAAATTAGTTTTCCTGAAAAAAAATGATTTAAAAATCGTAGGCAATTCAGAAGTTAACGTTTATCACAAAACACCAATCGAAATTCGAGGCGATTTTTTATATGCAATCGAAAATTTAGATGGAAAGTTTTATCTAACTCGCTTTGATCAAAATCTAAAAAGCCTTACCCGCTCTAAAGAAGAAGTAAATCCAGATTCGATCATTACTTTCTATGACAACAAAGTATACGTCTCCAGCAAAAAAGAAAACGGACAAATCGAATTTAAAGTATTCAAAAAAGAAGATTTAAGTTTTATAAAGAAGACCCAGGCTTAGGGCGACGTTTTTTCGATGTAGGGAATGCATATATGCGTTCCCTACCGTTAATACCATCGCAATGCTTAAAACAAACGCCGTAAATTAGACAAAGTGTACTAAAAAAGGCTTTTCTAGGATACGGGTTTCAAGATTAAGTTCAATTAAAGTCAAAATATTATATATAAGAGGCGTTTATGAAAGTTGTCGTGCTTGTGAAGCAGGTTCCTGATACAGAAACCAATATTAAACTCGGTGACAAATCTATCAATGAAGCAGGAATCAAGTGGATCATTTCTCCTTATGATGAATTTGCAATCGAAGAAGGCATTAAACTCAGAGAGAAAAACGGCGGGGAAGTGATCGCTGTTTCCGTGGGTCCTGATAGAGTCCAAGAAGTTCTTAGAACTGCTTATGCTATGGGTGTTGATAAAGCAGTTCATATCAAAGTGGACAATTACAATACATTCGATTCTATTTTTACTTCTCAGTTAATTGCAAATTTTGCGAAAGCTGAAAAAGCGGATATTATTCTTGCTGGAAGACAGTCGATTGATACTGATAGTTCTCAAGTTCCTGTTCAAATTGCAGAAGAGCTTGGTGTAGGTCATGTTGTTCTCGCAATCAAAATTGAAATCGCAGGAACAAGTGCAAAAATTACTCGTGAAGTAGAAGGTGGAACTGCTACCGTTGAAACTTCACTCCCTGTAGTTGTTACTGCTACTAAAGGTTTAAATGAGCCACGTTATCCTTCTTTAAAAGGTATCATGTCTGCTAAGAAAAAACCAATCGACGTAAAACAAGCGGCTGATCTTGGTAATCCGGCTGGAAAAATCGAAGTCGTTGGACTCGAGCCACCACCACCACGTATTGCAGGACGTAAATTAGAAGCGGCTGATGCAGCAGGTTTTGCATCTCAATTAGTAAAAGCTCTCAGAGAAGAAGCTAAGGTTATATAAGGAGCCCTGATATGTCAAATGTATTCGTAGTTGGTGAAATCAAAGACGGTGAATTAAAAAAAATCTCTAGAGAGTTAACTTCCGCAGCGCGCAAAATCGCGGATACCCTCGGAGGACAAGTAGAAGTATTATTAATCGGTGCTGGTGCTGAAAAATTTGCTGGCGACCTCGGTGCTGTAGGGGCTGACAAGGTGTTAACCGCAAACGTTGGTGACTTCAATGCAGAAGCTTACGCAAACGTAATCGCTGAAACTGTAAAAGCTAAAAAACCTACTGTAGTTCTAATGCCACATACTGGTTATGGAAAAGATTACTCTCCAAGAGTAGCTGTTAAAATCGGCTCTGGAATTGTAGCTGACGTAGTTGGTCTTTCGGTTGACGGTGGAAAAGTAGTAGCTAAAAAACCAATCTATTCCGGTAAAGCTTACGCAAACATCAAAGTAACCACTGACATACAAGCATTCACAGTTCGTCCAAACTCACAAGAGGTTGGTTCTAAAGCTGGTGCCGGTGCAGTAGAAGCAGTATCCGCAGGTGCAGGTGATGTGAAAGTAAAAATCACTGGAACTGAATTGTCCGGTGGAAGCAAAATTCAACTCACTGAAGCTTCTATCATCGTTTCCGGTGGTCGTGGTATGAAAGGTCCTGAGAACTTCCCAATGTTACAATCTCTAGCTGATCTTTTAGGTGCAGCGTTAGGTGCTTCTCGTGCGGCTGTTGACTCTGGTTGGATTTCTCATAGCCACCAAGTTGGACAAACAGGTAAAACTGTATCGCCTAATTGCTATATTGCGTGCGGTATTTCTGGATCTATCCAACACATGGCTGGTATGGGTTCTTCTAAATACATCGTCGCAATCAACAAAGATGCCGAAGCTCCTATTTTCAAAGTAGCGACCTACGGTGTTGTTGCTGACTTGTTTGAAGTAGTTCCTGCATTAACCGCTGAGTTTAAAAAAGTTTTAGGTTAATTTTCTTTCGGGCGTTGCGGCGCAATTTCGATGTTGTAGAGACGCGATTAATCGCGTCTCTACTTTTATGTAGACAGCCGCCGCGCTCGCCTTCCTGACTGCGGATGATATGAATTATCCGCAGTCATCCAGTTGATCGCTAACGCAATATTTTTTTTTGATTAAAAAAATAAAGATTTATGATATTAAAATGAAACAAACGATTCTTTCTTTTATAATTCTACTTTTATTAACCTGTTTTTCTGATTGTATTTTCTTGCAAAATATGGAGGCAGAAGATAATTCCTTGCGAAATCCGTGCCCATTGCTTGGTAGAATTAAAGATAATAAAAGAGTCAGAGCGGCAAGTTTTAATGGCTATACATATATCGAATTGTCCAGTCGAGAAACAATATATATTGAGACAAAATTTGTTGAGTCAGTTGATTCCATTGACAATGATAAATCCTTTTCGGAATATTTAGGATACTATAAGTTAATTTGTAAAATTGAAAAACCACCATTCTATAATGACATTTCTATCGTAAAGAATAAACTTTGATTTGTTTTATCTGTTATAAGAATGTCGAGAAGACAGATAATGATAGAAGCTTCTTCTAGAATCTTTCTTTTAATCTCTTTACCAACTCGGAATCTTTTTCCATTTCTTTTGTTAAATCAATGAATGTCGCATAATCATTCGTAGCCGTTTTGGTATTAAATAAAATGAGTTTTATGAGAGGTTTTTTATATTCTCCAAGGATTAATTCATTAATAGGAATTTGAACTAATCCATTTTTAATTTCGTAAAGCTTTTGATTTTTATCCTGAGTATAATCTGTTTTTAAAAAAATATTGTCTGGGATTTTTATTTCTTCGATTTTACTAACACCTTTGTCTATGACTCTTGTTTCGTAACGTTCTTCGGGAAAGCTTATTAATCGAAACGGGAGGAAAAGAAATTCCGTTGAAACTAAAATTACTGCGCCAGGTGCACATAGGATACTAATTTGACGACAGGCTTTGACTATTTCCGATTCATCTGGATCGTTTAATCTAATTTTCTTAGAATCCTTATATTTCTCTTTTATAAGCGCAATAATTTGTCTATGAGTAGCTTTATAGCTTGAAACGGAAATTAATAAGTTTTCTTGATTAAACGAGTATGCAATAACAAATGTAATTCTCTCTTCAAATTTTTCTTCTTCCTTCAGTGTTTCTGATTTCAAAATCTCTTCACTGTCTTTGTAGGCTCTAAAGAAACAAGATCCTTGGATAAGAATTGATAGAATTAAAAATAAATAGGATGTTTCTTTTAGTATTTTAAAATCTCGCATAATAAGTATTATCTTCAATAAGCTATGCTTGTTAAACTATAAATTAGCCTACTCCCTACTAGTAGGTGGGCAGATTTACCTAAACCACTCAAGGATTTTCTCTTCTAACGTTTAGCTGGTAGTTCACTTCCAGCTTTTCTATTTGCTAATGTAAATCGCAACGTTATATGCAATATCCCAAACGCTTTTCATAAATAATTGGTTGAAATTCTTTTATACAAATTGACAGTTACATAAAGGCAATGTCAAAATTTTCGCAAAGTAATCCGGATAGAGTAATGAGGCTTAAAAATTATGCCCCATTTGATACATCATCAGAAGAATACGATGACATTGTGTCACTAGCTGGGTCAATTTGCGATACACCGATTGCATTTATTAGTTTCGAAACTGATGAGCGTGTTTGGCTTAAGTCCGCAATTGGCATTGAGAATTCTGATTCAACGCTGGTTTATTCATTGTGCGCAAAAACAATCTTATCTGATAACGTTCTCACAGTTGCAGATTGCTCTAAAGATGAACGGTTCAGGAATTATCCTTATTTCTTAAGAGGCAAGCAAGTGTTATCCTATGCAGGTGCTTCACTTGTTACATCTGACGGTTATAGAATTGGCACTTTAAGTGTTATGGATGTAGTGCCCAGAGAATTCTCTGAAAAGCAAATCAATGGGTTAATTGCTCTTAGCCGAAATGCAATAAAGTTCCTGGATTTAAATAATAAGGTGGAAACTCTTATTGAACAAAATCATTTCAATCAAAGTGTAATAGACTTTATTCCCGGAATGATTGGGTATTGGGATACTGAATTACGTTGTTGTTTTGCTAATCGTGCCTATCATGAATGGTTTGGAAGAACTGCAAAAGAAATGATTGGAATGAAAATTCAGGATGTTCTGGGAGAAACTATCTACAAAAAAAATGAACCGTTTATATTAGGAGCTTTAAACGGAGTCACTCAAAGATTTGAGCGTGCGATCCCTAAACCTGACGGCAAATTAGGATATACCTGGGCTCAATATATTCCAGACATCAGCGAAGGAAAAGTAAAAGGATTTGTTGTTCTTGTCACAGATATAACGGAGTTAAAATTAACTGAAATATCTTTAAAAGAAGCAGAGAAGAAATTAAACGAGATTCTTGAGTCTATGCCTGAGGGGCTAGTTGAGGTTAACCTCAAAGGCGAAATCATCTATGCAAATAAGGGAGCGGAAAGAATTCTTTCTATTAAAGAAACTGAAATTGCAAAGCGTTATTTTAATTCTAAAGAATGGCGCCAAGTTGATTCAATTGGTAACCCTTACCCTCTGGATCAATTACCTTTAGCAATTGCCATGAGAGAAAAAAGAGAAGTTGGTCCTATTGAGCATGGAATTGTAGATGAAGAGGGAAATCAAAAATGGCTTTCTGTTCATGCACTCCCCTTACTCGATAAAGACAATAATTTGTATGGCGCAATTGCAAGTTTTCGAGATGTGACTGAAAGAAATGAATTTCAAAAGAAACTTATCGAAGCAAAAAATGCTGCGGATAATGCTAATAAGGCAAAAAGTGAATTCTTAGCAAATATGAGTCATGAAATTCGCACTCCAATGAATGCAATTTTAGGATTTAGCGAAATTTTAAATAGAAAACTTACAGACGAAAATTTGAAGCAATATGCCCTTTCCATTATTACCAGCGGTAGAGTTTTACTGAAATTAATTAATGACGTATTGGATTTATCAAAGATAGAGTCCGGTAAATTTGAATTAAACAATTCTGTTGTTCACTTCAAGAAGATGTTTGAAGAGATGCAAATAATCTTCTCTCAAAAATTGGAAGAAAAAGGATTAAAACTAGATTTTATTATTTCGGAAGAGCTCCCGGATAGGATTGTTCTGGATGAATTGCGGTTACGACAAATTCTCCTAAACCTAATAGGGAATGCTGTAAAGTTTACTCATACTGGTTACATCAAAGTATCCGCTAAACAGATTTCCTATAATTCGAAAGATAATACAGTAGAATTATTAATTGAAGTAGAAGACACTGGAATAGGAATTCCAAAAAAGGATCAAAGTAAAATATTTGATGCCTTTACACAGCGATCCGGTCAAGATCACAATGTATATGGTGGGACAGGACTTGGCTTAACGATTGCTAGGAAACTAATAAAATTAATGAACGGAGAAATTTTCTTACATAGTGAAATTAATCAAGGGACTCGATTTGAAATTGTATTAAAAAATTTGGAAGTATTCTCAGGCTTTAGCATCAATGCGAATCTTGGCAGTGAAGAAAATTTTGACATTTTAGAAAATGAATTTCACTTTGAACCTGGAAAAATCTTAGTTGTGGATGATATCTTTGTGAATAGACAACTTGTTCGAAATTTTCTAGAAGATTTTAGCAATTTAATAATAATTGAAGCTGAAAATGGGAAACTTGCCCTTGAGGCGGTAGAAGAAAATCGCCCTGATTTAATTCTTATGGATATTAAAATGCCTGTTATGAATGGAGTCGAAGCCATTCAGATTTTAAAATCTAATAATAAGACTAAAGACATTCCTATTATAGCTCTCACTGCTTCGGCTTTTGAGCAAACAAAGACTGAAGTGATTGACTCTTGTGATGGTTATTTGCAAAAACCAGTAAGTCGAAAAAATTTAATTGAAAAAATATCAGAATTTTTGAACTATAAAGTTGAATCTAAGCAATTAGATATCGAAGAAAGCCAATCTGAAAATGAAGTAAGATTGAGTTTATCCAATGTTCGAATACTCATCAAAAGTATAGCTTCGGATACAATGAAAAAATTGGAAGATCTTATTGAAGTAATTGATGTAGCGGAAACTGTTCGTTTGGCGAAGCAAATCAAATCTCTGGGAAAGGAATATGAATATAAGCCGCTATATTTATGGGGAAGAGATTTAGAGATATATGCAGATCGATTTGATATTGATAAAATTATTTCTCTCCTAAAACAGTTTCCTGATTTAATGGATGAATTAAAAAAAATTTCTTCTTAAAACTAAAGATATAAGCAGGGTTAAAAAATATTTCATGGAAAAATTAAAAAAACAACACCAAATTCTAATCGTGGACGATATGCCAAAAAATGTTCAGGTATTAGGACAAGTTTTATCAGAACATGGATATAATATTTTCCTTGCTACTAGTGGATTTCAAGCATTGAAAGCTGTCGAAAAAAAAATGCCAGATTTAATTCTTTTAGATATTAATATGCCGGAGATGGATGGTTATGAGACTTGCAAATTAATCAAAGAAGATGAAAGGTTTTCAGAAATCCCTATCATCTTTTTAACTGCGATGTCTGAGCCAGAGAATCTAATAAAAGCTTTCGCTGTTGGTGGTGTGGATTATATTGCGAAACCGTTTAATCCGCCGGAATTACTCGCGAGAGTGAATCAACAATTAGCCCTGAAAGAAAGAACAGAAGAATTAAAACGAACAAATGAGAATAACAAAGAGTTGCTTCGAGTATTACTTCACGATCTCAGAAATCCAATTGTCGCAATAGATTCAATCAATCAGATTTTTCCTGAAAATCAAGAAGTCTACATTGAGATGAATGATATATTACAACAGGCTACAAAAAATTGCATGGAAATCTTGGATAGTGTGAAGAAAATGTATAGCATTCAAGATAAGAAATACAATGTAGATATCAAATCAGTTAGTTTATTAGAAACAATCAACTCATCTTTGTTAATATTTAAAAATTTATTACATGAAAAGGAAATAAGCATTGAGGTAAATGTTCCTAAAAATTTTTTAATACATGTTGATACGAACTCTTTTTCGCACTCCGTTATTGATAATCTTATAACAAATGCAATTAAGTTTTCATTTGTAAATTCTAGCATTCAGATTCATGCCTTCCAGAAAGAGGAACAAATAATTCTATCAATCAAAGATAATGGAATAGGAATCCCTCAAAGAATTTTGGACAATATTTTTGATATAACTAAGCCAACTAGTAGACCGGGAACAAAAGGTGAATCAGGCGCAGGTTATGGAATGCCACTTGTAAAAAAATTCTTAGAAATGTCTAATGCTAATATTGAAATAAAAACAATCGAAAGTCCAAAAACAAATCACGGAACAGAAATTCTGCTTTCATTCAAAGGAAGCTTAGAATGAAAAAATCAAGCTGTTTGAGGAATTAATAGTCCTTCAATCTTTTCATATTGATCAATTGACATATTCACATACTGACCTGTGACCGCAAAATATTTGTCTAATGGCTTTAGTCCCTTAATAGAGACTTTTACTGTTAGCCGCGTATCCTTCGAATACAAATCCAGAATAACAATCGAACCCATTTGAAAAATTCGTGAAAAGTGTTTGTTTAATGAATGTAAAAAAGTAACTTCAGTTTCAGTGATGCTTGTCACTTTGCAGACTTCTGTGGATTCTTCATAGTTTTTATATTCACTGATTTCCTTTTTAATAGACGAAGCGGCAAGTCCAACTAGATTAAAGGAATTTAAATCTAGTCTCTTAGAATGTAAAACTTGCACATATCCAATGATAATAAACTGTCGATATTTTATTGGAACACAAATTTCAGCTTTAAAAGGCTCTGTATTTTTTTCTCCCTTAAGCATTCGGAAATAATCATTGAATGGCACTGACATTGCTGGTGTGCTTTCAGGAACGTCACGGTTTAAAATTACTATTGGCTGGTCGAAACTTTTCATCAGACGAATTCGCTCGTCTTGTTTATCTTTTATTATAACAGTATAGCGATCGAAGAGATGTCTGAGCCTATTGTAATTGGAGCGAAGAACTTCTTTGATATGATCATCCCCTAAAAAAATCGTTACTTCATTCATACTGATGATATTACTTACTTTGATGTCAGTTTCAACTTTCTCATCGGTAACTTTTCTTGTATCTGGAGCTCCGAGAGCAGCCATTGCTAATTTCTTATTTGAATTCATCATAGACAATTCCAAATGAAAGGCAGTTGGAGTCACAAGTCAATCAAAATAATCTTTCTTTATTGCAACAAGTCCTTTATTGATATTTGTAAAGTCAGGACGCGCAAGAACTTCATTTTCTAAACATTTCAATTTAATTTTCATAAGGGACTTGTAAGCTTCTGATGCCATTTCAGTTTCATAAACTCTTTGTAATAAGTCATCCATAAGACAGCCAAAGGCTCTTGTTTCTAGGCGAATAATACTTTCCACAACATTGGAATTACTTTTATAAATGGTTGCAGCTCCAAAATCCCCAAAGAGAATTTTGAAATTTCTTTTATCGACTAGGGTATTATGGGCATACAAATCACCGTGCATGATTTCACGAGAATGAAGATGTTCTATTGCAGAGCATATATTCATAAGTATTCTCAGTATTGAATCAAGATGAAAAAGCAAGCCTTCTTTAAAAGTATCTCTTGTGCAGGTTTCAAAGCTCGGCGGGTTTCCTAGATTTTCAAAAGTATCTGGAATTAATTCTAGCGCTAAACCCTGATTGTTCTCTGGATGATTGGAAAGTTTTGCAATCAATTTAACAAGATTAGGATGACTTCCTGCTGCAACCGATGCAAGCATTTCATCTATTGGAAGTCCATCACTTGTAATTCCGCCCTTGAATACCTTTATTGCTATAGACCGCCTATTTGATGTTATCCACTCGGCTTTATGGATTATACCAGAAGCACCTTGCCCCAATTGAGCTTTTATTTCAAGTTCATTCCATGAAATGTCAGGTAAATTAGAACTCGAAAAATAATGAGCAGAACAAGGATTACCCGCAAATGCTAACCATGCTAATTTTGGCAGAGATACTAGCCATGCAGGAATTTCCGTAAGGCTATTTGCTGAAATTCGAAGCAATTCTAAATTTTTACACTCAGCTAAGGTTTCAGGCAGGGTTGTAAGTCTATTCCCGGCGAGCATTAATTTTTGAAGGCGATAGCATTTGCCAATAGAATTTGGTAATTGCGACAAATGGTTGTTTGTCAAGATAAGCCATCGTAAGTTATTTGGGAAAGCATCTTCTTCAATTTCTGCAATTTCATTTGCTTTAAATCCAATTATATCTAAGTTTATACATTTAGAAAGAATACCTGGAAACTTTGTAAAATGATTATCTGAAAGAAAAAGAATTTTTAGATTTTTAAGCAAATCAAAATTATCCGGTAGCTCTGATAACTGATTACCGGATAAATCCAATTGCTCCAAAGTGTCGGATAATGCGAGTATTTCGCTTGGGAATTTTTTTAATCCACAGGAGAGTTTGAGATTTTTTGTTCCAATTAATTTACCAGATTGAAGTTGTTCTAAAGTCTGCATTGTTGATAAAACGTAATATTCTTAATTCGCAACTTAAGAATAAATAATCTAGGAGTGAATTGGCAACAAATTATTGTTCCGCACAAAGAAGATACTTTGATGTGTTGCAATTATTTTGCGCTCCAGTTGAAATTGAACTATAACTAGTAGCATCACTCAATCCAAAACGTCCTGTCATAATACCCGATGAGCTTTCCCATTCATTACATCTAAACAATCCTAATTCCCATTCATTTCCAGATCCTCTAAAGCCCGTCCAATATTGTTTTTGAGCACCTGAGTCAAAAGGATTTGTTAACGATCCAAAGGTAAATATACTAGAAGCATTGGTTGTGAAAATAGGTGCCGAATCAGAGCCACGAACATACACAGTATTAGCCTGTAAAACCCAATTATTTAAAGTTGGCCTTGCTTCTCTTAAACCATTTGCGAATAAAATTGCTTTATAAGAACTTGTATTTGGTTTATTGGCATCCGCATTACAAAGATTATCCGCACCAGCAGGACCGTCTCCGCCACCACCTGCAGTCCTTAAGTCTCCATTAAATGTGGAAGCAGTTACGAAAATTTTGTAGACAGTTGTCTGCACTATAATACTAAAAGTAGCCGTTGTGCTTCCACCTGCGTTGCTCGCTGTAATTGTATAACTCGTCGTGCCTTGATTGACTGTTGGTGTTCCCGATATAGCGCAGGTCGTATTGTGAATGCTTAATCCAGTGGGTAATACAGGACTTGCACTACAAGAGGTTACTGTGCCGGTGACTGTCGGAGTTATCGTTGCAATGGCCGTATTATTCTTAAATGTATAAGAACTACTTGAATAGGTTAGTGCAGATGGGGTTGCTGTCACAGTTATACTAATCGAAGCAGTTGTATTTCCGCCCGCATTGGTGGCAGTAATTGTATGTATCGTTGTTGCCTGTGTCACCGTTGGTGTTCCAGAAATCGCACATGTTGTTGCATTTATACTGAGTCCAGTGGGTAACGCCGGTGATGCGCTACAAGATGTCACTGTGCCAGTGACCGTAGGAGTATTCGTTGTGATTGCTGTATTCTGACTATAAGAATAAGGACTTCCTGTATAGGTTAAAGCAGAAGGTGCAGCAATTATGACTGAAATATTTATATTAGCCGTAGTATTTCCGAATGCGTTTGACGCCGTGATAGTATAAGCAGTAGCCGCTTGGGTTCCTGTTGGTGTTCCAGAAATCGCGCATGTTGTCGCATTAATGCTGAGACCAGCGGGTAACACCGGTGCGGCGCTACAAGAAGTAACTGTGCCAGTAACTGTAGGAGTATTAGTTGTGATTGCTGAATTCTGACTATAAGAATAAGGACTTCCGGTATAGGTCAATGCAGAAGGAGGATTTGCATCGATAATTATACCGATTGATGTCGTAATACTCAAATTTGAATTACTTGCGGTAATGACATAAGTAGTGAGTGTTTGAATCGTTGTTGGAGTTCCACTAATAGCGCATGTCGTATTATTTATGCTTAGACCAGCGGGTAATGCTGGACTAGCGCTACAAGATGTTGGTGTTCCTATCAAGATAGGAGCGTTTGTCGTGATAGGAGTATTTTGTGTATAAGTATAAGGACTTCCTGTGAAGGTGACAGAAAATGCATTTGAGTTTATTGTAATACTGATCGTAGTTGTCGTCGTGAGAATGGAATTACTGGCTGTAATTGTATAAGTAGTTGCAGTCTGACTTGTCGTAGGAGTGCCTGTGATTTCACATGTGGTATTACTAATACTTAGACCTGCGGGTAATGTAGGATTTGCGCTACATGATGTAATAGATCCAACTGTTGTCGGCATTGTTGCATTAATTGCTGAATTTATCGTAAAGGTAAAAGGGCTCCCGCTGTAGGTTATCGATAAGTCCGAGCAAGTGATAGTAATATTTGTGATATTGGCATTTGTGATAGATCCATTTCCGTTTGCGATGGAGCAATATTGTGTAGGAGAAGACGGATATGTTAGGATTGTCACTGAATATGTTGCATTTGCATTTAATGCAGTGTTAAAAGTAAAACTACCCTTTCCTTGAATAGAAATGTTATCTGCTCCATTGTTCTGAAGAACTAAACTAGAACCAGTTAACCCGGTAACTGTTCCGCTCACCGTATACTGAATTAATGAAGTGTTTACTGAATTTTTTTGAACCAAATCATATATATAAAACAACTTAGGATTCTGATCAAGAGCACAGGCTGAGAAAAAAAAACTTACAAATAGAGCGATCAGAGTCGTTACTTGCAGTAAGATAAATTTTCTGAGTCTTGTTTTCATATATATATTTGACGAAATTTTTTGACTAACTATAGACTGATCTTATTCAGTTTTTATAATAAATCTCTCGTGAAAAATAAATTTCCATTTGTATTCCAGAAAATTCCTTCAAGCATCCTTTTCGAAGAAGCAAATTTATATATCTTTCCATATTTGATTATAACAATTAAATTGAATCCTTTTTTAATGCCTTGGAGTTTTATTTCATAGTTTCATAAAAAAAGTTATTTATAAGCGCCGATAGCTGAGTTAGCTACTCTTGTGTTTCCATCTCTATCAAGAGAATTTCCGCAGGCAGTTGAAAAAACGGAAAGATCGCCTGAGGTCATGCCCTGTGAAATTCCTGTGGGAGTTGCGGGATCAAGATGAAAATCATTTCCTGCAAAGTTTACAAAAACTGGAGATAAGATTGTATTGTTCAATCCAGTTGGGTTAGCCAAAACTGCCCCGCATCCGTTTCCAAAATTTCCACTACAAAAATTATTGCGGATAATACCGTTTTCATCATAGAGTGTATTGCAATTGGACAAGTTATTTGCTGCTAATGTTTGATAGGTAGATGCAGCATTTTCTTTTATACAAGTCGTAGATGCAGAAGATACCGGATTCCCTGCAATAATATTTTGATCTAAACTAAAATTCGTATAACCTGCATTAGTTATAAAATTTACAGAAAAAACAGTTCCGCTACTTACACTTGCACCTATGATTGTATTTCCATTAAATTTTGTTCCTGCCCCTGCATTCATTTGTGCCATTCGTAGTGTTATCGCATTACCGGCATTAGTCCTTCCTCCACCAAATAAAACATTGCTACAAAATTTTAATTGATTACTATTTGGAGTAGGGATATCAACAGCTATGGGAGTTCCTACACCGGATTCATTTAAAAAAGAATTTCTTTGAACGCTTGATGCTCCTCCACTCCAATTTTCCAAACTAAGAGCAGTTCTGCTTGAATTACTCGCACCGGCTACTCCTGAGTTAACCGTATTTCCTGTCATCGTTAAACCAGAATTTGCCGCATGTCTGATACCTATTTGTAGACAAGACCCTGTGCAGGCACCAACGGAAATTGTATTTCCAGTATAAGTCGTTCCTGCAGAAAATGCATTATTGATACCCCATGTAGTTGGAGCACTTCCACTGCTTATTGTGTTATTTGTTATGGTCAATGTTGAATTATTAAAAGCAATATTGATTCCCGATGCTTGTAATGTCGCATCACCGGAAGAAATTGTATTACCAGTAAAATTATAAGTAATACTTGCCCCCATAGAATTTGTTGCCGAAATACCAAACGCCTTGCAAGAAGTTCCAGTGCAGTTACCAGATATTATACTATTATTTGAAAAAGTAACTGTATTACTCATCGTATTAAATGTATGACTTAGATAATAACCGCGGGTATCACAGTTAAGTCCACTGCAAGTTCCTGATGAAATTGTATTATTATTAAAAGTTAACGTTGCCTGCGCATTATCAAAAATTCCAGTGCTAATACAAGCTGAGGTATTGCAGAGACTTGATGTAATAGTATTTCCTGAAAATGTATGAGTTGTTCCACTACCTGATAAATGAATTCCTGCTGAACTACAAGTAACTCCCGTGCATAGCCCGCCAGTCATTATATTGTTCGTTGCTACTGTAGTAGTAGAACCAATTATTTGTAATCCCGCCGAAACACAATTAGCCGCATTGCATAATCCAGATGTAAGATTATTTCCAGATATAGTATGTGTCCCCGTTGAATTAAAAAAGACAATTGCTTGAGATCCATTTGTCCCGCCCGATCCGGATATGATTGTGTTATTTGAAATGGTAGGATTAGAGGCACTTGCCCCCGTCGTGATTCCTTTCGAGGAGGTTGTTCCAGGCGCGGTTGTAATTGAATTTTTATCGACTAATAATCCGTTGCCGCTTGTATAATTTATACCGAAAGAATTAATTCCCGATCCAGTATTAATTGTATTTTCAGAGATAGTCATGCCATTTGCTGTCGCAAAACTAGCTGTAATCCCAATTGAATCACAGCCAGGACAATTTCTAGCTGTAATTGTATTTTTACTAAGTGTTACAATACCATTAATAGTATTCGTTGGAAAAAATCCGCTCGAATTGGTCGTTGATATTCCAGCATCAATGTCACAATTCAAGATGGAGATTGCACTTGTTCCAGTCGAGCCATTATAAACAATCCCATGCGTAGTGCTTGATGCGCCTGCAACAA
Source organism: Leptospiraceae bacterium (assembly GCA_016708435.1). Lineage (NCBI taxonomy): Bacteria > Pseudomonadati > Spirochaetota > Leptospiria > Leptospirales > Leptospiraceae > Leptospiraceae bacterium. The sequence continues at coordinate 535,265 of JADJFV010000001.1, read as the reverse complement.
GAGAAGCATTGAATTTATTATTTGTAAGATCGATTGTTCCTGCACTATTCGAAGAAACAAAGCCTACCGAAGTAAGACTAAGTGTTGAACTAAAATCGTTTGTAACGGTATTTCTTATAGTAACCCCAGAGCCACTTTGCAGATTTACAACTCCGATTGGTGATACATAAGAGCCAGCATTAGCCGAAACAGGTCCATTTACAATAATTCCATCTAAGATACTTTTTTCCTTTGTTCCAGCATGATTGAAAAATTTTACGGAAGAATATGGATCAGGTCCTGTTCCTGTTACATTGGTCGATGTATCTGTTATAATAGTATCATAAGGAGGTAAACTTGTCTTATCCGCTCTGCGTTTTGTCCAATCAGATGGATCAAAACCACCAAACAAACTAACGTTAGACGAAATTAATATAGGAGCTGATATAGAGTAAGTGCCACCTTTCATAGCTATAACACAAGCGACAGTTCCAGAACAAAGAGAAAGAATGGAAGCAATCGAAGCCTGTAATGTTTTCTTTGGATTTTGCGAAGTTCCTGAATTATTATCATTACCCGCTATTGAGTCTACGTAGACCAACGAGTCCGCAATATAAACAGTAACCCCTTTTTCGGGAACATACGAAACTCCACCTTCACTTTTACAATCACTGGACAAATCTAAGTTAAGACCAGATACTATGTTTACTCCCCAACTAGAACTTGGTTTAAAAGACAAACTAAGCTTATCGGTTGAAACTGTGGTTGTGCCAGCAACAACTCCTCCATTTATCTTTATATTACAACCAACTGCGCTCATAGGGGTGTCCAAAGTGACTAAAAGAGTTTGTGTTTTAGAAATGACAACAGGAGATATTGTATTCTTGGAAGTGAAGTCTGTAGAAACAACTTTTGGAATGCCAGTAGTTGTAGGAGTTTGTGGAAGAGTTGGCGCACTTTCGGCTGTTACTGAATTACTGACAATACTAGAAAGTCTTGCTATATATGAAATAAAACCCAGATTAGAATTAGTCGATGAAGGAATACTCTCACAAGTAAGCACATTGACTAGAAAAAATAGAATTATTATAAGTCTATAAAGCATGGTGAAATATGGTAGGCTTAGAAAACAAAATGTCAATTGAATTTTTCATAAAAGATAAGTTTGATACAAAATGTTTTCAAGACTCATTTTGATTTAGCTAATGTTTCAAAACGTTTTATGAAATAAATAAGAGGCTTAATGGTTTACTTTCATTGACAATTAAATTGATGCAAATTTAAAGTCTGATTGGAAACTAATAATGCAAAAAAAAAAATTAATCATTTTATGTCTGATCCTATTGAATGGGTCATTTTTATATTCACAGGCAAGCACGGAGCAGACAGAAGTAAAGCCGTCACCCGAAATCAATCAGTCAAAGGAGGAAAAATCTCCTGATTTATCTGAACGTAGAGTGACAGAGCGAAAAGGAAAGAAATTCTTTACTTGGGGATACAATCGCGGCTATTATACGCAAAGTGATATTAACTTCAAAGGTCCCGGATATCAGTTCACCTTACAAGATGTAACCGCTCAAGACAAACCAGAAAAGATTGATAGCAACTATATCAATCCGACTAAGTTCGATATACCGCAATTCAATTGGCGATGGGGAAAGTATATAACGGACAAAGTCTTTTTTTCCTTTGGGCAAGATCATATGAAATATGTAATGAGTCGCGGACAAGATGCAAGTATCTACGGGTATATATCCCCACTCGCACTTCAAAAAGGTCATCTACTTGCAGCACCGGATATTCTTGTTTATCTTTATTTATTTCCTGAAACAACAAACTCATATGCAGGGTATCACGGAGGGCAAGGAGTAAAGGTTACGCCTGACCTTCTGAAGTTTGAGCATACAGATGGATTAAATTATTTTAGCGGTGATATCGGAATTACTCATGCTCTTTGGGAGTCTGTTGATGGCAAACATGCTTTTAGTTTAAATGCGGCAGTTGGTGCAGGTCCTATTATCCTCAAGAGTGATGTAAGACTTTTTGGCGAAGGAAAGAATAATAGATACAATATTGGCGGTTATGGTGTATCGACTAACGTTGGTTTTAGGTTTGATTATAATAAAAGATATTTCTTTGACACAACCCTCAAAGGCGGTTACATGGATTTACTCTATATCCAAACCACTGGTATGTCAAAAGATCGAGCGAATCAAAATTTTGGATTTTTAGAGATAATTGCCTGTGTAGGCTTGAATATATTCTAGAGTCCGCGATATCTGAATTCGATTTTTCTTCTTAACAAAAATCGAATTGTAAATAGACAAGAAAACCGTCTTTTGCAAAGAATGATAAGCGTGCTATGGAAATAATTGTAATCATAATTCTAATTCTCTTGAATGGTATTTTTTCAATGTCAGAAATCTCGCTGGTTTCTTCCAAAAAGAACCGGCTTGAATCTGCATCTAAGAAGGGAAGTAAGGGTGCGAAGATTGCTCTAGAGCTAGCAAGTTCTCCTAATCGTTTTTTATCGACTGTTCAAATTGGAATTACTTTAATCGGAATACTGACTGGAATTTTCAGTGGTGAAAATATTACGAAAAATTTAGAAGCTGATATTGCGCAAATTCAATTTTTTCAAAACTACGCACACCCAATTGCAGTTAGCACTGTATTAGTTGCTATTACCTTTTTCTCTTTAGTATTCGGTGAGTTGGTTCCTAAAAGAATTGGATTAACCTATCCAGAAAGCATCGCCAAGAGTATTTCACAACCAATGAAGATGATTTCTATCGCCACAGCTCCTTTTATTTGGTTGTTGATTCAAACTACTGAATTAGTTTTAAAGCTACTTAGAATTACCCCCTCTACTGATAATAAAGTTACAGAAGAAGAGATAAAAGCTATTATCCGTGAAGGAACGGAGGATGGAGAAGTGCAGAAGATTGAGCAAGATATTCTTGAACGAGTTTTCTATATTGGTGATCGAAAGGTCAGCTCTCTAATGACCCATAGAAGTTCTATGACATTCTTGGAGTCAGGTTTTTCTAAAGAACAAGTAAGACAGACAATCACAGAAGCTCTTCATTCTATATATCCTGTTTATAACAAGAATCCAGACACTATTTTAGGCGTAGTAAGTTTAAGGAGCCTATTTGTAAATATTGACCAAGAGAATTTCAACATTTCATCTCTATTGCAAGAACCAATTTATATTACAGAGACAACCTCAGCCTATAAGGCACTGGAAAAATTTAAAAAGACAAATGTGCATTATGCGCTTGTTACTGATGAGTATGGAATGCTACAGGGTATTGTTACACTGGATAACATTCTAAAAGCCCTTGTCGGAAATGCTTCCGAGTTTAATCAAAATGAATTAAAGTTAGAAAAACGAGAGGATGGGACATGGTTGGTAGATGGTCATTATCCGCTACATGACTTCCTTATTTACTTTGAGTTAGATGACCTTGTTCATAATTATGAAATTAATACAATTAGTGGACTAATCTTAAATGAACTAGCCCATATTCCCAAAGAAGGTGAAAAGCTTAAATGGAAAAACTTCGAGCTTGAAATCCTTGATATGGATGGAGTCAAGATCGATAAGGTCTTAATTAGGGCAATATCATAATACTTTTGATCTATAACTCAAAACATAAAATTGAATCAATAAGCATCCACAGTTTTAAAAGTAGAAATTTCTCCTAGTCTACGACGGGATAACTTCTGAGTAGACGCTAGTCCTTCTAAAATAAATTCTACACCGGTTACAAATAGATGATCTTCTCCATCCATTCCTTTTTCATGCAGTAAATCCCATAGCGCAGGAACGGTTTTTAATAAAGCGCGATAACTTGCAGTAGGCATTAGATCGGATATTTCTAATTTGCCCATCGCGTATATTTGTTTTGCTATGTCATTGAAGTTCGATGCGTATTTTTTGGGAGGAAAATATTCTTCAAAAATTATACGTGTTGCCTGGTCAAGTAGTTTGATTACAACCTGGTATTCGCTGACGGCTTCGTCGCGGTAAGGGTCTAATTCTATTTTGCCGGAGCAAGATGCAAATATATTTCCCAAGTCAGTGAGTCTTACGTAACCTTTTGATTCACCAAAATTCAGAGCACGTTTTCTGGCTGAACTAACGGCTACTTCATAGTTTGCGATAGAGAGTCTTGCGCTGACTCCTGATTTTTGATTTACTAAATGAGAACTTCTAGCTTGAATAGTGATTTCTTCAATGATCTCTTCGATATAAGGAGGAACAATAATTTCGGGAGTCTTGAGGGGAAGTTTAAGCTCTTGTTTTGTTATCTCAAGTCCGATTTGTCTCGTCTTAGGATAATGCGTTCTTATCTCCGAACCAATGCGATCTTTTAATTGAGAAATGATTTTTCCACTTCTAGAATAATCATCCGGGTTTGCAGTAAAACAAACCATAACGTCAAGCGGAAAGCGAATAGGAATTCCACGAATTTGAATATCAGCTTCTTCTAATATATTAAAGAGAGAAACTTGCACTAGATAATCTAAGTCAGGCATTTCGTTTACTGCGAATATGCCTCTATTCATACGGGGAAGTAATCCAAAATGAATTGCACCTTCAGAAGATAACGGCTCCCCATTCACAATACGAGAAGGATCTAAATCACCAATGATGTCTCCTATTCTTGCACCGGGAGCAAGTCTTTCTCCATAACGTTCATCAGGAGTAAGCCAGGTTAATTCAGTATTATCCCCTTGCTCGTTGATTATTTTTTTACCTTTAGCGGTGATAGGGTGAAAAGGACTTTCTGGAATTTCAGTTCCTTTGATGATAGGAATTCTTTCGTCAAGCAGGTTGACTAAGGCGCGCATGATTCTACTCTTGGCTTGACCCTTTTCTCCGAGCATAACAATATTATGCCCCGAAAGAATTGCATTTACAAGTTGAGGAATTACTGTATCTTCATAGCCGTGAATTTTGGGAAATATGATTTCTTTGTTTAAGAGTTTAGCAGATAGATTTTCTGCCATTTCCATTTTGATAGATCGCTCGATATAATTGCTTTTCTTTAATTCACCAAAGGTTCTAATTTCTTTCATTTAAGTCCTCTAACATTAGAGAATGAAGTAAGCCATAAAATGAAAAGAAATTTTTATGGCTCTTTCAAAATTAAACTGTAATTTCTAGCGCTGGAAAATTCTATTATTCAGCGAAGTAAATTTTAGATAGGTTAAATTATTTCTTTGCAGGCAAAGTTACATCTTTTCCTGTTTTGAAGAAAAGAAATACACGAATGCAAAACATGATGACAGACATGACTGATTCATCAACCGGTCCGGGAATGTTAGGTAGAACAGGATAAATAAGAGCGAGCAGGACAGGCCAGTTATTTTTAAAGCTTTGTCTTATACTTCGATCGCGGACAATGAATACTATTGAGGTAATGAATACGGGAATAAATCCTAAGACACTAACAATCAGATATACTATGGAACTTCCGGCTAATACTAAAAAGCCGCTTAAGTCACTAGGAAGTCCCTGGTTCCATATGAAATAGATTCCAAAGAAAAAGAAAAGATAAGCGTAAACGCAGATAAACAAGACTCCCCAGATGAGACCGTAAGGCACTCCGCTTTTTATTGGTGCTGGCACAGGTGCAGTTTCTTCCACTAGATTAACCCTCTTTCTTTAAAGTCTTTAATCACTATTTCCAAATCTTCTGGTGAGTCAACGGATAATCCTGCTTTGTCGGTTAAATAAATTCCGATACTATGCCCTGCTTCTACTGCGCGGAGTTGTTCTAGTGATTCGGATGCTTCGAGTTCGCTTTGCGGTAAATTGTTGTAATTTAGTAAAAATTCTCTTTCATAGGAATAGATCCCTAAATGACGGTAAACGGGTGTTATCTTTTTGTGGTTTGATGGAATCAGAGAGCGTGAAAAATACAAAGCCTTCTGGTTTTTATCAAAGACTACTTTTACTCGATTCGGGTCGCTTTGATCGGATGCAGGCATGAGACAAGCAGCCGTAGTCATTTCCCAATTTCTATTTTTTATCTTTAATGCTACAACTCCATCAATGAGTTCAGGCTCTATTCCAGGTTCATCTCCCTGGATATTTACAACTACGTCTACTCCTGATAATCCGCTTACTACTTCAATCAGTCTGTCTGTTCCTGTTGCATGGTTAGGGTCGGTCATTACAACGTTTCCACCTGCATTTTTAATTACTTTGTAAATATCTTCATGGTCTGTTGCCACAATTACATCTGATAATGACTTTGCTTTCTTGGAATGAAAGTAAGTCCATTCAATCATAGTTTTGCTTCCAATCTTCGCCAGTGGCTTTGCAGGAAGTCGCGTGCTTGCGTAACGTGCGGGGATAATTCCGATTATGTTCATACTGTTTTTTCTTGTGCTTTCCATTTCATAGTGATTGTATCAAAATTTTTAGTTTTCATAGAATTATTATATAACTCCCTGAATCTTTCTAAAATCAACAGCGAACTTTTTGCCTTCTTTAATAATTTCTTCAATCGTCATATCTTCAAACAGATTTTGTCTCCATTTTGTATAATCAAACTTTTCACGATTAATGATAGAAATAAATTTCTCTGCTTCGATAATATCCATATATTTGAATAGGATATTAAATCCTATAGATTTAATTTCTGCATCGGTTCTCATTGGCTTTCTCCTATTTTAATAATAAAATCAACGGGATTTAAAATTGAAATCTCAGAAATTTCCGATTTCTTCTTTATAAAATTCCATTATCTGTTGTGATAAAATAATCTGCTTTCGTTTCAATTGCACATGCCAAGTGAATAGAATCTTTTTTCCCTATTCCTAATAAATGAAACTTATTAGCTATCTTTTCGGTTTCACCGGTTCCAACAAAGTAAATTTTAGCATATCGTTCAAAATTGTAAATTTCATTTTTCTTTTGTTCGTCAATGTTTTGTTCGTTTTCGTAATCCAATAGAAATGACCAAACTAATTCGATAAGCCCATTTTTTACTTTTTCTTGAATGGCAAGCTTTGCTTCACTTTCAATTCTAATTTTAAATTGACTTTGATCGTCATAGGGTCTATTAAAACAACAGTTGTCTAAATAAATACGCATTCATTCTTCCTTATCATACCTAAATGTCTCATACAAAAAAGCCTGAGGCAAATCGTCAATAGCCTTATTTTCTTTTCTTTGCATTTATTTTTATCAAATAGCCTTTTGTAAATCTTGTCTTAAATGGGTCAAAGCTTTTCCCAATAGGTTTTCGCCTTTCCAGTTTTTCGGATCTAACCTATCAGGATTATCAATTGCAAGAGCAATTCCCCATACCTTATCATTTGGATTTACTTCAACTAAGATTTTTTTGTTTGTTTGATATAGAATTTCCTTAAGATGAATATTTTGATAGAACTTTAAAAAATTTCCTAAATATACAATTTGGTATTTTACTTTATCCCATAAATTTGAATCAAAGTTACGGATAATCCTTCCTAATCGCTGATGCTCTTTTGGATTATCTGTATTTAATATATCAGAAGCTGTTTCAAGATCATTCATGAGAATTGATTTTTGATACATCATAAATTGTTCTGCACAATTGAATTCTATTCCAGAATAAATAAATGGACTATACCACCATTGACTTAAATGGCCTTTTAGAAAGAAAATATATTTTTCTTGAATATCCCAGTAAGAGTCAGCGGGCTTGTTTGATGTAATCATGATTTGCCTCTTCAATAGTGAACAAACTACTCATTCTAAATCGATTAGTCAATGAAATAAAGGGGCTGTTAATAGATTTGAATTTTCCGATGTCATTCCCATAAACATTAAGCTTCTTTTTTAATTGGGCATCTGTAGAAATTGAGATTCCCGATTAAAAATTTCGGGAATGACAGAATGAGACACAGAGAATATGTATACCCTCCTCAGTGCCTCTCTGTCTCAGTGGTAAATCTTAATTCACGATAAATTCGTGGAAGTAGACTTCTTTGATTTTTCCGTTTGTTAGAATGTGATTGATATGAGCTTTAATTTCTTCGCGTAAATCCAATTGATCGTTTAGAGTTTTTAAATCTTCTTTTGTTTTACGAGAGATAATCAAGTTGATGATGTTTTGCATTTGAGGAAGACGGGTTGCAAGCTCTGCGCCTAATGCTTGTTGTCCTGCGTCAAAACCAAATGTTAATTTCAGCTTGATAAAATGTGCTTCGCCAATATCAGCAGTATTGATACGGAACTCGTCAACGAAGTTAAATGTTTCGAGTGGTGGTGGAGCTTTTACAAGTGCGATATTCTTTTGTTGTTTATAAACACTTGTAGCTGTCTTTTGTGCGACAAATGTAGATATAACCGCTACGAGAATAACGCCTAGTATCCCCGCTGCAATCCATATTAACCATTTTATAATTGGTGACGATGCTTTCGGCTCCGCCGCCGGCTTACCATCTTCGTCTTCTAATTCTGCTGCTGCATCACCCATGAGTAATCTCCTTAAACAAGTTCAATTTTTTTTTAGTCCTCACCCTCTACGGAAGTTTCCGTGTTCGGGAGTTTTGTATCTGGCAATCCTAGGTTGCTTTCAGAGAAACCTCGTTTCACTGATTTTTCAGATAAAATTACAATATCAATTCTTCGATTGTATGCTTTCGCTTCAGGGCTTCCCATATCTTCTACGGCAAATGGTCTTGCTGAGCCATAACTAACTGCTTGAAATAATCCGGGAGGAAGTTTTCCAACGTTAATCATATAAACGGTGGAGTTAATCGATCTTGCCCCCGCTAAATCCCAGTTGTTGATATAGGTTCTTTCTTCACGCCCAACGTTCGTTCCTGGAAGAACTGCATCTTCATCACTATGACCTTCTACTTTTACATAACGCTCTAAATCTTTAATAAGTCCAGAAGCTTTTTTTAATACATCTTTAACAGGTGGAAGTAAAATGGCGGAGGCAGGATTAAAGTAATCTGCTCCTATCAGAGAAATCACAAGCCCGCGCTCATCCTCTGTGATTCTAACTCTTCCCTTTTCTATTTCCGATTTGAATACTTGCGTTGCTTGATTTCTAGCTTTAGAAAGTGCTTTCCCACTTGTCTGAGAAGGCAAGCTCTCTACGTTCATCCCTAGTTCTTCGAGAGATCCTTTCGCAAGTGTTTGTCCCCCATCAAAAAAGCCTGTAGAAGATTTGAATACAGAGAGGATAATTTGCATTTCCCTCTGATTCGTTTTTCCAGTAGTATACAGCATAATAAAGAAGCATAAGAGTAATGTCACCATGTCTCCATAGGTCAACATATACTCCGCTACTTTTTGAATGCAGTCAGGACAGTTTTGTTTTTTAGCCATAAACCAGTCTTAGTCCTTACCGTCGTCTTTTAATACGGCACGTTCTGATGGAGCAAGATAACTAGAAAGTTTTTCTTTCACAATACGAGGATTATCCCCGGACTGAATAGAAAGAGTTCCTTCTATCATAATTTGTTTCATTGATAGTTCGTCTTCACTTCTCTTTGCTAATTTCTTTACGAATGGAATTGCAAGTAAGTTAGCGGCAAACGAACCGTATAACGTTGTAATAAGAGCGGCAGCCATACCTTCCCCGATAGCAGAAGAGTCTCCACTACCAAGATTCTTAAGCATCGCCACAAGACCAATCAGTGTTCCAAGCATCCCGAAACCAGGAGCCAATCCACCGTATGTGTCCCACCAAGCTCTACCAGATGCGTGACGACTTGCTATATTTCCAATTTCAGTTTCCATAATATTTCTAACTAGCTCAGGGTCAGTTCCGTCCACTACAAGCTGAATTCCTTTCTTTAAAAATTCATCCGGTAATTCATTTACATCATCTTCCAATGCAAGTAAACCCTCTCTACGTGCTTTCTCAGAGAAAGAAACAAGAGTTGTTATGAGTCCAGGTATATCGAACTTATCCACAAAGAAAGCTTTGCGCGTAACTTTACCAATAGAAAGAGTCGAATCCCAAGTGGCAGAAATCATAGTAGCAGCAGTTGCTCCACCAAACGTAATAAGAACGGAAGGTATATTCAAAACGTCCCCCGCTCCTAAGCCGGCGTAAATTGTCCCGAAGGTCAATAGAACCATCCCTGCACTTATCCCAACGACTGTTGCTATATCCATTTTAGTTACTTCTCCTCATTTGCGGAAATATGTATTGCGTTCATAAAAACTTTTCTTTGGTATTCTATGATGCTTTTGATAATTTCATCTACTTTTTCTTTTACGATAATTTTTTTATCGTTTTGTAAAGTGATTACCGAATCGGGTGTTGCTTCAATACTTTCGATCAAATTACAGTTTATTACTAGCTCGGAGTTATTTAATCTATGTAAGGTAATCAAGGTCTGTCCTGTGTAGAGTTTAGTTTTCTCTAATCTGTCTATCGACCTGATTTTTTATTTCATTTATGAATTTTTCTTCCGTGAACCGATTTATATTCTTTTGGAAATCTGTTGTCTTAAAGGAGAGCCTTTCGAACCGAGAAATGGCTTCATTTAACGATTCTACGGTTTGATTTGGGAAAAAAACGCCTGTCTTTCCATCGACCACCGTCTCCAAAGCCCCACCTTCTCCAAAAGCAATCACCGGAGTGCAGTAGCCTTGGGACTCAACGGGTGTGATTCCGAAATCTTCCAACCCAGGAAAGATAAAGGCACGAGCCTTTTTGTAATACTCGGCGATTTCGGCGCGGGGCTTTCCTCCTAGAAACTCAATATTAGAAGGAACAGATTGTTTAAGTTTCTTTTCGTCTTGTCCTCCTCCGATGATAACAAGTCTCTTTCCATTTTGGCGAAATGCTTCTATGGCAAGGTCAATTCTTTTGTAAGGAGCGAAAGCGGAGACGATTAAGTAAAAATCCTCTTTCTTTTCCTCGATGACCTTGTATCCTTCTGGCAGACAGGGTGGGTGGATGACTACAGAATCCCGCGCGTAGTATTTTTTAATTCGCTTGGCGATAAATTTTGAATTAGCGGTATATTGATCTACTCGATGAGAAGAGGAAACATCCCAGGAGCGTAGATAATTGGAAATAGCTTGAATGATAAGAAACTTAAGTCCACTCTTTGCGGGAAAATAATCGTAATAGAGATCCCAAACATAACGCATGGGAGAATGTATATAGGAAATATGAATGCTATTCGGGGGAGGAATAATGCCCTTAGCCACACAATGAGAAGAAGAAAGAATCAAATCAAATCCGCGCAAATCTAAAGTTTCAATTGCCATTGGAAACAAAGGAAGATAAGAACGATATTTGCTAGCCTTAAACGGCAAACGATCAGTAAACGCAGTATGAATCTTTCGATTTTCAATTCTTTCGTTTAACGTTCCCTTATTATAAATCAAAGTAAAAAGCTCCGCCTCGGGATAAATCTTTAACAGTGAGTCTAATACCAATTCCCCCCCCCTCATCCCCGTCAACCAGTCATGTATAATTGCTACTTTCATTTTGTGTTATGCTTTCCTTTGTTTTGTAAAATTACTTTCTACCTTTGGATTGCAGCCCTGCTCAATTCTTGCACACTGTTGAACTTAGGTAAATTCTCTCGCCATTTAGTATAATCAAAATTATTTCTTTTGATGATAGAAATAAATCTTTCAGCATCTAAATTATTCATGTATTTTAAAAGGGTATTCATTCCCTCATATCTTATCTCAGAATCAGTTTTCATCGTGATTATGATGATTCTCATAAACATATTTTATTTCAAGTCTTTATTCTAGTTTCGGGCTGAATCCTTTCCGTATCCGCTAAATTAACCCCACCCTATTGAATCATTAAAAAGTTTTTCGCAATCTTGTGGTGTTTGGCAAAACGGTAATCCTTTTTAAAAATTGTAGAAGAAATTTGTAAGTATCTTTACCATTAGCCTTAGCAGTTTGAAGAAGCGAATACCAGAATGCACTTGCAAAAGCTCCAACAGGTGAACCAGAAAAGAGCCAATTCTTTCTTCCTAGAACAAAGGGACGGATCGCATTCTCGACTAGATTATTGTCAATGTAAACTTCGCCATGAGATAAGTATAATACGAGTTTGTCCCATTGACCGATTGAATATCGTATTGCTTTTCCAAGATCAAGAGTCCCTTCTGGTTTTGTAGTGAGGTCTTGTAGGTGAAGGTAGAGAGCGTCTAATATCGGTTTGGCTTTCTCTTGTCTGATACGAACAATTTCAGAAAACATCTCCTTTTGAAATAGACCTAAAGTTCTCATTTCCTCTTCTACTTTGTAAAGCTTTCGAATTTGATTGAGAATATTTCTAGCAATTGGATTTTTATTTGCCTTCCAGATTTTCTCAAACTCTCTTCTTGCATGAGCCATACAACCTGCATGGAGTATATATTCATTATCCCGAAAATGTGCATCGTAACTTCCGAATCCATCTGTCTGGATAATTCCATTATACCCTTTCAAATATCTCTTCAGAAATTCCGCACTTCGAGTCTCACGATACATATACAAGAGAACTGGTCGTTCAAAAGTTCCACCACGAATTAGCCACATATACGAATCTGTGGTATCACTTCGACCTTCTTCTTTATGAACTTGTAAACGAGTCTCATCAATTCCCAAAAGCCTTCCGCTCAAGAGTATATTTTTGTAAAAGGAAAATAAATGTTGATACCGCTCGTAAACTCCTATCGTCCAATTGCAGAGGGTAGCTCTTGTTATCTCCAACTTATGTCGAAGAAATATACTTTCCATTCTGTAAAAAGGAATATGGTCAAGGAATTTACTGATTAAAATGTATGTGAGTAATTCAGGAGTTAAATGGCTCTTAGGTAAAATCTGCGGAGGCATTTCTGCGGTTACTACAATTTTACCCACTTCATTTCTTTCATCACCTTCGCAATGTTTGCAGGCATATTTAAAACGAATATGTCTTTCAATATAAATTTTTGCAGGAATGTATCCAAGTTTATCAGAAACTTCCTCTCCGATTCTTTTCAGCTCATGACCACAATTACAAATTTTTTCTGACTCAGGAATATCATGAATGATTTCTTCTTTTGGAAGGTGTTCAGGTAATGGCTTTCTGCCCACTTTCTTTCTTGCAAATGATTTTACATGAATCGTTTCACTATGACCATCAAAGATTTTTTCTTCATCATTGATTCCTTTTTCAGCTTCATTAAATAGAAACCCAAAATACAATTCACTCGGATCAATTTTCTCTGATTTCTTTCCAAATATCTTTCTATTAAAATCAAAAATGATACTTTCTAATTTTAAAATCTTATTCTGCTTAATTTCGTTTGCTTTGGTTAATGATTGTTTGTCTTGCGTGAGAGAAGTAATTTTTTTAACTAGACTTGCATTTGTCTCCTCAAGCGCATTATGCTTGTTTGCCAGAGAACGAATGTATTGTTGTAAAAATTCAATATCAGCAGGAAGATTTTCAGGCAGATTCACAATTTTTAATTTGCATTCTGCCTGAATTTGTACAGCATTTTTTATTTTGAATTAGAAAAATTATCGCTTTGTGTTTTTTCCCTTGTGTCAATACCGGAAAGTAACCAGATTAACTCTTTCTTCGTAATATTTATATTTTTATTAGGGTTAAATGGAAAGTTGCCTTTCTCAAGTCGCTTCATCCGACGTAGCCTTCTTAAGCCATCAGGCGTGAAGGCGAAGGTCTGCAAGGTTTCGTCCATCAGACGAAAGGGGGGCTAGTAACTATTTGCCGCCCCCGCTTCGCGTCTAGCATGCCTACGTCTCCTTAGTCGGAGACTCCGCACCCAGTAGATTATTTTGATTAGTCTCTGTGAGCGTCCACAGAAAACGAATAGACTCTTCTCGAATGGATCAAGATTCATTCCGTTTTGCACAAGACCAATTAGCCCATTCCAGGATTTTCTCATATCTATATACTGAGGATAAAGAAAGATTTTAAATTGAAAGGGATTTGTTAATATCATAATCGTATCCTCAAACTGATTTCGAATTCCCAATTCTCTAAAATCCGTAATTCAAAATAGTTTCCAATTTCCCTTCCTCTTCTTGTATTTGAATTGGATTCCAGTCTATACTTCTTTCACTTGTCCTCTGTTGCCAATTCATAAAGGTTTGGTAGCGTATTCCATTCTGTCTGCAATACTCAGCCTTGCTTAGCCCGCTAATTGCACAATCAGCCATGTGTTCATCTTTTGTTTTTTTATTTTCCATCCTTACACTTTAGCATATTCTAATACTTTTGGAAGGTGGGGTTAAATTAGCGGATACGTATCATTCATGCATCGCTATCTTATCAATTATTGATGTTGATTTGGTTTGGCCTTAACAGATGAGTTGTATTAGAGTCTTAGGAAGTAGGAAGAGTTAAAGATGAATAATTTTTATCATAGTGGCTAATTCTCGTTAAGACCACAAAAAAACGGGGTTTTTGGCAAATTCTGAAAACCAATCTCAATATAAGCAACATTTTTTGTATCAACTTAGGTATTCTGAAATGATTGTACTTGCAAAACAGAAAAATATATGATACAGTTTCGCCATGAAAATTTTAAATGAGCCTTTTTTGCAATTGAACGAATCAGAGTTAGACTTCACTCGACCAGTTGAAATTGCTAAAGATATTTTTTGGGTTGGAATCTATTTAGAAAATGATCCATTCCAATGCCACCCTTATTTAATTCTAAATGGCGATGAAACCATCCTAGTAGATCCAGGTTCTATGTTGCAGATAGATAGAATCATCGAAAAAATTAATATGGCGTGTAATATGAAGGACATAAAGTATATTATCCTCCATCACCAAGATCCAGATCTTTGCGCTGCCGTTCCTACAATTGAGAAATTAATCGACCGAGAGGATTTACTGATTGTTACCCACAGTCGTATGTCAGTATTAGTTAAACATTATGGAATCAAAGCTGGATACTATAACATAGATCATCAAAAATTTATTCTCAAAACAAAGTATCGAGATTTACAGTTTTATACAACGCCTTATTGTCATTCGCCCGGAGCCTTTGTTACCTACGACGAAAATACAAAAGTTCTTTTCTCAAGTGATATCTTTGGTGGATTGGAAGATTCCTGGCATTTCTATGCTGATGAAAATTATTTTTCTGAAATAGAAGGATTTCATATGGCATATATGCCAAGTAGGGATGTTGTCAATTATGCGCTCAGTAAGATAGAAGTATTAGATATTAATTTAATTGCTCCTCAACATGGTTCCGTCATTCGAAGAGAATTAATCAAACCACTTATTGACAAAATGAAACTAATGAATTGTGGTCTTTACATTGATAAAAAATATTCAAATGATCTGCAAAGAACAATTGAAAAATTAAACAACCTGCAAACTGAATTCACAGTTTCTTTAGATGAAATTAAAACTCTTAAACGTCAGCAGGACGGAGATTACTTTTTAACAAGTCTTTTAATGAAACCACTGTTGGTTGACTTTAATAAGAGTAAAACAGTGAGTAGCCACAGTGTAATTATTCAAAAGAAATCATTTCTATTCAAAAATAAACACTATCAACTAGGCGGGGATCTCTGTATATCGGCTAATCTAATTTTCGAAAACCAGGGTTGGACATTGTTCTTCAATGGCGATGCAATGGGAAAATCAGTGCAAGGCGCGGGCGGTGCTGTAGTAATGGGAACTGTATTGAATTCAATTTTATCTAGATCGGATGGACATACTATTACAAATGTAACTCCGGAAGAGTGGATGAAAGATGCCTACAATGAAATTCAAACTATATTTCTTTCCTTCGACGGAGCAATGATGGTTTCTGGAATCATAGGAATGATTAACGATACGACAGGCGAAATGCTATTTGTAAATGCAGAGCATCCTTTTTTAATTTTGTATCGAGATGGTAAGGCAACGTTTATAGAGAAAGAATTATTCTTACGAAAATTTGGAAGTCCTTCTGAGTTTCAATTAAAGATTCAGAAGTTTCAGTTACTTCCGGGCGACATTGTGTTTGCAGGAAGTGACGGTAAGGACGATTTAGATTTGTCTCCGGGTTCCGAGCAGCCAGTGGTTAATCAAGATTATACATTGATTCTGCGAATTATAGAGAGAAGCCAAAGCAATCTCAAAAAAATTGTGAATTCAATTTACAAAGCAGGCGATGTAATTGATGATCTTTCCTTATGCAGAATTGGTTTTCAAGAAAAAGCAGATACACTGAATTCCAGCCAGGATATAACAGAAGATATGATTTATTGGATTCAGATTTCGAATCATATCAAGAATAAGAATTACCAAAAAGCTTTAGATCTTTTAGAAGGTCCTTCCGAGAAACAATCACCGGAAACTCTGTTTAGCCGCGGATATTGCTTCGTAAAAGAAAGACGTTACTTGAAATCATTGAAATATCTTACAAGAGCAATCAAGAAGAAACCGAATTATTTCCATGCGTTAAAATATGCCGGCATCGCTCACTATAAATTGGATAATCTCAATCGCTGTAAGGCATACTGGGAACAGGCAATGAAGCTAAAGGATGATGATAAGTTGATTAATAGGTATTATCCGGAAGTAATTGAGAGAACATTAAAACAAAAAGTTCTATTGGGAAGAAAACAATTGGTTGAAGAATTAAATGAAGGATAGTTTGACTATCGCTTGAGTTGAACCCATTTAGAAAAAAGATCACGCAAGTCTTTTAAATGAATTGGTTTCGTTAAATAATCATCAAAGCCATGGTTTAAAATTCTTTCTCTCTCACCTGTTTGGGCATGAGCAGTGAGAGCTACAACAAAAATGGATTTATGATTTGCATTTGATTTAATTCTTACAGTTGCTTCTATACCATCCATTTCTGGCATTTCTATGTCCATTAATATGATGTCATATTTTTTTTCTTTCAATAATTCTAAGACTTCAACTCCATTGAATGCTACATCTGCGTGAACATTTATTTTCTTCAGCAATGCAATTACAATTTTCTGATTCAATTCGTTATCCTCGGCTACAAGCACCCTCAAGTCAACGGGTAACGCACTGTATACCGCTTTTGTTTTTTCTTGTTCTATATAATTCTTTATAATTTGTGCTTTTATCGTAAAAATAAATCTTGAGCCAACTCCGATATCACTTTCTACTCTTATATCACCGTCCATCATTTCTACTAACTTCTTTGTGATTGCCAATCCAAGACCTGTTCCGCCATATTTCCGAGTAGTGCTTGAATCACCCTGTGAGAACGAATCGAACAATCCTGCTATTTTACTTTTCTCAATACCAATTCCAGTATCTTCTACAATGAATTCAATTGTATACCGACCATTTTCAATTTGAATAATACTGTGGCTAACAGTGATTCCTCCGACACTTGTAAATTTCACAGCATTGCTTAATAAATTAAGAAATATTTGTCTTAGCCTCACAGGATCGCCTTCCATTATTTCAGGTATACGGGAATCCTCATTATTGTATTTGATATACAAGCCTTTCTTATCAGAATTAAAATGAACAATAGAAATAGTCTCTTTAATAATCTGATGGACTTTGATAGGAATTTTTTCCAATTCAACTTTATTCGCTTCTATTTTAGAAAAATCTAATATATCATTGATGATGACTAATAAATTTTCTGCACTGATTTGAATTGCATCTAGATATTCTTGATCCTCCTTTGAATAGTTCTCTGAAGAAATCAATTGTAGACTTCCCAATATTCCATTCATCGGAGTTCTAATCTCATGACTCATATTTGCCAAAAATAAACTCTTTGCACGATTAGCTGATTCTGCTTGGATTCTAGATTCCTCTAACTGAGCAGTTCTTTCTTTTACTTTCGCTTCCAAGTTTTCGAAGAATAATTTCAAATCCCTTGCCATTTTTAAAAAGGATCGAGATAGTTCTCCGACTTCGTCTTGCCTATTCACGCTTGAAATCTTTTCTAAATCCACTTCACTGAATTGATGCAAGGATAGATTCTTTGAAACTGCATTTAATTCTTCAATCGGAGATACGATCCAACGAGCTGTGAATATACCAATTACAATCATGAGGATAAGGGCAAATGAAACAATGAACGAAATAATTCGATTATTTGCTTTGATTTTATCAAGAAAATCAGATTCTGGAAAAATCGTAACCATATACCAGTTCAAACCATCTTCTGAAATTTTAGAAATCTGAACCCAATATACTTCACTTCCGAATTCAATGGATATTACTTTTTTGTTTTGAAAGTCCTCCATTTTCTTTATTTCTAAACCGACATTTCGAATCAATTCACTTTTAGACTCATTCATCGGGGAGATTTTAAAGTCATTCTTATTCAATATTTTTACTGTTTCCATTTCAACAGAGGAAGCTAAAACTTCTTCCTCTTTAGTGATAATAAATATCTGCGAATGTTCACTTACTTTATTTTTTCTAAGAAAATTAGAAATATTAGACAAAACAATATTAACCCCGGTAACACCAAGAAATTCATTTCTTTCATTGAAGACTGAAGTAAAAATTGTGATTCCAAGCAAACCAGTATTAGCCTGAACAAATATTTTGCTAATCAAAATTTTATTTGGATTTAATACTGCTTCTTTGAACCAAGGTCTCTCCTGAGTATCATATTCCTGTGTCTTTATTAGATTCTGTTTTACTCCTTTAGAATCCAAATGATAAAAGAAACGAATTTTTTTCTCATTCGTCTCTCGAAAAATAAAATCACCCCCTTGCCTTTCTATTCCATGTATAATTCCATTCTTATCGGCATAAAAAATATCATTTATATCTGAATAATTTTGAATCTGCTCAAGGAAGTATTGGGGATAATTAATATTTCTCCCCGATTGAAATTGTCCATTTTTTACACTCTGAGAATTCAGCTTAATTAAACCCTTTGAATTTAGAAAATAGGAAGCAATAAATTCATTTGTTCTAAGCTGAATTTGCTCTTGTATTTTACTAGTTAACTCAAATGCAATGTTTTGCGTGTTTAGATAAAGAAACATCCAAACAAGCGCAATAGTAAAAACAATTTCAAGAAGAAAAGGAATAATAATTTGCTCCCGCAGCGCAAATCTATTTGTTAGTTTAGAGAAAATCTTCTGAACTAATTTCATTTTCTATTTCCGGTAGCGGTTTATTTTGATATTCCTCTCGAATTTTTTTTATAGCAATAACATTTACCTGTCCGGGAGCGCGTGGTTTACCAATACAGCAATATGTTGCAAGAGAGCCAAATCTATCTCCGAATACTCGCGAGTAGACCCCAATTTTTCCCATTGCGATTCCAATGACCTTATTTGCTTTGGATATAAACGCTAAGTCTTTTAAAAATATATCTAGCTTTGAAATATCTTTAGGAGTAACAGCAAATTTATAAATGCAATTCGGAGTTTGTTTTTTTGAAATCCATTCAAGCATTTCCTCTCTAGTGATTGATTTAGAAAAATCATGGTAGGAGTAAATGATTGTATACCTACAATTTACAATTGAATCAAAAATTGATTTATCCTGATCTAATTCAATATCCAAATAGTTTTCTTCGGAGTTATATTCATTTAATATTGGTTCAATGTCCTTGAATTGCAAAGAAGTATTAGAAGCTTCACTGGAATCTTTTGGATTGCGATACGTAAATAAAATAGGCTTCGAGATTTTTCTTAATATGGGTAATAACTCTGTTCTAAGAAAATAGGAATCTAGCAAGTCCAAGCGGATTTCAAGAATATCCGCTTCTGCTATTGCAGGATTTTGATAATCCTTCAGTTCTTCCTCTCCAAGAGTTACGATTATTTTATAGTTCATTGTTACCGCGAAAGTTACCTTATAAATTTATTGAATTTAGTAATTATAGGATACGGGCTAAAAAATATTATCCACTATTTAATAAGACACTGTGAAAAATTTGTTTTTCGTTTGGTTTTGTTAAAAATGCTTTGAGTCTTCTAAATTGCAAGTCTTTTTTCTAAAGTTAAAATGTAGCCTGTAATCACTTGCAAATTCAAAAAAGCATAAATTCTATTTAGAATATTAGAAATTCCTAATATTCTAAATAGAATTTATGCCAATCGTAAACTAGATGTTTTCAGTTTGAAATTAGTAAAAAAAACTTTACTAATTTTTGGAAGCGGTTACTGTCAGTCGCTACACAAGGAGAAAATTATTTATGAGTAAGCGTAACAGTAAATCAAGTTTTGGAGAAATGATTTTGTTAGGCTTCGGGATATATGGCTTATACCATTTCTCAAAAAGAATTGCGTCTAAACAATTCAAATAAGTTGAAATGGTCTATACTGATTCACTTTTCTATAAAATGTTACGCAACGACTAAGTAGAGTCAGTATATACAAAATATTTGGGAATAATGCACCAGTAGTTGGACAAGAGATGATCCCACATTATGATCCTACAACAGGAATAGAATAAGGAAAAAGAGGATTCAGAATCTAATTGATGCAGCGAAAGGGTATGGGATTAGAACCAATAACATGCATAAACCAGACTGCTTTCTTAGCTTTAATTAATCCTTCTTTTTCAGACTCTCCCACCAGTTGGTAGAGGCAAAAGGCAAATCAATATCTACCAGTTCGCCCGGTCTAGGGGTTAATAAATCAATTCCATTTTGAAGCGCACCTTTTTGAGAAATCTTTACTGGCTCATCCCAATCATGGTTTGCTAAGTTAAACGTTCCCCAATGAACGGGTAACATTCGTTTTCCTCTCACATCTAAATGAGAAAGGATAGCCTTCTCTGCATTCATATGAATTCCTTCCCACGTCCAATCATACGCTCCAACTTTGATAGAGGTCAAATCAAATGGACCTAGTTGTTTTCCTATTTCGGCAAAATGAGGAGAATATCCAGTATCCCCTGTGTAAAAGAATCTATGCTTGGGTCCAATGATAGACCAGGATGACCAGAGAGTCGTAAATCTATTGAAGAGTCCTCTTCCTGAATAATGAACGGCAGGTGTGCAGATGATTTCTATATCGCCTAATTTTTCTTTATCCCACCAATTCATTTCAAAGATTTGTTTTTCGGGAACTCCCCATTTTTCTAGATGTGCCCCAACTCCAAGAGGTATATAGTATTTAGTTCCTTTCTTTGTAAGAGTCTTTGCAACATTCAAATCTAAGTGATCATAATGATCGTGAGAGATAATGACAGCATCAATCGGAGGAAGGTCTTCCAATTTAACGGGTAATGGAAAAAATCGCTTAGGTCCTACACTTGTAAAAGGAGATACCTTTTCAGAAAAAACGGGATCTACTAATATTCTAAGTCCATCTATTTCGAGTAATACAGTTGCATGACCAAACCAAATAGCACGAAGCCCTGCCGGTGGAGGAGAAATGAAAGTATCCGCTTTCGGATACACAACTGGTATCTCTCCCGGAGGATGTCTTTGTTCTGAGCCGAAGAATTGTCTCTTCATTACTTCCCAGTAAGAAGCATCGGGTGTAATCATAGGCACCTCAGGATTGTTCGCAAACTTTCCGTCTTTGAACATAGGAGAGGTTTTCATTTTTTCCAGTCTACTTCCTTCTGGTGTTCCGCCAAACGAACTCAAACAAGCTGTTTGTGCGAATCCAAATAAAAGAATAAGCAGGAATGCGATCCCGATTCCAATCAATGCTTTCTTTGTTTTTTTCATTCCCTTATTCTCCACATGATGATCTTCTTAAACTTCCCAGTCATCCAGTATTAAACTAATCTTCATGAGTGACAAATGGAAATTAAATAGAATTGAGTATTAAGAGATTTTTTTTTAGGATTAGCAAGATTTACGGGATGATTCATCCTAACTTGAGTATATTGCTTAAAATGAGTAAACCAAAATCTAGCATCTACTCTCCTGACGTAGAGAAGACAGAATAAATGCAGTATTATCCCAAAAGACTCCTTGACTTTGTGCTCCTGTGGCAAAACTCCAAATCGGCGAAAAACTGGAATGACTTATTGTTAAGATTATAATTTTTGGTGAGAAGAGCGAAGGCAGAATTTTTTAAAGGAAAAAATCATGGTAAACATTGGAACTCCAAAATCAAGGTCAGCAACAAAACTACTCTTACTAGGCTCAGGGGAATTAGGCAAAGAAGTCACAATTGAGGCGCAAAGATATGGAATCCATGTGATGGCAATTGACAAGTATCCAGATGCTCCGGCAATGCACGTTGCACATGAGCACCGTGTAATCAATATGCTAGATGCTGATGAGCTACGAAAAGTAGTTCATGAATTTGATCCTGACTATATCGTCCCCGAAATCGAAGCAATTGCAACCGATATGCTATTGGAATTGGAGAAAGAAGGTTTCAATGTAGTTCCAACGGCTAAGGCGGTTAAGCTCACAATGAACCGAGAAGGCATACGCAAATATGCCTCAGAAAAACTGGGAGTCAATACTTCCAAATATTTATTTGCAGCAAACAAAGAAGAATTCTATCAAATCGTAAAAGAAATTGGAATTCCCTGCGTCGTGAAACCTGTCATGAGTTCATCCGGAAAAGGACAAAGCGTTATCAAAGACAAAATGGAAATTGAGGAAGCTTGGGAGTATGCGCAAAAGGGAGGACGAGCAGGCGGAGGCAATGTAATCGTAGAAAGCTTCATAGAATTTGATTATGAAATTACACTTCTTACGATACGTCATGCGGGAGGCACAACATTTCTAGATCCAATCGGTCATCTACAGATTAACGGTGATTATGTGGAATCGTGGCAACCACAACCAATGTCAGAAAAAGCCCTCAAAGAAGCACAAAGAATTGCGAAAGTCGTAACAGATGGACTTGGTGGATACGGATTATTTGGCGCTGAATTCTTTATTAAAGGAGACACTGTTTATTTTAGTGAAGTATCTCCTAGACCACATGATACTGGAATGGTTACACTCATTTCTCAAAATCTTTCTGAATTTGCACTGCATGTTCGGGCTATTCTTGGTTTGCCTATACCAAATATTCGACATTACGGCTACGCGGCATCATGCGCAATCTTAACAGAGGGTAATTCCGATGAGCCTGTATATGAGAATATAAATGAAGCATTGTCGGAACCTGATACCGCCCTTCGACTTTTTGGAAAACCGGAAGTGAAAGGCAGAAGGAGAATGGGAGTAGCTCTTGCTTTAGGCGATACCTTAGAAGACGCAAGACGCAAAGCAATCAAAGTAGCCGATGCAATAACAATTAAGCTTTAAATCTATACTTGACAATGTCGAAAGAGTTTCGACTATGGATTTATCCGAATGGAGGAAGTAGGGTGTAATTCCCTCGCTGTCCCGCAACTGTAAAGCCAGATACTCCTCTTTGTGTTACTTTCTCGTGGAAAGGAAAGTTTCATTGAAAGATTCTTAGTTTTTCATTAGAGTATCTGATGAGAGAGTAATTATTTTTCATCTATAGAGGTTCGTATAACTCCTTCAGGAAATAAAATTTTCTTGGAGAAAAACATGTTTCAAAAAATCACTTTAGCGGCTACTCTTTGTTATGTAGCTATTCTATTTACCAATTGTCAAAACACAACTAGTTCTAACGACTCTGCTAAGAACAACGCCCTTCTTGCGGCTATCGTTCAAACACAAAGTCTAAATGCGGCTAACACCACTATATCCAACCTAAACAATAGCCAGTTTATATTGAATGGCACATGGAATTCTTTTACTGGAAATGCTACAACGGGCGCTGCACCGATAACAATTTCTGCCAAACAAAACTCAAACGGAGTTATTCTCACAGATGGTGTAGGCTATAGTTCTTGTTATCTAATTGTTCAGTTTGATAATTCTTCCGGATATTACATCACTCAAAATCCAGAGAATAATGGCGGATGCTTCAGTCCAGATACGAACAAAGGTAAGTTTCTAAAAACAGTTTTTTTTGCTGAAGGAACTAAATACTGGACTTGCACAATTTATACTCCCGTAGCGACTGCTGCTGCGGCAGTTGCTGTTGCAGATAATACAACAAGAACAAGTCCTGGAACGACAGGATGCGGTGGCTTTGCCTGGAGCAGGTTAGAGAAAAAGTAAGAAAGTTAGAGACTATGTAGAAATGAATTATTCCCTTTTTTATATAGTCTCCTCCTTTAAGGATAAATCAATGCTTAAAAAAATAATAGTCCTAGCCTCTCTACTTGGGCTAATTACATGTAGCCATACAAAGTCAAGAAATGGTAAATCAGCATTAGCTGCTGGTTTTTTACTTTCTCAGTCTTCAAAATCAATTTCTGCTCTATCTAGTTCGGTTGCTGCTATTCCTGCTGATATTGCGGATACGGTAACATTAGCCCCTAATCATAACGGTTCAGGATTTCAAGACAAAACAAAGGCGATCAATGGAGTAAGGGGTGCAGGACTTAGCTCTGGCTCCGGGGATGTGTTTTCTCTTACTGCAACAGGAGTTAATGCAAGCATGGTTCTTGAATGGAGCGGAAAACGAGTATTAAACGGTAGTGGAATAGATTTTATAGTCTATGAAAATGTATTTCAATACAACAGCAACGCTTCGACTGTATTCATGGAAGCAATTATAGTTGAAGTCAGTCAAGACAATGTGAGTTACTGTGGATTTTCCCCTGATTACAATTTTTCGCCGGAAACAACATATAGCCTAAATCCGACTCACTGGAAACGCTTTGCGGGGCTTACGTCTGTTATTTATAATGTTGAATCTAATGTTTTTTCTGGTGATGATTTGTATGATACTTCTAAAACAGGTGGAGACGGATTTGATCTAGACAATCTAAGCGCAACGAACGATTACAATATTGGTTGCAGCACTACTCTTCGTGATAAAATAAAATCAGAAGGATTTGTTTACTTACGATTAACCGCTGCATCTGCAAGAACCAATGTTGACACAGGCGCCGGCTTTTTACAAGACACAGGCGCATTTGGTGGAGGACCTGACATAGACGGAGTAATGGCACGTTATAGAGGAACTAGATAAATTGGAAACGAATAAAACTCATTCAGAGAAAATTTCTCAGTTAGCGGATAATCAAAATTTATCGCCCGATGGAATGTATTATATCGAAAATGGGTTTTATGTTTTTACCGAGAAATTTCATTTAAAACGAGGATATTGCTGTGGAAATGGTTGTAGGCATTGTCCTTATACGAGTAGAGTGATAGAAAAGGATATTTAACTTTACTTTTTATAAGCAAGCTAGTTTGGTTTTGTGTAAATGATTCTTTTTTAGACAGGATTAACAAGATTAACAGGATAAAAATTCAGAAAACCACTCTGACTTGATTACATCTAAATCAGAAACTTTAAGCGATACTTATATATTCTAATTTTTCTAAAATTTTTTGTAATTTCGAGATCATGGAGTCAGAGGCATGAATTGTTTCATCCATTTCATGTGCGCCCTCTGCGAATACTTTTGTCTTCTGCGTAATCTCCGTTATTGCTTCTAAAATTACTTGAACACCATGCTTTAGTTCTCGCGCTGCTTCTTGAATTGCATTTGATTCCGTTTTTATTTCAGAAAGCTTTACAGCAAACCCTTCTAAATTTTGAGAAAGACTTCTTTGCTCTCTAGAAATTTCTTTTGATTGATTGCTAGATTTTTCAACTTCATTGACTAACGCTTTTAATACTTCAGATGTTGCGGATAAGCTTGATTTTGTGCCTTCGATAACAGATTTAGAATTTTGTAATATCCCATCGCTCTCTCTTAGGCTAGAGCGAGTTCGTTCTGCTAATTTCGAAACTTCCTGTGCCACAACTCCAAAACCTCTACCATATTCACCCGCACGCGCTGCCTCAATGGAAGCATTTAAAGATAATAGATTGATTTGGTCGGCTATTCCATGTATACCGGTAGTAAGTGACTTCATTTCATCATACATTTTATTGATTGCTTGAATCGAAATAGAAATATTGGACAATTGTTCATCGCCTTTAGAAGCATGGTTCTTAGCCTTATCTACAACGCTCGTAAAGTTTTTAAACATGCTGTCTAGCTTTTTAGAACCTTCACTAGTAACTTGCCAGTCATTATTTATTTTTAAAACAGAATCGAATTGTTTTTTTGTATTATCAGATATAGATTCAACGTTAGTCGAAATTTCATCTAGACTAGCAGAAATTTCATGAGTTCTTTCTGCTTGTTTTTGGGATTGAAGTAAGATATTTTTAGAAGCAGATTTCACTGTTGTGAATATTGATTCTACGGCACTAGAGGATGCCTTGATATCAGGAACGATTTCTGAATTCGCACTTAGCATTTTTGAAATTTTCAAATGCCTAGAATTCGATTCTTCTAATTGTTTTCTTAAGAGTAGAGCAAAATAACTTAAAACCCCTACTTCTACAACTACAAAGAAAGCATGAAGAAACACAATATCCCAACCATGCCCATAGTTGAAAATTACAAATGGGGAATTATTGATATTAACCTCATACGTTTGTAAAAGATTTCCTATCACATGGTGAATTGCAATCGTTGCACCGGCGACAACTAGAACTAACCAATCTTTATAAATCAAAAGAAAAGCGAGACAAGCAAATACATGGAAATGCATTTCAATTCTACCAAGCTGAGCAAAAATAAAAATACCAGAGAAGAGCATGATCGAAATTGCATTTAAGATTCTAGAAATTCTTGTGCCTTTAAAAAATAGAAACCCAACAAGCGCAATCAAAGTAACAATCACGCTGGAGATAATAGTTGTAATCCACGTCCCGTAACCAAGAGAAAGGAAAACTGCAACCGGGATATGTATAGAAAAAATTGTTATAAAGATTTTATCAAAAATTTCATTTTCGTTTCGAGCACCCACTGATTCAATTGTATCGATCATGATTATTTTACTCTCTGTTTTATTATTCTTAAATCCTAGTCTTTAAATCCAAAGAATAATAGCAGAATAAAAAGGAAAATTTGCTAAAGTAAAGCAATAAATTAAAGATGAATGAACTGCTTTATATTAATTTACCCTAGCTGTTTGATAATAACTATAAATCTCATTCGCAATTTTGGTTGCATCGCGATGATTACTAGTAAATATTCTTACGAGTTTAAATTTGGAATCCACGAAAAAAATATTTCCAGTGTGATTGATTTCATAGTTTGAATCAAGTGCATTTGTTTTTGAAAATTGCACTTCGAATTCTTTTGTTAGCTGCCGAAGCTCTTCCTCCGAATGCGGTAAGATGAAAACAATTCTATCATTGTAGTTTTTACTGAGTCGATTTAAGTTTTCCCAATTGTCGCGAGCTAAATCAATGCTAATAAAAAAAGGAATCACTCCTTTGGGAAATTTCGGATTCGCATACAATTTGTGAAATGTTTGCAAACCCATTGGACAAGTAGTATTGCATCTACTGTATCCAAAGAAAAAGATATACCCATCAGCTTGGTAGTTATGAAGATATTGGCTTCCTGTTTCAGTGGCTAATTCTAAATTGCCTATCTGCTTATTGGTAACAAAACCATATCCCAAATTCGCGCAAAGAGATAGCACTAACAGTAAAAATTGAAACGAAATAAACTTCATTCTGGAGGCTACTTGTAAATATCCTCAATTTCCGTTTTATATAAATCAAACATTACATTGCGACGAAGCTTTAAAGTCTGAGTCAATTCCTTTCCGGGTTCAAATTCTTTTGCAAGTATTGCAAAGCCGGTTACTTTTTCAAAGGACTTAAATCCTTTTTCAGAAGAGACTCGCTGTTTAATTTCAGCCTTAAAAAGATTGATTATTTTAATATCTGTCTTCCAGTCTTCTCTACCTGCAGGCAAAGCAATATTTTGTGCTTTAAAGTATTTCTCTACTTTGTCAAACGCAGGAACGATTAACGCACCTAGAGTCTTTTTGTCTTGTCCTACTACCATTACTTGATGAATGAATTCACTTTGCACAAGGGCAAATTCGATTGGCTCTGGCTCTAGGTTCTCTCCACCCAGAAGAACGATTGTATCCTTTGCTCTACCGGCAAATTTGAATTGTCCGCTCGCAGTATGAATTAAAATGTCTCCCGAATTGAGCCAACCATCAGCGGTTAATACTGCTTTTGTCTTCTCAGGGTCTCTGTAATACCCCATCATGATATGTTGACCTTTGTGATAGGCAACTCCTTTTACGTTTGGTTCGGTGATGACATTTCCTTTTTCATCGACTAACTTGAGTTCGATTTCGGATAGATTTTTTCCAAGAGTTCCAATCACCGGTCTTGCAAAATCTCGCAAACAGGAAACGCCCGTCGTTTCGCTCATACCATATGTCTCTAAAATAGGAAGACCAATCGAATAAAAAAATCGGTCGATATGATACGGCAATGCACCCGCTCCCGAAAAAGCAAACCGGATTCTATTTCCAAGTGCTCCTTTTACTTTTGATAAAATTGGTTTCGAAAGTTGGTAAGGAATAAATAACAACGTCGTTAAGACTACGGACTTTATTTTATTTACTATCATAGAGCCTAACTTCTCTGGCTCTATTTGCAAAGATGATCCTCGCAGATAATCACGATTTTGCGTATAACTCATAGCTGCACTGGATGCTAAATTAAACAAAGCGCGACGAGCGGGCGGAGCATTTTTTACATTTTCTAAAATCTTATTGTAAAAACTTTCCCAAACACGTGGCACTGAAAACATCATAGTAGGATTGACTGATTTTAAATCAGAAGCTAGATTTGGAATGCTTGTAAATGCAATCGTCACTCCAATTCCAATGCAGGTGCTTTCAAAAAGACGATCTCCAATATGCCAAGGTGGGAGATAACCGAGAGTAGTCTCATCGCCTATCAATTTTAAACCTGTTGCCCTAAGTGCTTCTTCCAATTTTATAGACATCCACACATAATTGTTATGAGACAGCATTACACCTTTCGGTGTTCCTGTTGTGCCTGAGGTGTAAATGATAGTCGCTAAGTCCATCGGCTCGATAGCTGCTCCCATTTTTTCAAAAGCGTCTGGCTTTGTCTTACGATGTTTTTCACCGGCTAATAGCAATTCGTCGAATGTAAGAATTTCTACTTTAGATGTATTTTTTATTTCTCCGGGCTCGCTATAAAATATAATATATTGTAGGTCTTTTAGCTTAGAAAGATTTGCTTGAATTTTTTCGTAAGCTTTTAAGTTTTCCAGAATGATTGCGCGACAGGAAGCATGATTAAAGATATAGAGCAAATCCTCCGTAGTCGCATCCGTTCCACGCGGCACATCAACGGCACCAATATTTGTAATTCCCATTGCAAGCCACATGAACTTAGGTCCACTGTCTGCCACAAGACCAATGCGATCTCCTTTCTGAATTCCCAATTTGATAAAACCAAAAGAGATCAATTGAATCTTTTCATATAGCTCTTGAAAGTTAATGCTTTGAAGAGTTGGTCCACCTACTCGAAACATTTGAGCAGTGATACTCGCATTTTTCGTTCTCGCATCTTTCATAAACTCATATAGAGTATTCTTTATAGGTGAAATTTTTTTTTCCATAGCTAGGCTCTCTTGAAAGGGACTTTTTTATAACTTATTCAAAGCAGGAAAGTTTCTGCAATCAGAAATTTTGAGAATGACAATTGAAAGCATCTTATTTTAAATCGTTGACCTATGCTTTAATAATGAAATTCTGTAAATAAACTCTCGGATATAAAAATTATGATTATCAGCTTCGTGCAAACTAAAGGCGGAACAGGGAAAAGCACTCTTGCAGTCAATACGACTTTTTCAAAAGCCTTCCATGACAAATTCAAATCAATTGCATTAGTAGAATTAGACCCGCAGGGAACTCTAAAAAACTGGTGGCAAGAAAGAACAGAGGAGAACCGTAATTCGGATAACGTTTCCTTTCATCATATTTCTAGCACACAAAAAGAAGTAATTCAAGATGGAATTAAAAACATCGCTACGCATAACGAGTTATTAGTCTTAGATATTCCAGGAGAGAGCACGAGTAAGCTGCACACAAAATTTGCTTGTGCTATTTCAGATATAATTGTTATCCCAATGAGAACTTCGACTAACGACGAGTCTGCGTTCGCGGATAATCTTCTTCCTATCATCAAAGAGATTATTCGCTCTTATCCGATAAAGAAAGGAAACTTTTTTATACTACCTACTTTTACGAATGCACAATCCAACAAAGAAAAAGTCATTGATTATTTTAAAGATATTTTACCGGATTACGTGGGTTGCCTCGAAGTAGTATATCCATTTCGTTCTATTTATGAAAATTTCAATCGAGAAGGAACGAATCTTCTTGAATATGTGGATTCTATTAAAAATAATAAAAGATTATATGTAGGAGGAGCGCGTGCAGTTGAAGATATTGAATGCATCGCTCATTCTATCATGCAAAAATTAGCGGAGAAAACTCATGACAGTGCCTAAGAAAAGAAAAAAACTGGATAGTTCGATTGATCCATCCATGCAGACGGAAAATCAACCACCGATTGAGAAAACTTCTGCTGAAGAAAAAACTCCAAAGCCAAAGAAAGCTCCCGTTACTCGATCACCAAAGGCAAGAGTAGACAAAGCATTCGAAGTCATTGATAGCATTGATAAAAATATCCAAGACAAGGCGATCGAACTCAAGAAGGTAAATGCTATTACCCCCTTTGAAGGAAGTGAAGGTGTTCATATTCGTTTTAAACTCGATTTGATTCGTTGGCAGGATTTTGTTGACGGAGGAAGAAGTCGCACAGAAGATGATAGTATAGTTGTTGATTTTACAATTCCATACATATGGAATCTTCCCATTGTGGGGGATATGACAAAAGCAGTGATTAAGGAATTAATTAAACTGCGAATTCTTTAATGAGAGGTTAATATGCGTTATCTAATTTTATTTTTTCTTTTTACTTTTTCTCAACTATTTGCACAGGTAGGCTTTACGCAATCTGGAAAAGCATCTTTCTATAACGATAGATTTCATGGAGCAAAAACAAATAGTGGTGAAAAGTATGATATGTATGCCTATACTGCGGCTCATCGTGATTTACCTCTCAATACTAAAATAAAAGTAACAAACTTAAAAAACAATAAAACGGTAGTAGTTCGAATCAATGATCGCGGTCCTTTTCATCATGTAAGAATTTTAGATGTCTCTAAGGCTGCTGCAAAAGAACTAGATATGATTTCACAGGGTGTCGCCAACGTAACAATAGAAGTCGTAGAATTACCAAATGAACCGGCAAAAGATGCTAAGTCTACAGCTACTCCTACTTCAACGGCTAAGCCTAATAAAACTCCTGGGTCTGATTCAGTAGTTGTTCTACCTGCAAAAACAGAAACAAAACCTGAGAAGGCTGATCCGATTAAACATGATTCCAAATCAAATGAGCCCGAAGCGAGTGCGAAGACCACAACGAATGATTCACATCCTAGTAAGACCATCGCAGCGCATACGACAGATTTGCCGAAAGTAGAGCCAGAAAAACAAACGGTAGATTTTAAAGAAGCTTCCTCTGAAATATTCAAAGCGGGTTATATCTATAATCTGCATGGTATGATTCAAAATCCGAAAGGATACGGAATTCAAGTAGGTTCCTTTTCTCATATATTCAACACATTAAAGTTTTGTAAGATTCTAACAGATATGGGATTTAGCAAAATTTTTATAAAAGCAGATAAAGAGCCAAGTGGCACAAACTACAGAGTGTTAATTGGGGATTATCCGCAAGAAGAAGATACAACACCCGAAGTAAATAAACTAAGAGAAAAAAATCGGGACTATCTCATAAAGAAATATCCTGAAAATAAAGACCTTCCCTAAAGGAGATTTAAAATGATTCAGAAAATTCTAATTTTTTCCTTTGTTCTTTTTATGATCCAGTGCAATGACAATATGCAGCTAGAAAGTCCAAGCAATAATCAACCAATCAGAGATTTGATTGACAATAACGAAACAAATTCTACTTCCAATACTTACCGACAACCAAGCACAGTCAGTAGCACGAATTCCACAGGAGCAGCAGGAAATACGACAGCAGGTGCAGTAGGAACACCTCCCGCTTCGCCAGCAACAGGCTCGGCTACTGGCGGCTATTCGGGATATCCCACTACATCAGGATACTAGTCATTAACCGGTATCTTTTCATTTTGCTTAGGAAAAAATACTTTCTCTCAATAGTATTTTTTCTAGGAGCTTTAATACTTTCTACATCTTCTTTGCTTTCCGAAGTAAAAATTCCAGAATTAAGTGGAAGGGTGATTGACCAAGTTGGAGTTTTAAATCAAGACCAAGTAAATGCATTAGAGGAAAAACTAAAAAATCTCGAATCCCAAAAGGGATCACAACTAGCTATCCTGGTGATTCCAACTACAGATGGAGAATCGATAGAGCAATTTTCCCTTCGAGTAGTAGAAGAATGGAAGCTCGGAAGAAAAAAAATAGATGACGGCATACTCTTATTAGTCGTTAAGAATGACCGTAAAATGCGAATCGAAGTAGGCTATGGATTAGAAAGCGCCTTGCCGGATGTAATTTGCAAACGAATCATTTCCGAACAAATGCGCCCTAGTTTTAAAGCTGGAAATTATTATGAAGGAATTGATAAAGCAACAGACAGTATCATCAAACGAGTGAACGGAGAAGAATTACCCAAGCCAGATTCTGAGCCTAAGCAAGAACCAGATTCGATAGGTGATACATTGGGCGGAATTGCAACGATAGCTTTTTTAATTATAGTATTTGGCTCTTCCTTTGCCTCTGGATTTTCTTCCGGTGGATTCGGTCAGTGGTTCATTAGCGGAATATTTGCATTAGTCGGCGCAATCATTCAAATGGGTGTATTGGCAGCAGGAAATTTCTCTACTTTATTCATTCCCTTAGCGGGGATAATAAGCTTTATCCTGTTTTTACTCCTTATTCGCCTTTTTAGCAGACGCTCTAGTTGGGGTAGTTCTTCTTCTAGTAGTTGGTCGAGCAGTTCCTCTGATAGTAGTTGGAGTAGTTCATCGAGTGATAGCTTTGGCGGAGGCGGTGGAAGTTTCGGTGGTGGTGGTGCTTCTGGAGATTGGTAAAATTTTCTGCTTTCTTTTTAACCATCTCAATTAGAATTGCTTTGGCTTACTTATGAATAAAATATTCTCTTTTCTCTTTTGGGGTTTCGTAACAATCACTTCGATTCTTTTCTTTTTTATAGCGGTGGCTATTTGGAGTTTGTCGCTTATATTCGACAGAAAAAGAAAATGGCTCTTACATCAATTCACAAGCTTCTGGGCTTCACTCTATTCCTGGCTCAATCCACTTTGGATTTTGAAAATTTATGGAAGAGAGCATATTGATTCGAAGAAAACTTATGTTTGCGTATCCAATCATCAATCTCTTCTCGACATTCTTATTTTATTTCGACTCTTCTCTCATTTCAAATGGGTTTCCAAAATTGAGAATTTTAAAATTCCATTCATTGGATGGAATATGCGCTTGAATGATTATATCGAACTAGATAGAGGAAAAGTAAAAAGCAATGCAAAGATGATGAAAGATTGCGCAAAGACGATTGCGAATCAAAACTCAATCATGATTTTTCCAGAAGGAACTCGCTCTCTTGACGGTATTATGCGTGCCTTTAAACTAGGTGCATTTGAAATCGCAAAAGAAACAAAGACTGCAATTTTACCAATTGTAATCAAAGGCACAGCCCACGCTCTACCAAAAGGCGGAATCGAGCTACAAGGCAAACATCCTATGAGTATCACAGTTCTTCCTGAAATACCCTACAGCGATTTCGCATCATTATCCTCGGAAGAATTATGCGAACTAGTTAGAAATAAGATACAGGAAGAATTGGATAGGGTAAGTGGGTAATGAAAATTTGACACAGCCAGTAATAAAAAATTATTCTATACCAGCGCAAGTTCTTTGTAGGATTTAATTTCGCTTAGCTGCTTAGATATTTTACTTCTCGGATTTCGAATTCATCTTGAATGCCCATCCAAAATTCTACAGAGTTACCGAAGAACTTATACTGAACGCCAAAAGTAATTGCACATTTCTAACTCAAGAAAATGTGTTCGGTCTATACCAAACACTACTCATAGAAAGTCCTCGTGGAAATTTACTTTTTACGTTTGGTATATAAAATCGTAACGCAGTATCAACGGATATTCCGCGTTTGCCGTTGACAATTTCGTTGACTCTAGTTGGATTGATTTTTGTTTCCTTTGCGAGTCTATACGCAGAAATACCCATAGGAATTAAGAATTCTTCTGATAAGATTTCGCCTGGATGTATATTGGGTAATTTTTTCATTTTTCTTCCTTATCCATTCTCTCCTGGAGCTTTGCCGGATTTCGGCTCTTATGCCAAATACCAATAATCAAAAGCTTCATTCAAATCATTTTCGGCATCACGATTTAATTTGTATTTTTCGCCCAATCCTTGTCTCCATTCTTTGAATTACTTCTTCCATAGTATATTCGGGTTGCGGATTTTTCTCGTTAGCCTCAAGTCGTCGATCAATTTCAGCCTTATAAGCTCTGTCTATTTCGGGAGATAAAGAAAGGTCATCCTCTTTTTCTTCGTAAACAACAATTACTACTTTATATTTTCCAGGGCTTAGGTCTTTAGGAAGTGTAAGAATCGCTTCCCCAACTTCTTTCACATTGATTTGGGTTTCAATAGCTCTCATACTTTCATCCAAACATACTTCTACAAAAAAGGCAAATCATTTTTACGGCTTATACAAATACTTTCCGAAGTCTTCTTCAAACTTTGCCTTGCCGCCGGGGTAATGGATGTAGTGGTAGAAGTAATTGCCTTTAGAATAAGTTTGGATTTTATAATTTCGTAAAAAATCTTTTTGGAAGGTAGAGAAATTTTGATCTTGGGAAATATCGTAATCGTGCGGATAATTTAGAATTGCTTTTAGAAAAAGTTTTTCTGATTGTATCAATTGGTCTTCATTTTGAAATGAAAAACCAAAATGCTCTTCTTTACATTCAGTTCCATAATCCTGATGCCAACCAGCAAGATAAATAGCCGATGCTTCATCCTTAATAGACTCTGAAGCCATGCCCAAAAAAATCAGCGAATAAAATGCATAAACTCCGGTCGCAAATAATACAAATCCTTTGGGATTGAAAGTTATGAAATAATAAGCACTCAATCCTACATCCATTATGGAACCTGCAAGCAAAAATCTATTCGAATAAAACTTTCGCATATCTACTGCTTTTTGCGAAAGAACTTCTTCAAAGTTACAGGATTTATTTTTTACTGACTCTTTATCTTTTCTCGAATCATCTTTTACAATGCCAATGGATAAACCAGACAAAGCACACCCCTGAAACAAAAAACAAAAGATTAAGAGTAAAGAAATTTTTTTCATGAGCGGGTAATTTTTGTTATTCGTAAAATGTTTGACATTTTACGAGTAGGGGTTGAATATATTCAACCCCTACACTACGAATAAAATCTAAATTAAATTCTGTCAAATCGAAACCAACCAATTCGCATTAAGGAAAATAGATTTCTCACCTTCAACGTTCAACACGATGCTAACGCATCGACCACGTTGTCGAGTGGTTCGAAATGGCGGGGCTAAACCTTTTTAGACATTGAGATCCCCGATAAAAGAATTCGGGGATGACAGACAAAGCGCGATTAAACCGTCAAAAACAAACAATCGGTGCACATCGTCTTTCTCGGTGTCCATTCCCCCCTTCGCTCCAAGTATTCGCGACCTACGCCTTCGCATGGTAATCTTTTATTATCCCCCAAATACCCGCTTATACAAATCCGATTGCAGGATAGAGTTAGGATCAAACTTTGCTTTTAAAGCTTTGAATTTGTTGATGGCGTCTTTAGTGAGGTAACGCTCAGCGGTTTCGGGGCGTAATGTGCTGTCTTTGGCGAAATAGAATCTGCCTTTGTTTTTTAGAACAATTTCGTCTAGTTCAGAACACATCTTCCAGAGTTTCTCTTTGTTGCTTTTTGTTACAGGAAAATCCATCGCCATCGAGTAACCGTTGACGCTATGAGTAAAAAGAAATTGGTCTTTACGATGACGCTTGAATACAGCGAGAAAAGAAACGAATCCACGCTTTTGGCAATGGGTTAAAACTTCCGTCATTCCGGCTAACGCATTTTCCTCTGGAATAAAGACTTGGTATTGGATCATTGACCCAGGCTTGTAAATGAATTTCCAATTAGGAACATAGTCGAGTAGAAAAGCAAATTCTGCATGACCTTGCATATAGGGCTTTCTAGAAAGAAATCCTAGCGCATACTTCGCGTAATTCACAAGTCTCATTCCGAGAGAATTAGAAAACGGATATAGAAACATCCACATCCAAGACTTTGGTATTAAGCCAAAAAAAGTAGATGGAAGATTTTGTTTTTCTAATTTACAATTTGAAGGAAAATCTTTATCTTCCCCTGCTTTGAGATTATCCGCCCTATGAATCAAACCACGGCCAACTCCGTCACCAGAGCCAAATGCATCTACCCAACCAACTAAATAATCAGAATCAGGAAGATTTTTTTCAAATTCAGAAATCATTTCTTTTAAATTCTTTACTGGAATCGGGGTTACTTTCATTTTACCGGCGTAGATTTTTTTCATCTTGATTTTAATTTCAATAAAACAACCAAGCATTCCAAGTCCACTGATGAAAGTATAAAATAGTTCTTTGTTAGATTCTTTCGTGCATTTAATCAACTCCCCACTCGGAGTAAGAAAAGTAAACTCTATAACATGCTCTCCAATTGGTCCGACTGCAAAATTATTTTTCCCGTGTATATTCATGGAGAGTGCACCGCCTAACGTCGGCATCATAGTTCCACTTACAACGGGAGGCCAGAATCCTTTCTCGATACAATATTCCCAGAGTTGTTTTATCGTTACACCGGACTGAGCGGTTAATATACTAGTTGCCTCATCGAAGCTAAGTATTTTATTAAACTGCCCCATATCAACTACGAAGCCCGCATTGTTGATAGAAGCATCTCCATAACTGCAACCACCACCGCGAAAAGTAATCTTTGTTTTATTTGCAAGTGCATATGCGAATACATCTCGAATTTCTCGCTCTGTTCTTGGACGAAAGACTCGACTCAAAGAATAAAGATTCATTCCCCATGTCTCGACTTTTTCTGGATTTGTAATTGGAAAATAGATTGCTGTGTTTTCGTTCATGTAAGAGTCCTATACATTGAGTTTCTTGAAAATAAATGAGGGAATCATTCTTATTATGAGTCCGACTAATGCCCATCTTGCGGGGACGTAAATATTTTCTTTGCCGTTAGCCGCTGCTTTTAATATTATCTTTGCCGCTGTATTCGCCGAGATTAACCAGAATAAGCCTTGCATTCCTTTTGTCATATCAGTATCAATGAAGCCTGGTTTTACGGTTAATACTTGTATGCCTTTCCTTGATAAGCGATTGCGGAGACTTTCTAGATAAGTATTGAGTGCCGCCTTACTCGTGTTATACGCTGGACTACCGACACGTCCTCGGTCTCCTGCAATGGAAGAGATTCCAATTATCTTACCAGAATTTTTCTTTTGAAAAATTTCTGCTGCCGAATTCAGCCACGCTACAGCGCCGAGTGTATTGATTGTCAACATGCGAATGTCTTTTTCAACAGAGAATTCATCGATTGCAACTTTTTCTAATATTCCAGCGCAATAATAAATTTCATCTAGACCTTCCATGATTTTAACGGCATCTGCAAAAAATTTTGGAGCTTCTGCAAAGTGAGAAACATCATGTTTGATTATGCAGTATTTAGAAGAAGGAATTTCTGCAACTAGCTTATGTAACTCTTCTTCTCTACGTGCAATGAGTGTTACATAGGCTCCGGATTTTAATAACTCCTTCGCAATCTCAGCACCAATCCCGCTTGAGGCTCCAACAACGATAACTTTTTTTGACATGCTTAAATAGTCCTTATGGATACTAACAGCTAGAAAACTATTATCTGACAAGGAAAAATTTTCTATTTTCAGAAACTAAACGTTTGATTTTATGTAATTAACAAGAGGGCAAAATGGAATTTATCAAAGGAACTATTGATTTCATATTACACATAGATAGACATCTAGATGCAATTACAACCGAATACGGAACACTAACATACGTCATATTATTTTTAATTATATTTGCGGAGACAGGACTTGTTGTGACTCCTTTTCTTCCAGGCGACTCCCTTCTTTTTGCAATTGGTGCAATTGCCGCAAGAGGGACACTCGATGTATTTTTACTTTTCTTTATACTTGCGATAGCCGCAATTCTAGGTGATACGGTTAATTATTGGATTGGAAAATTCCTTGAGCCAAAGCTTGAAACAATTCATTTCATAAATAAAGATCATCTCAAGAAGACGCAAGATTTTTATGATAAGTATGGCGGTAAGACAATCATCATCGGGCGGTTTATACCGATTGTCCGCACCTTTGCTCCCTTCGTTGCCGGCATTGGCACAATGAATTACTCAAAGTTTATCATGTATAATATTGTAGGCGGACTTCTCTGGATTAGCATTTTTCTAATCGCTGGATACTTTGTAGGAAATCATCCTGAAGTTAGAAAAAATTTCACCTATGTAATTTTTGGAATCATCATTATCTCAGTAATGCCAGCAGTGATTGAGTATTTTAGAAATAGTAAGAAGACGGCATAATCATGAGAAGAAATATTGTTCATCCAGGAGCTGACGAATTAATTTACGAGATTCGTCAAATTGTAGGAGTTGGTAAACAACTCGAAAAGTTAGGAGTTCAAATTACTTGGGAAAATATTGGCGACCCAGTTCAAAAGGGAGAGCATATCGCCCCTTGGATCAAAGAGATTGTATCCAACTTAGTCCAGAAAGATTTAAGTTGGGCTTACACAGCAACGCAAGGAGCGGAAAACACGCGTAAGTTCCTAGCAGAAAAAGTAAATGAGCGTGATGGAGTTAAGATTACTCTTGATGATATTTTATTTTTCAACGGACTTGGTGATGCTGTTGCAAAAATTTTTGGTTTCATGAGAAGAGAAGCTCGTATCCTTGGACCAAGTCCTGCTTACTCTACTTATTCTTCTGCGGAAGCAGCTCATAGCGGCTACGAACATTTAACCTATGAATTAAATCCAGACAATAACTGGATGCCAGACATACAGGACATTGAAAACAAAGTCCGTTATAACGATTCCATCGCAGGGATACTGCTCATTAACCCCGATAATCCTACTGGCGCAGTTTACAGCAAAGAAATCATGCGAGAGATTGTAAAAATCTGTGAAAAATACGACTGCATTTTAATTTGTGATGAGACTTATGCGCATGTAAATTATTCTGGTTCTGGTTCCATTCATCTATCAGAAGTAATTGGCGATAAAGTCTGTGGAATGGCTCTTCGTTCTATTTCGAAAGAACTTCCCTGGCCTGGTTCGCGCTGTGGTTGGATAGAAGTATTTAATCGCAAGAATGATCCACTTTTCGAGCGGTATATAAAGACTTTGCTCGACGCAAAGATGCTAGAAGTATGCTCGACTACTCTGCCGCAAATGGCAATTCCAGAAATATATGCATCCCCAAAATTCATTCCTCACTTAAATGAGCGCAACCACAAATACAAAGAGCGTGCGCACAAAGCCGTGAGTATCCTCGCCAATACAAAAGGAATTCGTGTTGTTGAACCAAAGGGAGGATTTTTCTTAACTGTTCTATTTGAAGATGGAATTCTAAATGATAAGATGAGTCTTCCGATTGCCAATGCGGCTGCTAGTGATTACATCCAACCAATGCTAAAGAATATCGCAAACGATAGACGCTTTGTATTAAACTTACTTGCTTCTACAGGAATTTGTGTGGTTCCCATTTCTTCTTTTTGCTGTAATAAGGATGGATTTCGCGTAACGCTTCTTGAAGAAGATCCTGCTAAGTTCGAGTGGGTATTCACGACTATCCGCGACAGCATTAAAACATATCTAGGAACAGTATAAACAACTTTAACAGAGTAAGAGATGGTGTAAAAGCAAAAGAAAGGTGTCACATTATGTTGCTTCCCAAATAAGCAGCATTGAGTTGAGCCGCAGAGAACGCAAAGAGTATTGATTTCGCTAACGCTATTAACTCTATTCTTTGCACCTTCGCGGTTTTGTGTGAAAAAATCTTCTTTTTACACAACCCCTTATTAAAAATTCAAGAGAAAAAATAGAAAAGATTCTACATCGGCTTTGCGGTTAATAGATAACTCCGAACTAGTCCTAGACCTTTTACTTCCATATTTCCTCTATCTTCAAATTGAAATAAATGTTTAATCCGAATGTAGGTTGATTCTGAAACTTGGATTTGTCCTGGGAGTCCATGGGATTCCATTCTAGAAGCAGTGTTGACGCTATCACCCCATAGATCATAGATAAATTTCTTTTTGCCAATTACTCCCGCTACTGCAGCACCTGAATTAATTCCAATTCGAAGTTCTAACTGAACATTGTTTTTTTGTCTATAGTCGCGGATAACGTCTAACATTTCCAGTGCGAAACTTGCTATTTTTTCTACATGATTTTCATCAGGCTCAGGTAGACCGCCTACTACCATATATGCGTCGCCTATCGTTTTAATTTTTTCTAAATTGTATTTTTCTGCGAGATCATCAAAGCGAGAAAAGATTTCATTCAAAAGAGAGACTACGGAAACTGCCGGCATAGATTTTGACATTTGTGTAAATCCTACAATATCAGAAAATAGGACTGTGCAATCTTCAAATCTTTCTGCGATAGTATCTGGATTGTCCCTTAATTTTTTTATAATAGACAAGGGTAAAATATTTTGTAAAAGTTTTTCGGATTTGTCATGTTCGAGTCGCATGAAGGATTCTGTTTTCTGAAATGTAATATGAATGTAGAATGCAAAGCCTAATAGAATGATTGCGAAGGAAGCATCAGTGACGAAGCTAGCAATTTTTAATCTCTCAGGGGATTGTATCATTAACCCAATCATATCATCGTGCCAAAAGTCCAGCCCAATGAATAGTAAAAAGAGAAATCCTACTAAGCAATGCATTATTTTTTTTTGATGAGCGGGAAATAAGAAGTATGTGACAAGTGCTTCCGCTAATAAAAAGAAATGTGCTCTTGCTTGATTTCCTTGTAAAAATGCTAGCATTATTAAATAGCATGTTGAGATGAAGAATAAATAGATTCGGGCAAACAGAATTTTACCGCAAGCGTTAAATGCAATTGTCAATGGTAAGAGAAACATATAAGCAAGAGAAAAATAAATATAGAGGCTTGGAACTCCAAGAGAAATAACTGTTAGCAAATTTAAAAGAGTAAATACCGGAATAAACAAGGAAAGTGTATTGATTAAAACGACATGTTTATGCTCGGTGATATCTGACAGATAGAGAACACCCTGATAGGCGAGTTGATTCCAAAGTAGTTGTAGCATATTTTTATTTTTAGCATCTATGTCATTTTTCAATCAAAAAAACTAGATTTGTTTTTGTAAAAACAGTTTGCAGGTTTTAGCTTCTCTAAAATGATTATCATTGTGCAAACATTACCTACAATCTATCCATGCAAAACCAAAGAAGAACTCTGTAAGCAAGTTCTAGAAGTCAATCAAGCTCTTGTCAATTTCTACAAAGAATTACCGGACGATGTTTTTACTGGTGATGCAATTCCCGATGGATGGAGTGTTCGTAGAAATATGAAACACGTTATCAGCACAAATAATATTTTTGCTAAATGGTTCGGGCTTCCTACTTATATCTTGAAGCTTCGCGGAAAACCAAAAGCCAAGCAACCCACGATAGAACAACTCGATCCAACGAATCGACATGGTATAACAAGCTATGGAAAGTATCAAAAAAATAATTCCTTTAATGCACAAGAAAAAGCTAAGCTTCTTCAATTGATCTTAGTATCTGCAGAAAAAGTAATTAGACAAATTTCCAAACGTTCTGAAGAAGAGCTAGATTCTCTTTCAGGATTATTTGGAGGTGGAAGTCTTAGAACATTTTGCTATTTTCTTTTAAAGCACAATGTCCATCACACCAATGTAGTTCGAATGCGATTAGAAGACTAATTATTTATTCACTTTGTGTAAGGTGAGTCATTCGTTATTCGAGTTCGATCATTATATTTTTATTCAAATATTTCTTAACTGCTTTTTTGTTTGTTATCTTGTTATTCGTGAGATCTACAAATTTAATCTCCGGCAAATTATCAATACCCTCAATCTTAGAAATATGATTATTGCTTAGGTCAAGTGTTTCCAAATTCACAAGAGAGTCGAGACCTTCGATCTTAGCAATTTTGTTATACCAAAGTTTTAGAATTTTTAATTTACTTAGATTTGCTAAACCTTCAATTCTTTGAAATTTACAAACTCCTAGTTCTAATTCTTCTAAATTTCTCAAATTATCTAGATTTTCAATTCTTGATAAATCATTTTCGTAGACGTGCAGTATACGCAGATTAACCAGATATTCCATATTCTCTAATTTTAAAATTTGATTTCGATGTAAGTATAATTCTTCTAGATAAGTCAGTGAATTTAGATTTTCAATTTTAGTAAGCTTGTTGTCGCCTAGTTCTAGTTTTTTTAAGCTTTTCAAATTTTCTAGACCTTCAATTTTCGAAATTTCGTTCATGCTCAAGTCTAGTTTCTCAAGATTCTTTAAGTTTTGTAATCCTTTTATTTTATGAATCTTGTGTTCTCTGAGAGAGAGAACTTTTAGATTGGAAAGATTTTCCAGACCTTGCAATTGACTAATTTGTGTAATTCCTTCATCGCCTGAGATA
The DNA here is from genome assembly GCA_016708435.1 of Leptospiraceae bacterium. Lineage (NCBI taxonomy): Bacteria > Pseudomonadati > Spirochaetota > Leptospiria > Leptospirales > Leptospiraceae > Leptospiraceae bacterium. The sequence goes on along the minus strand of JADJFV010000001.1, from coordinate 492,636 downwards.
ATTAAAACTGTAAGCCCTGTCAGAGTGGATAATAGAGATAAGTCATTAAATTCTGTAAGATGCAATTTTAATCCAATAATTCTACCCGAAACTGGATCATAGGAAATTTGATTTTCATCTCCTAATTCCATTTTCTCTAAATTGGAGACATTTTTTACGTCTGTCTGCGATATATGCGCATTTTTTAAAATTTCCGCAAGGGCAGTTCTGTCACTCTTAGCATCTTCGGCTGCCGAAAGATGAGTCCATAGAAATGAAAAAATGAAAAAACTAAAAAGAATACGCATAGGTGCTCCTCAAAAAAAGATTGTTTCAGTGTGAATCATTTTTAAATTTAATCCCATATGTATTTAAGGGAGAGTTTTTTTTTCGCAAAGCATTTTCAATTCAATTGGGTAATATATTTAAATAGACTTAAATAATTTTGCAATCATTAAATATCGAAGTGATAAAAAAGAATAGTTTTCGATTATTACTTGTCTTACTCAAGAGTTTACTATTAGACTTCCTGAAAAAATCTTCTTGCCAAAAAATTTTATGTCCCTTTTTACTTTCCTATGAACTATTTATCTGATAAATTTAATTTCGAAAGAAGCCTAAACGATTTATCCAAATTATTAGAAAGCGCAAAGAGTAAAAACAATTTTATAGATTTAACTTCTTCAAATCCAACGTTATTTTTCAAATATGAGGAGTCTCTCATTCGCTCTGCTTTTACGGAAGCGTCTTTTTTTCCATATGAGCCTGATCCACAAGGAATCGAAAAAGCAAGATTGGCACTTGTAAAATACTATGAAGAGAAGGGAAGAAAAATGGATGTGCGAAATTTCTTTTTTACCTCTGGCACTTCGGAGGCGATGAGTTTTGTGTTAAAAGCAATTGCAAATCCTGATTCTGAAGTTCTATTGCCTACTCCCGGTTATCCTCTCTATGATTTTATTTTTAATTTGGAGAACTGTAAAGCAAAGAATTATTCAATCATACCTCAGAGAACGAATCTATCCAATCAGCTTTTGTGGAGAATAGATTTTAAAAGTCTCAAAGAAAATATCAATGAAAATACAAAGGCGATTGTCATTGTAGAGCCACACAACCCAACAGGCTCTAGATTAAATCGAGAAGATGCGGCTAATCTTATGTTAATCGCTAAAACAAATAACTTAATACTAATCGTGGACGAAGTCTTCTCTGATTACTTTGAAGGCTATTACAGTGTTAATCCATATGAAGGGGCTAATTGTATTTATCTCAATGGCTTGTCTAAGACGCTTGCTTTGCCTCAGATGAAGCTATCCTGGATTTACCTCACAGGCAGTTCTATCTTTGTAGGGCAAATGAAAGAAGCTTTAGAAATAATCTCTGATACGTATCTTTCGGTAAATATTCCCGTGCAGGTAGGATTGGAAACATTTCTCGAAACATCTCTTAAAATACAAAGTCAAATTCAAAATCGAATTAAAATAAATTCTCTACAAATTGCGGATCTATTGAAAGAACAAAATGGCATTGAATTCTTTTTGCCCGATGGAGGTTGGAATATGATATTGAAGTTAAAGGAGCCATGGGAAGACGAAGAATTTGCATTTCGTTTATTAGAAGAACGAGGAGTGTATGTGTATCCCGGATATATGTTTGATATGCCTGATAGCAGTTATATCGTGATTAGCCTCATCCTGTCTACGGAAATGATCGAAGAAGGAATGAGGCGAATTTGTTCTTTGCTCAGCCTAGACTGATTTTAAGAATTCCTTGGCAGGCTTACGAAATAAACCTATTAGATTTACAAAGTATACGAAAAGCATAATGCCAATCGTCAAAGCAAAACTAATCAGCAATTCATTGACTGGGATGATATACCTAAGATTTAAGAAATAAGTGGATAATATATAGTTTGCCCCGAGTGATAGAACCAAAGAACAAAGAAATGCATAAACTCCTACGAAAACTGCCTCTATTAAATACATGCGAACTACAAAACTAGAAACAGCACCAATCACTCTCAGCAAAGAAGTTTCTTCTTCTCGTTGTCGCTTGGTTGAATAGAGAGAGGAAATTAAAAGTAAAATGGCAGATACGATGATGAAAGATGTCATAAGACCGATAATGCTCGAAACTTTTTCTAGAATAGAAGTGAAATTTAAAATTGCTTTCTCTACATCAATCACCGTAATATTGGGAGCCTTTGCGATTAAGTCTTTTTGAAATTGATAGCGATCTTCTGAACTTTCCAAAAGAAATGCGCTGATATAATAAGAAGGTGCCGATTCTAAATTACCCGGTGAAAACACAACTACAAAGTTTGGCTTCATGTCTGCCCAATTCACACTGCGGGTATTCGTTATTTTCCCCGAAATTTCAATTCCCTGCACGTTGAATTGAAGTGTATCACCGAGCTTAACGCCGAGTGTTTTAGCAAATTCATATTCGACAGAAATTTCATCCTCTCCCTTATTTTCCCAGAATTTTCCTTCTACGATTTTTTCTGTATCATAAAGCTCTTTTCTATAAGACAAGAAATATTCCCTGGTTCTTGCTGTCGAGCGCCAATCTCGTTTAACCGCATCCTTCTCAGTTTCTTCTTTATTGATTGGCTTGTTATTGATACTTGCTAGTCTTGCTCCGATGACAGGTGAAGTTAAAATCTGCTTCGATGGAAACTTTCTTTGTATTTTCTTTAGATCGGCTAATTGCTCTGACCGAATATCAATAGCGAATACATTGGGTCTACGCTCCAATTGGTTAATACCGCTTAAACTCAATAGGCTTGTTTTTAATATAAGGGATAAAAGTAGAATCGTTAATGCTGAGCCGATTCCAATTATCGGAAGAGCCAAGCCGCTACCTGTTTGATTTATTTTCTTTAAGACAAGCCGAAACGAATTACTAAAAATTCCAAGCTTCAAAAGTTGCAGACTTAGAATTCTAAATAATTGATAGAATATGCTCAAGATAATTGGGAGTAAAAGTATTACTCCGCTTAAAATAAAACCTTTTAAGAACCCACCTGTTTCATAGCTTGCAAGTAAAAAGAATAAAATATAAATTGCGATTACTTCTATTAATTGTAATAGATCTGGGATAAAACGAATTTTTATTTTGTCGTCTAACTCGGATCGAATTGCATACAAAGGACTAAGCCTGCTGATTTTTAAGATAGACTCAAGACCTATGATAAGAGGAACGAGGATACCAATGAATATCCCCCAGACTAAAGATTTTATGTTTATATTGGGTTTGATTTCGGCAAGAAAATCAGAACTAGTCAAATCTGGAATGTAAAATTGAATGAAGTAACCTACGCTGACTCCAATCAATGTCCCAATTGCAGAAAGAAAAAAGATTTCTCTCAGAAAAATAGAAATATTCCAATAAGAGGAAGCACCGAGACATTTTAAGACAGCAATTTCCGAAGTCTTTTCTTTGAGTCGTGTTCGAGTAGAAATGAGTATAGAAATACATCCTAGAAAAAAAGCGGATAATCCGAGTAAGCTCATGTAATCAAAAGTGCTATTGATAAACCTCTGAGAGCCTGATCCGATTTCTGTATTGTGGTAGAGAGTTAAATCTTTGTTGATAAATGTTTTAAAATTATCTTCTTTGAATTTCTTTGAATCAAGTCCATTTGGCAATGCAACTAGAACATTGTATCGGATTCTGCTTCCTCTCGCTTCCAGTCCTGTTTCTTTTAAACCGCTCGGTGTAATGATAGCGGTAGGCGCCATAGATGTAAAGCTTCCAACAGAGCCGGGCTCTTTTTTTACAAATCCTTTCAGTCTGAATTTCTTATTTCCAATAAAGACCGTATCTCCAAATTTAAGTTTTAAATTTTTAGCGAGAGTCTCATCTAAAAGAACTTCTTCTTTTTTGAGAGTTCTGAACAATCCGGCAGGACTTGTTTGCACTTCACCGTATAACGGGAAGTATGCGTCAAGAGCCTTTACTGTTGCAAGTGACGTTTCCTTGGAAGGAGTGTAAATCATTGAGGCAAAATTTACCGAGTAAGAAAGCTTTGATTCATTTGGAAGATTTGCTTTTATAAATTCTTTTGTTTCTTCTGAATAAGCTGACGGGGATTCAACCATAAGATCTCCCCCCATGATTGTGCGAGACTCTTTTCCAATTGCTTCATATAGATTTTGTTTGTAAGAATTGATTCCCACAACAGAACCAACTCCAATTGCAACAGCCAATATAAATTGAAATGAATACGCCGGTCTTAAAAATATTTCACGAAGAATTAATCTAGATTTGAAAGACAACTTCATTTCTTTCCCTTCTTTTTGGATTTAGTAATGGGCTTTTGAGTTATACGCACATTACCCGTTCTTTGTTTAATTTCTCCGTTCTCCATTTCTAAAATTCGATCGGCAAGGGCGGCAACTTTGGGATCATGAGTGACAACAATCAGGGTAGAATTATTTTGTTTGTTTAGAGCGGTTAACATATTCATAACCGCATTTCCGTTTTTAGAATCTAAATTACCGGTTGGTTCATCGGCAAATAGAATTTTTGGATTGTTAATGAAAGACCTAGCAATGGCTACTCGCTGTTCTTCTCCGCCGGATAATTGCGATGGAAAATGACTGACTCTATGCTCCAAAGAAACTTTTTCAAGTAAGCTCATTGCCTTTTGTTTGATTTCTTTTTCGCTTAACTTAGTTGAGATAATTAGAGGAAGGGAAACGTTTTCTATTGCGTTTAACGTTCTTACCAATTGGAAATTTTGAAAGATAAAGCCGACTTTCTCTGCTCTTAATTTTGCAAGCTCATCTTCACTCAAGCCACCCATTTTCACTGAATCTAAAATTACATCACCCGTATCGGCTCTGTCCAGACCGGCTGCGATTCCGAGTAGAGTGGATTTTCCTGATCCAGACGGACCCATGATTGCAACAAATTCGCCCTGCTCGATTTTGATATTTATATTTTTTAAAACGTGAAGGGAATGCTCGGACGAAGTATAATTTTTATTGATATTGATTAGTTCTAACAAGGATAACCTCGATTATTTCTTTAAAATGCTGTTAGGTGAGACCAAATTCCAGTCTGAAAAGTTCCGAGATAATTTCTACAATTTAAAAATAGAAATCCTTGCCAAATGCAGTTATCTCATTATTTTGCTGAAATATGATAAAGATTAAAGAAATGGTTGCTCGCTTTTTTACATTCAGAATACTCTGGGATTTATTTATGATTCAGGCTGTGATTTTAAATCTAAACTTGATTGTTTTTGATTTAACATACCTCTCTCTCAGACCTTATTACTTATCGCATTTACCTGCTGTGACAAGATTTTATGATCCATTTCTTGGAATTGAGCCTCACCGAACCACAGAAGACTATTTAAAGCTAGTAGATGAATACTCTCGCATTGTGGCTACTCCAGATTCGCCGGAAAAATTGGAAGCAGTTCAAGTAATTTCTCAAAAATTAGTCGACCAGTCTATTAAAATTGTGGATGAAAATCCATTTGAGAAAGCGGGGCTAATGGCAAATCTCCAGCAGTTGAAGGATAAAACAAAGAAAAAGTATGAAGAGGAAACAGGCATTAGCCACGAAAAATCTTCTTCTAAAGAGGCTTTGAAGTGGTATTGGACTTACAATCCAAACAATGCACTAGATCATATCAAGTATTTTCAAGAAGAAATTTTTCCTTTAGTAAATGCAAATTACTATAGGCAATATGGATTGAATGGAAAATTAAAAGATGATTTTTTAAAACTGGATTTACCTTTCTTTTTATTATTCTTAATAGAATTTTTGGTTCAATGGTTTTTAGCTATTAAAAATCGAGTTTATGTTGCTTGGTTTTTATATCCTATGTATCATTGGTATGATGTATTGGGTTTAGTCCCGTTAGCCGAGTTTCGTTTCTTCCGATTATTCCGTGTTGTCTCTATGTATATTTTATTGAAGAATAGCAGTCTTACAAATGTGGGCAATGATATATTTACCCGAACCTTTACTTACTACACCAATATCATTAAAGAAGAATTAACTGATATGGTTACAGTTCGAATTCTTACAGAGATGCAAGAAGAAATTAAATCAGGAGCATCTATCAATTTAATTACTTCCGCAGTAGAAGCAAGACGCGAGCAATTAAAGAAGCTTATTATTGATAATGTTAAAAAAGGAATTGCGAACCCAAAGGCGAATGACATGATTCGTAAACTTCTGGCGGAAGCGTTAGTCAGATCGTCTAATACCGCTTCAACGCTACACCTAGTTCCTGCAGTGATTAAAGAAACCATTACAAAAGACATTGGCTTAGCTGTATTTGATTCTGTAAATGAAGTCATTATTTCTAAATTAACAGGCGAAAACGGAGAAGAAAATATCAATCTATTGATAGATAATGTCTTAGATGATGTGATCTTAGGCTCACAGGACAGCGAATTCAATAAGCTCAGTGAAGACATGACTGTTGAAATTATCGAGAATATGAAAAAAGCAGTATCTGTTAAGAAATGGGTCAAAGCCAAAATATAATTAAAAGAGAATAAAATGAATATTTTTTTAAAGATCATTCAACTACTATTTGTGGGAATATTACTGTTAGCCTTTGAGATATTCCCTGATAAAATCGAATTAAAGCCCGGAGTTCAAACATTATGCTTACCTAAAGATGCATCTGTGGTTACACTTACTTTGCCGCCCTGCACTAACAAGATTCCAGTAGATGTGTATACACCGGAAGATAAAAAAGTTGTTGCTGATGTTCTTGTATTGAATGGATGGAGTTTTCCAAGAGATGATTGGCAAAAGAAAACTAGAATCTTAAAAAGTGGAAAAGAAAAAGGATTCCGACTTATTTTTCCAGAAATGGGAAAGACGAATTACGAATCAGATTATTTTCCAGAAACAAAATTAAAATGGTCAACTACTCCCGGCGGGAAATGGGTGAGGGAAATTCTAATTCCTTCTTTTCAGCAAAATGGAATTTTAATAAAAGGTGGAAAGAATTTTGTAATGGGATTGTCAACCGGTGGACGGGGTGCGGCTATTCTTGGTTATACGAAACCCGATATTTTTTCCGCTGCAGCCTCCATATCGGGAGACTTTGATCAAGCTACTATGCCGAAAGATCGCTTGATGACGGGCTCTTACGGTTCTTATGAAGAAAACAGAGAGCGTTGGGAAACGGTAGACAATGTTCACCGAAATGCAAAGGAATGGAAAATACCGATTTACCTCGGACATGGACAAGCTGATAAAATTTCTCCATTTATTCAAACTAAAAATTTCTATTTAAAATTGAAAGAGCTTCATCCAAATTTAAAGATGATTTTTAATGATCCCAAAGATGCAGAGCATGATTATAAGTATTGGGATTCAGAAGTAGATCCAATCTTTCAATTTTTTTCTAGTATTAAATAAATTACTAACTCACCTTATGCAAGAGAATAAAACCCTGTTTTTTTATCCCAATAACGCCCCCCCGCGCCCCCGCGGGCCGGGGGGGCCGCGCCCGCCCGGGGGGGGGGCCCCCCCGCGGGGTAACCCCCCCGAGTAAAGGCTTTGTCCTGAATAATTTCCCGGTGGATCATAATTGCATCCGTAAATAATTCCACCACCGTTAGAACAAACAACACCTGCGCATCCTATTTTTGTGGAATTTTTCCATACAACTTGCGTATAGTGACCGCAAACTTTTCCGGAAGCGCAGGAATTTGTAGCGTAGGTATAATTTGGTTTCTCGTCATACCATGCGTTCGTTGCGGCTACTGCGGTGTAGCCGGAAGCACTTGACCAAGCAAGATTTTCCCCATAGCCAGGATTCGTTGGTCCGGCTGTATGACTCATTGTGCAATTATTGCTATTTGCGAGAAAGGTAACTTTTCTGAGCGCATAATCAGCAACAGTCGCATCCCAGGTTAAGTTAGGCAAACTGGCATTTTCCTGTGCTCGCAACTTGTTATGCTCATTTGTGATTCCAGAAACGGAAGTAGCTTCGGCGGCAGAGTTTGTGGAGCTAGTGGGAGAGTTGGAAGTTGAGCCTGCTGAAAAACTTACACCGCTCTTGGATGCAATGCCCAGTCCGAGTAATACCATATTCTGGCTATATTTTTTGCGAGTCTCAGTAGACTTGCATTCTGATTTCAGAAGGTCAGATGGGCATTCCATAATATTTTGAATGCAATTCGTAAATGTAAATAAAGTGAATAAAATAAATAGTTTTTTCATACTTTGTCTTCTCTTTCATTAATGTTTTTAGACCTCTAGATTAATTCAATCAAAAATCTATAATTCTATTGAACCTAAGAAGTCTTGGTTATATTTATGTTATCCGCTCAAAAGGTGAATGAAATTCATTGCATTTTTAAATGTGATTTTATTTTCTTCTGAAAGTCTATTCCATAAAAATTAAACTATGAAAATAAAAAATATTTACAGCCAATTATAGATTGTATTTGTAGTAGCTAAGAATTTTATAAAGAACGGTTACTCTTAATTTTACCATGCAAACAATTAATGATTATTGCCGGCACATTCTTTGTTCCCCAAAATTAGAAGATAAGCTTTTATCGCCTCCTGATGATTTAGTGGATACTCGAGATTTTTCTTTCGAAATTCCGAATTTGCCAGTGAGGGATACAGGCATTTTGATTTCTGATAAGAAATCAAAAATTCCTAGACTAGAACATTTGCATTTAACTGTAAATCGAGGAATTGCGATGCATCATTTTGCAAATCATGAGCTAATGGCCACCGAGATTTTTGCCTGGGCATTGCTGAAATTTCAAAATATTTCAGATAAATCGAGACTTGATTTATTCAGTAGTCTAAGAGAAGAGCAGAAGCATTTAAAATTATACTTGGATCGAATGAATGAACTTGGAATAGAATTTGGAGAGCGTCCCCTAAATGGGATATTCTGGAAATACGTGCCATTAATGGGAAGCTTTGAAAAATTTACTGCGATCATGTCAATCTCCTTTGAAGGGGCTAATCTTGATTATGCCACTATTTATGAAAAGACATTTTCTCAATTTGGTGATCATAGAAGTGCGGAGATAATGGAGATTATCTTCTTAGATGAATTAAAACATGTAAAGCGTGGCTTAAAAGTTCTTCAAAAAAGAGAAGATCATTCGATTTCGGAATGGGAATATTACCTTTCTCTATTAGATTCGCCATTTACACCGAGACGAGCCAAGGGTTATTTCTATATTCCAGACAATAGAAGAAAAGTTGGATTTACGGAAGATTTTATTATGAAATTAGCAGAATACAAAGATGAATTTTCAAATCGCAAAAAAGAAATTATACCAGAAGGATTAAAAACATGGGGAATTTATACAGATTAAACTCACTCTTCGAATTGGAAATTAGTAAATACCCAAAAGTTGTCAATTTTGACAAAGCACTCTTTGAGAGAAGTCAGGCATTCGAGTATTTATTTCTAATATTATCAAACAAGAATGATTGCACTATTCTCGGAGCCCCAGTCTCTGAAGAATTAATTGAATACTGGGGAAAAAATAAAATTAGCTGCGGAGATAATTTTATTACAGATGATTCGTATTTTGGAGATACTCTTACTTTAGATAAGAAAAAAATAAAAGACAAAGTATTAGTAGAATGGGGAAAAACGAGTTTAATCAATCATACCAAATTTATTTTGGAAAAGAAAAAACATATTATATCAAATTCTCATTTTATAAATTCTAAAATAAATCAAACTCGTTGGAAGGAATCGCAAAAAGTAAATAGAGTTAATTCAATAGTTTGCTCAAATAAATTCGAATTAGAGTATGCACTTTCTGTAATGCCACTGCCCTTAGTTATTAAGTCTGAGTTTGGATTTTCAGGAAGAGGGAGTTATATTGTAAAATCCAAGGATGAGATAAAAGAGATTTCAAAAAAACTAAACGAAATTTCAAAGGAAAACCCTGGCGGGATCATTGTAGAAGAATGGGTAGAAGAATTTAAAACAAAAGATTTTAGCGGATTATTTGAATTATCTTCTAAAAAGTCAACGCTTCTCGCAATTACTCAAATGTTAGTCGATAAATTTGGTACATATAGAGGATCACTCATTCAGAAAAATTTTGGAGAGGAGTTTATTAAGGGTATGAATTCTATAATAAATAGTTACCAACGGTATAGCTCATCTTATAGTGGTCCGATTTCGATGGACGGGTTTGCATTTAAGAGAGAAGATAAATTGGAAATCCAATATATGAGTGAAATAAATTTCCGTTATTCTATGGGTAGAGTATTGTATGATTTAAATAAAAAGATAGGAACGGATACTGATGATTGTGCCCTTTTATTTTTCCCTGTAAAGAGTAAGGATTTAAAATTCAAAGCATTAATTTCAAATTTAGCAAAGGTTGAAAAGGAATATAAGTGTAGGATAATAATTGTTACCCCACTTACAATGCAAAATGGTAATAATTATCCCTTTTTGGGATTCTATGTTTCAAGTAAAAGTAAATTTCCTACAAAGATTAACGATTCAATCAGAAAACTACTTCTTTAAGGGACTGTGTAAAAGCAAAAAGAAATGAGTCACATTATGTTGCTTTCCAAAGAAGCAACATAATGTGAGAAAATCTTCTTTTTACACAGCCTCTTAGTATATCCCCTTAATGGAATTAGCAATTCGATTCACGTTATCCTTTGTTAGGTTGGGATAGATAGGAATACAGTGACCTCTTTGGTATAATCTCTCTGCATTCGCAAAATCACCGTTATTCGCTTTCAGTATTCTGTGGAGAGGATTGGAGATTGTTCGTTCAGTTCCGATTTGTAATGATTTAAAATAACGCTCTATTTCTTCGTAAGGTTTGGATACAATTAAAGGAAAACGATTAAATTGATCCTGGCTTGCATGTTTGAAAAAAGTTTCATGAGAAGCGGCTAATACTGATTGCAGGTAAATCTGAGCAATCTTTTTTTTGCGCTCAATGATTACACCTAGTTTAGAAATTTGTTCAATACCAATTGCAGCTTGAAAATCTAGCAAGTTATAATCATATTTAGGTTTGTCTGCTTCTCTTTTTTCATTATTGCCAACTTTGAGAGAACGAATAGTTTCTGCGAGGGTATCATTGGGGGTAATCATGATTGCCCCGTTACCAGTTGTGATTACATGGTTTGGTAGCATTCCACAAATTGAGATAGTCCCTTGTTTGCTTACGGAAATATCTTCTGAGTCGGCGCCTATCGCTTCTGAGTAATCTTCTATGACTGGAATTTCTTTTATGTCGTATTTTTTTAAATCGAAGAGACAACCAAACGCATGATCGATTAGTATTGCTTTTGGAGAAAATTCTTCTACTCTATGATTAAACTCTTCGACATCCATATGAAAGGAGGATTTGCCAAGATCGACTAATATTGGTTTGGCGCGAAGCATTAAGATTGCATCTAACGCAGCATGGGGTGCATAGGTTGAAAGTAAAACTGGATCGTTGTCGGTAATTCCAAGCGAAATGAGTGCAAGGTGGTAAGCTGAAGTTAGGCTATTGACTGCGATTACGTTTCGCAATTTAAAAGTTGACTTGAAGTCTTTCTCAAATCTGTCTTTGATTAAGCCAGAAGAGAGCATGTCATCTACAAGGCAGTCAAGGACAGTGACTAGTTCTTCCTTGGAAAGCGTTGGTTTATTGAATTCAATGGACTGGTTTTTCGGTAAGAGTTTTTCTGCAATATTTCCCACGTTCGTTAATGCCTTTTTATATGTTATGTCGCATTATCGCAATGAGACATAAGTTGTAAAGTAAAAAACAGAGGATTTCTCATAATTTTTGATTTTTGGGAAATCCAATTACTTGATTCTCAAACTCCAATCTCTTTTCTGAGAGAGTCCTTCTACTTCGAGTTCTAGCGATCTACGCTGGGATAATAAATTGCTTCGCCTGAAAATTCGATGTAATCCTTGAAATTGGCGGCAATTTATTACCCAGAGCGGCGAGCGCGGTTCGACCAAAGAATTAACTTGCCCAATTTAGGAATCGAGAAAGCATTGAATTAGATGAAAATTCATAAGTATGATTCTGAGATTCCTGCCGTTGAAGAAATTGGTCACAACCTGTTTAAAATCGTTCTTCCGCAACCATTTTATGCGCCCAATAATATTTACATTCTGAATGGGGAGCAACCTACTTTAATCGATTCTGGATTTATTCTGAATCTTGGCTTGTTGCAGCGGGCAATGAAAAAAATAAATCTGCCCTTTTCTAAAATCCAACATATTTTTTATACGCATAATCATCTAGATCATATCAGCGCTAGTCTCACATTGCGGGCTTATACGAATGCAAAGCATTATGGGATGCAGGGAATGGCAAAGTTTGTTGGTAACTTTCGAGAACACAATGAATCTTTTCAGAGAACAATGAACCGCTTGGTTTACAAAGCGATTTCAAGTCCTGAAAAAAGAAGAAGTGAGATTCAGCAATCCGAGAAAGGGTATAAAGAACTGTTAGCTGCTCTCAAAGGATCCAAGAAGACCAATCCAATTTTAAAGATGGACGTTGAATTAGTAGAAGGAGACGTCATCGACATTGGCGACCGGCTAATCGGCTTTATGCACACACCCGGTCATAATATCTGGCACCTAAGTCCTTATATTTTGGGCGAAGGGATTTACTTCACGGGTGATCTGGTTTTACAAAATATTTCTTCTATTTACGCTGAGTTCGATGGAAATTTAAGTCTCTATCACAAATCTCTAGAAAGACTTGCGAAACTTCCTATTAAACGACTATTACCCGCACACGGTCCCGAACCGGAAGATCCGAAGCGAGCTATAAAAATTCTAATTAAAACATTAAGTTATCACGAACGTGGAGTTATACGTCGTTTAAAACTTGGCTCTTATGACTTACATGAATTAGCCGTTGAAGCGATGGGCGAAAAAATTGCGGGGAATCCCTATTATGTTGTTGCACTGGCAATCATTCAAGCTATCATTTTAAAGCTCATCGCACAAAACCATGTTCGAGTTTTAGAAGTAGATCCGCCTTATGAGAAGTATGAATGGATTGGTGAATAATCCATGAAAATAAATTTTTTATTTTCATAACAAAGCCTTCTTACTTTATGGAAGCATATGCTTTCTTCAACATTTCAAATTCCATCTAGTTTTTCTATTCTAGTTCCGGGCGATAAATCTGTATCGCACCGTTCTGTATTATTCTCCTCTCTCGCTAAGGGCGAGTCGGAGATAACTGGCTTTCTCGAAGCAGAAGATCCACTCAATACGATGAAGTCTTTTTCTAAACTTGGAGTCGAGTTTACAAAGACAGGTGTTGGGAATTATAAAGTTAAAAGTCCCGGCAAATTTGGACTAGCCTCTCCTAAAGAAGAACTGGATTTTGGAAATGGGGGAACGGGAATTAGACTTTCCGCAGGACTCTTTGCGGGACTTGATGGGGTTAATACTCAATTAACCGGTGATGCATCCCTGCGAAAACGTCCGATGAAGCGTATAATTGATCCGCTGAGTTTAATGGGTGCCGATATTCAATCTGTGACAGGCGATGGAAAAGCGCCACTTAAAGTTACTGGCAAGAAGTTACGCTCAATTAGCTACAAGAGTCCAATCGCTAGCGCACAGGTTAAATCTTGTTTGATGCTTGCTGCCATTGCGTCTGACGTTGAATTGGAATATGAAGAGGACGAATTATCGCGAGACCATACAGAGAATATGCTTCGTTTTCTCGGTGGCTCTATTGAACATTTTTCTAAAACTCATTTTAAAATCAAACCTCCATTTTCTTTTTCCGGTGCAAAGTTTCAAGTTCCGGGAGATATTTCGTCTGCCGCTTTTTTTATTGTCTTTGGATTGCTTGCTAAATCGGGAACAATTCTAATTCAAAATGTAGGATTGAATCCAGCACGCATTGGGATAATAACCGTTTTGCGCAATATGGGTGGACGGATAGAAGTAGAAAAAGAAAGATCAGAATGTGGCGAAATTATAGGTGATCTAAGAGTCTATCCATCGCAATTGAAAAAGACGGACATCACTTCGGCTTTAATTCCTTCCATCATAGATGAAATTCCTATACTTACGATCGCTGGACTTTTTTCTGCGAATGGATTTGAAATTAAAAATGCAGAAGACCTCCGAGCAAAAGAATCAGATCGAATCCATGCGATGGTTTCTAATTTACAAAAACTAGGAATCGTTGTAGAGGAAGCTAAGGACGGTTATGCGTTCGCTGAGGTAAATGAGATTAAGCCTGCGCTCATTGAATCTTTTATGGATCATCGAATTGCTATGAGCTTCTTAATCTTGAAAACACTTCTTCAAAATGAGATTCAGATTGACGATGATTCTTGGATTGATACTTCGTTTCCGGACTTTAAAACTATTGTAAAAAGGTTACAAAGTTAAGGATAATTTACTTCATCCACCAAACGACTTTCCCTTGCTTGTTTACATAACCCCAATTGCCGCCAAAGACTTGGGCGACACCAAGTCCATTTCGAAAAGGAAGAGCATTCAGATAAATAGGCGGCACGAGTTCCTTTCCTTGTTCATTGATTAGTCCTAGATAGATGATATGCTCATTTCCTTTCTTGCGGTAACGTAGGCTTATCCACGATACTCCTTCAGAAAAATATCCTCGTTCGAAAGATTTGCAGTAAACGACATTATTCCCCTCTAAATCAGAATAATTCCAGAAGCCTCTTTCTTCTTTATCATATGGGTCTACTTCTGTTTCTGAAAACCAAAGAAAGTCTTCGTTTGCATCTTTATAAAACCGTTTTCCGTTTATTTCTATCAGATTCTTTCTTTTTTTCTCTTCTTCAGGGAAAGCATCTCTATAGCTTTTGTAGGTCGGCTCTACATTCCAATTTCCATTTCTATCAAGGATTCCCCATTTTGCAGTGTTTGTTTCTCTGGCAACGGCAAGCCCTTCTTTAAATGGGTGAATCTGATGCAGTCGAATCGGAGAAATTTCTTCTCCATCTTTCTTTAAGAGTTTAATCAGTGTTACGTGCTTGTCTTTATCATAATAAGAAGCTGCCCAAATTACTTCGGAATATTTATCTTCAAAAGGAACTAGAGAGATTATTGATTTATATGTATTTGCCTCTATTAGAATTTCACCGGAAGCATGAATGAGTCCATAGAAAATTCCTTTTCCATTATTTTGTGAAAAAGGAGCTATGTCATTTTGAAAGAAATCAATCTTGTGAAAATTGGGTGGAATGATTTCTTTTCCGTTCCGATCCACGATTCCGTATTTTCGGATACGATTAAATGGATCATTGCTTTCTGTATAGACTCGCGCATAACCATCCTTATCCCAGAAGAATCTGTCTCTGTGTAACTCCCCGGAAGGTCTACCGAACAATCTTGGAACGTAAGGAGCTTCTACTGATGATACTCCATCGTATTTAGGCTGAATTATAATTTCTCCAGTTTGATTGATTAATCCCCATTTGCCTCTTTCGCATTCCCATGCTAGCCAATAGGTGCAATTTTGAATTACCCATGCCAGTCCATTTTCAAATTGTCTGACATCTTGGAATTCTGGCTTTCGAATAAACTCTCCTTTTTTATTAATGACTCCCCATTTCTTATTTAATTGCGCCAATGCGACATTATCCGTAAACTCACCGAGTCCTTCAAACCTAGGAGAAATTTTAACAGTGCCGGAGATATCCATTATTCCCCAGTGATATGTATTTCCATTGACTAGTTTATTGATTCGAAATAATGAGTCTGGTTCAGCAGATAATGGAATTGCAAGTGAGAGAGAAATAAGAATTATCCACTGACTCACACGAATAGAAAAGCGATTGGCAAGGAAGTAAATGGAGAAAACTAAAAGCATTTATCTTTATTCATCCCTATCATGTTCAACTCCAATAAATGTAATGTCGTCCTGTCTCGATGCATTCTCCAGGAAAGTATACAAACTTTCCATAAGGATTGGAAATAAATCCTTTAGCTCTTTGTCGCTATAAGCCTTTATAATGCTAACAACCTGACTCTCTCCAAATTCTTCTTTATTTGTATTGAATTCTTCAAAGAGACCATCTGTGAACAAAAACAATTTATCACCTTTGTCAAAAGGAACTTCGACTTCCTCAAACTCGACATCTTTCATTAGCCCCATGAGCTTACCAGTGCGAGAGAGATTTTTAATGTCCCAGTTTTTCTTTTGAATAATTTGATCTGGATGTCCCGCCGAGGCATAGACAATTTTATTTTTCTCTGGATATATATCTACCAAGATGCAGGAAAAAAAACTATGTATAGCTCCGAATTTTGTAACAAAATCATTATTCAAATTGCGTAAAAGTTTTTTAGGACTTGATGTGCTATTTTTAAAACTTTCATATTCCCCTTTAATCGCCATTGTAATGAGCGCGGCTTGGACACCATGACCTGTTGCATCTGCTAAAAAAATTCGTGTATATTTCTGGTTGATTTCGGAAATATCGTATATATCGCCGCCGACTTCATCTAAAGGAATATAACTTACTGCAAAAATGAGGTGTTTAATATGAGAGAAATTCTTTTGCATCAAACTTCCCTGAATTTTTTTTGCGATTGAAATATCTTTTTTAAGATCGTCGAGGGTTCGATTTATTTCTTTTGTTTTTTGTTCTATCGTTTTGGAATTTAAAAAATCATCCAATTTATAATGGAAGAAGATTAAATTGAGACAATAGGCAAAAAACACTGCGATAATTGCATTTGCACTATTTGAAAATAATAAACTTGCATCTGACTGAAATTTATACAGACCGAACAAGAAAAATAATAGAGATGAAAAATAAAGAATTGTCGCATAACGTTTAAATGTTACAAAAAGAGCAGCCATAAATACTGCACCAGTTGTAAAGAAAGAAATATTGCCAGAGAAAAATTGAGATGCGAGCGATGAAATCGAAAAGATCGTAAGAAATAGAAGAATGAAAAAAAATACGAACGCTTCTGCAAAAAAGATTTTCCAATTTCTGGGATTAGCAAATCTATAGACAATAAGATACATAATTGAAAAAGAGAGGGCTGCATAATGTGCACCAAACAAAGTTTCGCAGTAAAAGGGAATGGTTTTGCAGTATTTTAGTTTGATAATTTCGAAATGAGCCAAAGCCATAAATGGAATCAGAGATAGAACGAACAACGACATTACTTTGAGTCTGGCTATGTTATCTGTTCGCAATTTTTCCGCAAATTCACGCCGATGCTTTTTGGGAGCGTTTACGTAAAATGATTTATAAAGGGAAATGATTTTATTTATCATTGATGGTTCTTATGATCCAAAGTTTTTACATCCGTATTTTCTGAGAATTCTGCTTACACTAGATATTAGAAAAATCTAAACAACAAGTAAAGAAAAATATTGGCAATTTTCAGTTCATTGAATTTAAATAAAACGCTCTCTAAATTAAAGAAAGGAATTGACTTCGCCAAATAAAATAGCAATCTAGGCTTCAATTGTTTTGACTGTTTTTTTAACTAAATAAGTTATATGAATATAAATGAAAATGTAAAAGTAGAAATAGATTTCTCGAATTTAGAAGAGATTTATCTAGATAATGACAAAGAATTTATCATGATTCTCCAGAAGATACAGCAAGAGTATGTAAAATATCTAGCTCTATTAGAAGAACAAATCAGATCAGAAAATATGGAGGATTTCAGAAAAACTCGTCATAAAATTTCTGCTACGTTACTTCTATTGAAGTTGGAAGGTTTTCACAACTATTTAAGTTTTCTGAATGAGCATTTCTCGAATGGGTTTCAAGATAAAGAAGATGCAATTGCGGTCATTAGAGTTTGTTTTGCAAAGACCCAAGATATCTTAGCAAAAAAATTAGCGCAAATGGTTAAGTAATTCCATTTCAAGACGTTAAGCGGCAGAGGAATTTCCCGAAAATGAAGCTAAAAAAAATTTTAATTTTTCTTTTTGTTTTACAAATAGCATTCAGTGTTGGAATAAAAATTCTTTCTTATATTGGTAGCGATTCAGCAGAGTTACAATCTCGCACATTACAATATTTTACTCCAGATGATATTAAGATTGGAATCGAGTATGGAAGAAGAGGATTTTTTGTAAGGATTGCTTCGCAAATCATTGATTTTATTTTATTAGGAGTATTTGCTTTTAGCCCCCTGGCAATTCGCATTGAAGAATACTTGGTAGCAAAGACAAAGAATCATTATTACCCAATGGTTTTTTTATTTTTTCTTTCATTCAGCGTCATTGAATTTATTCTATCGTTACCATTACAGTATTATTTTGGTTTTGTCCTAGAGCACCAATTTGGTTTTTCTAAAATGACCTTAGGGGAATGGATACTGTTCACCGCAAAATCAGCATTAGTCGGTCTTGGATTGGGAACTGTTCTTTCAATTGGAGTGGCTTTCATTCTAAAAACTTTTGAAAGGACATGGAAGTATTTAATTCCAATTGGCTCGCTTGTCCTTGGTTTAGTTTTTTCTGTTTTATATCCAATTTTAATTACTCCCATTTTTTATGATTACAAACCAATCGATGAAGGTAGTCTCAAAATTAAAATTGTAAATCTCTGTGATCAAGCTCAGATCAAAGTAGAAAATGTTTACGTGATTAATGAAAGTAAATATTCAGGTCATACCAATGCCTATTTTACAGGTTGGGGGGAGAATCGGAAAATATTCTTATATGATACGCTTATTAAAAACCACACAGAGGAAGAAGTAATCAGTGTTCTCGGTCATGAAATTGGTCATTGGACGCATAATCATGAATTGACGTTCCTTGTTGGAAATACTATTGAAATGTTTTTGCTTTGTTTGCTGATTGGCGTAATTTTTAAAATTGCAAAAAATGGAAATGAGTTTGTATTAAGAGAAATTTATTCTCCCTCGTCATGGCCAATCTTATTTCTAGTCATTTTAATCGCAGGAACTTTTACTAATCCATTTTGGAATACATTCAGTCGTTATCAAGAAGCACAAGCTGATATGGAAGCATTAGTTCTTACAAACGATAAAAAATCTTTCATCGACACCGAAATCAAAATGGCAAAAGACAATAAGTCGCGCCTGAATCCGCATCCATGGGTTGTCTTTTATTCTTATTCACATCCAATGACGATTGAGAGAATTCGAATGGCAGAAGAGTTTCAGGCGAAGTAATTTCGCAACAACTCTAGTATCTAGTTCATCATCTAAATAATTTTATGTAGCTATCAAAAGAGAAAATTCTATTTCGTTTAAAGCCTGTTTTTTCAATCAGTATTCTGGATTTCATAAAATCATCTATCAATCGGAGAGCAGTTGATACGTTAACCGAAAGAGCCTTGGCTATATCGCCCGCATCAGCGACTGGATTGGTAAATAAAAATTGTAACAGTGATTTTGCTAAAGGTTGTTTTTTCCCAAGTGATATAATTTTATTTTCTACTTCGGTTCTAAGTGCAATGATATATTTGAATGTCTGTATAGAATTTTCAGAAGTGCTACGGACTCCTTCTAAAAAAAATTTTAGCCATTGCTTCAAATCATTGTGTGTTCTGACGCGAGTTAGATTGTCATAATAATACGATTTGTTTTTTTCAAAGTAATCGGAAAGATATAAAGTTGGTTTGTGCAAGAGTTGATTGCTTACTAAAAAAAGCGTTATGAGCAAACGTCCAATTCTACCATTCCCATCCAAGAAAGGATGAATCGTTTCGAATTGGTAGTGAGCAATTCCTATTTTTATTAATGGTGGAACGGGTGTGTTTTCATTGTGCAGAAATTTCTCTAAATCAGACATTAAATCAGCTACGCTGTCATGGTGCGGTGGAATAAAAACTGCATCTTTCAAACTACTTCCACCAATCCAATTTTGGCTTTGGCGAAATTCACCGGGTAATTTGGATGTGCCCCTTACTCCTTGTAATAGTGTCTTATGTGTTTGTTTTAGTAAACGATTACTCAGGGGAAATGTCTGTAAGCTTTCGATTGCTTGATTCATGGACTGCACATAGTTTTGGACTTCCTGCCAATCATCCTTCTTTTCTGGTTGGATATTTTCTTCCTTCTGCACAGCGTCGTCTATGTTAGTTTGCGTTCCTTCTATCCGACTACTTTCGGTTCCCTCTTTGAATACATGCATTTTTATGAAAAAGTCGATATCGGGTATTAATTGCGAAAATGCATTTAATTCTCCTAATTTCAGGCTCGCCTCACTCAAAAGCATTATTAATTCGGCATCGTCAATAATCCAATGCAAATCTACATAGTTTGGTTCAAAACTCTTGTATTGAAATCTTTGGGAAAATTTTCCCGCTTTAAAGCCACTTATTTTCATAGAAATCGCTTCCTGCAAATATAGATTTACATATTTGCAGGAAATGGGTTTCCTGCAAATATGTAAATCTATATTTGCAGGAAATAGGTGTATTGTAAATAAAAAATCCTTTATTTGTAGTTCGAAACTTTATTGAACTCAAGAGTAAATTATATTTCGCTTATGTGCAGAACAATCTCTACAAATCCTTCTTTGCAAAAAAACGGTAACCAATGTAAAAAGGAATTCCAGTCCATACAATCAATAGACTGAGACATAGTAAAATTCCATTTGCATTACCTAAATACTTTTGAAAGAACGCAGAGGTAAATCCAAGTAAGACTGCATTGTCCATCTGCAAAATCGTAATTATCCGCACTAGGTCGAGAGGGTTAATGCAAGTAAGTAGAAGAATTGGAACTTCAAGTGGATATTCTCCAAAGTTTATACTGATTCCTAGCATCAAAAGATCATAAAGTAAATAGAGATAAAACCATAGAGCGAGTGATACCGATAAAACTGCTTCCCGTTTTAAAAACAATACAGCGATTAACAAGGATAAAGCGATAAAAATTAAATTTAATAAAAATCCATATGCGAGTAATTGAATAGATAAAAATAATAATTTTGATTCTGGATTGGTGAATAATAAAATCGGAATTCCAACGCCAAGCAGATAACCGAGATTTAACACAAGCGAAAGTCCTAAAAATTTTCCCGCGTAATAATGAAATCTAGAAATCGGACGAGTAAAAATTACTTCCATGAAGGAAAGTGAGTCTAAGAAATTTGTGCTACCAAATAAAAGAGCAAAGAGGGGAACTAAAAGTAGAATTATACTCAAGAGACTTGCTATGATCTTTGCACTTTCATTTCCACCAAAGTAAATGAGTAGACTTGAAATTAAAAAGAAAGAGATTGCATAGGCAAATATCCATTTGTTCCGAATGTTTTCTTTGAATTCAAATTTTGCGACCTGGAGGAGATTACGCATGTTTGCCTTCCTTCATCCAAAAGGAACGAAGTGCTTCTTCCATATTCGAGGCTTTACTCTTTGCAAGAATTTCGACCGGTGTTTCATGTAAAATTAATTTTCCTTCTACCATGACTACTACTCTATCAGCAATTTCATCTACTTCTGACATGATATGCGAAGTAAATAAAATGGAGCTACCTTTTGTTTTGCGCTCTTTCAGTAAATTCTTTAGATAAAAAGATATATGCGGATCAAGACTTGCAGTAGGCTCATCTATAATATAAAATTTCTTTTCAGAGCTAAAGCACTGGAGGATATTGACTTTTTGCTTCATTCCTCCCGATAATTCACCGAAGTATTTATTCTCAAATTTTTCAATTTCAAGTTCGTCTTTTATCCTTTCTTTAAAGACAGGATTTTTCTCTTCAAGTGTTTCTAGAATTTCTAAAATTTCCTTCACTTTTAAGTTTTGTGGGAAAAGAGGAGTTTGCGGCATATACCCAATTTCATAAAGCTCATTTTGTTTTAAATATTCTAATCCAGCAAGTAAAACCTTTGATTCTTTACTGGGAAATGTCAATCCCAGAATACACTTTAGTAATGTAGTCTTGCCTGATCCATTCGGACCAACGAGTGCTGTTATGACTCCCTCTTGAATTTCTAAATTCAAGTTGCGGATAACAGTATTTTTCTTGTAAGTCTTAGTTAAGTTCTTTATTTGTATCATAGTGCAAACTTCTTCATCTGAGGATACTTGTCTTTAAGCTCTACCGGTGTCATAACCGGAAAAGCTCTTTCGGCGATTTCTAGAAATTCTATTACAGGAGATTGAAATAATACCATTAGGAATGGATAGATATTTACCCAGTAACTAAAAAATCTTACTGGTAAATAAGGTTTATCCCCTGTCCCATCTCTATCCAGATCAAAACCTTTGTAGGCATCCCAGAAATTTTTATCGTATGTATTTAAGTTTTCGCGTGAATTAGTAGAGAGATCGAACACATTACCAATGAAATTATTTCCTCGCACTTCATTAGATTCACAGTTACCCATTATATTGAAAGCCCAGCCATTTCGTAAAAAGCGATTTGATAAAAATTTATTTCGAGTAGAATTATCTGCCGCCACACCAATTGTATTATCCTGAAAAGTATTATTCGTAAACTCACTGTCCGTGATATCTTTCACCAAAACTCCATAAGAACTTCCGTCCCTACTTCTCTCAAAAAGATTTTCTTTTACCTGTATATTTTTCGAAAACATCACTGCCACTCCAGTAGAATTATCATAAAAATGGTTTTTATAAAATCGGTTATTACTTGCAAACATAAAATGCATACCATAACGAATGCTATTAAAACTTTTATTTTCCTCGATTAAAAGTTCCGTCGAAAATTCAAAATAAATTCCATCTCTATGTTTACTGATTCTATTTTTCTTTATAGTAAAATGGCTACTAGACCAAAGGTGAATTCCATTTCCACCGGATATTTCATCTTTTGCGTTACCAATGGAACTGTTATTTTCAATCATACAATCAGTTACTTTTGCAAAGTAAAATCCATACACATTATTTTCTAAAATATTATTCCTTAAATTACAACCTCTCGCGTTCTCAACATGAATAGCGGCAAATTCTCGTATATCACTAACACCACTGTTGATAATTCGAAATCCATCTACTACAACATCATCTGAAACAATGTCTACAACATGCTCTTTGTTTTCGCCATCGAGAGTAGGATTTTCAATACCTCTTAGTTTAATTGATTTTGTTATTAAAATTGGGCTTTCTTTATAAATTCCATTTTTTACTTCTATCGTATCATTCGTATTAGCCGCAGTTATTGCCGAGTGGATAGTTTTATGAGTGCAAGTTTCGCAGACAGTGAGAGTGTTGGCGTTAAGGCTTAGAGTGGCAAAGAGAAAAAGGAAAATGAAAGTAATTCGGTCATTTCGAACACAGAAAGGAAAAATTAGCGCCAGCCCTAGCTGAAAGACGACTGTGAGAAATCTATCTGACAATACCACGATAGTTTTAAGGAAGATAGACCTCTCACGCGCATAATTCTCATTAGATGCTCTCGCATACTCTACTTTCGATGAGCGTTCGAGGTGACAGGGGTAGATGCTTTTCCAAATTCTTCCTACATTACTAATTTTGCATTCCTCATTTCTCATTATCGCTTCTTTGACAATTCTTTTTCCCAATTTGTTTTTACGTATTCCATTACTTCTTGTTGCGTCATTATGATGCCACCGTATAACACACGATTATCCTCTGCTTCTTTTGGAGATTTATAAGAGGATAAATTGGCTGCCATCGGCGAAGGAAGATTATCCGCTTTTAAAAATTTTGCATTTTCAATTTCAATCCAATCTTTTGGATGCAGATAATCTTTGACCCATACTTTTTCTATCTTATCAGAATTTTTATTCCAATAGGAAAACATACATTCAATCGAATCAAAATGATAACGCCTTCCTTTCTTAGTAAGAACCTGAGAGTGGTAATTTTGATTTACCACTCCCATTTTACAAAATTCGCATTTATGTTCTCCAGCTACAATTTCTTCTGGAAGATTGTTTGAACAACTTAGGAAGATGAGAAGAAACAAACAAGATATTATTAAGAAAGATAGACCTCTCACAGTGTTCAGCCTAACGGCTTTCGCCAATTGAGATTTTCAAAGGTTCGAGGTGACAGTAGAAAGCCCATTCTTCTTTTCATATCCTTAACCTAGAATTTTTTTGATTTCGCTCATACATTCTTTGCAGCTTTCAGCGCAATTCATACAAACTTTATGCTTTGGATGTTTGCGACATTCATCTTCACATTTTTTACAAACTTCAAGACAAAGCGTTGCATGTTTTTTTGTGAACTCGGAATTGCTTGTTGCTAATTTGCTGAGAGTCTCACACATTGCTAGCATGTCTCTTACTGTTTTAGAGCAGGGACCCATACTCTTATCCCCACCTGCCATCATATCGACGCAGTGGCTAATACAGAGTTCTCCCTTCTTGATGCAATCGCTTGCACTGTCAATAAGCGCTCCGTATTTCCCACCGGTTTTTGTTCCTTCAGTAGACTTTGCATCTTGCGAAAGTAAATTTGCAGAATATAAAAGTGGTGCAACAACTGCTGCCGTTTGAATGAAATTTTTTCTGTTCATATTAAACTCCTTTGGTTTCTAAATAGAGTTTTCTCTCTGCCCAAATTATGTAAACTAAGATTGCTACTGCTACAAATAGAATAATTGCACCAGCACTTGGAAGGCTACAGGCGTTGATGTTTAACATTTGTGTGCATCCGAGAAGAGGAGGTTGGTAAGACATACCTGGAACAATGATAGCTGCTTCTGGATTTAATTCATGTCCGTAGTTGTATTCCCATCTCCAAAAATCAGAGAGACCTGCAATCGCAACAAGTAATAAATTGACAATCCCAAGGCCTATCATATAGAGCCGCGGCAAAATAAAAGTAACCACTGCTCCAAGAATCATATACAATAAAACGTAGGGCATAAACAATAATTCCGGTATAGAACTAGAAACAATTTCCTTCATCCCAACATAGTGGTTTAATAAATTAATATTTTGAAGATCGTAATCTGTTCCACCGGATACTTTGTTTATCCAGATATACATACTCAATCCTTCTGGATATTGTGGTGCTTCTAAGGATATATACCACATCGGCATAAAATATACGCCGATCATGAGAACGGCGGCTAGAAGAACTAGCCACCTATTTAGATTTGTTAGTTTTTTAGTCCACATAGAAATATCCTACGGGCTAACTCGTATATACTGCTGCATCTCTTGGTGAAGTGCAGAACAGAAGTCAGTGCAATAGAATGGATAAACTCCTACTTCTTTTGCTTCCCATTTCATAGTTTTTGTTTGGCCTGGCATGATGAGTAAGTTTGGCAATGTAGAGCCATTGATTGCAAATCCATGTGGGACATCGTAATCTTGTTCCAAATTTGTAACATGGAAATGTAGCATATCACCTTTCTTTACTTCAACTTTATCTGGCTTGAAGTGAGAACGAATAGAAGTCATGTAGATATGAACTTGGTTTCCATTTCTCTCGATGCGTGCATCTTTTTCAGATTTGATTCCATAAGGATGTTTGTTTTCTTCGAGTGGAAAAATCTTTTTAGTTTTGTCTTTTAACATCGCAGCGGGAATCATCTGCGCATAATGCGGTTCACCCACTGTAGGGAAATCGGAAAGTAATTCAGCAGTGCTGCCTGAAATATCCCATAGTTGTGCGCTTTGCGCTAATTCCATTCCAACCGGCAAGTATCTATCTTTCGTAATTTTATTTAAGGCAACTAGGTATTTGCCGTAAGGTTTCTTATTATCTCCACCTACAACACTTAGGTGTCCTATGCTATAAAACGCAGGCATATGTTGCACAACTTCTCTTGATTTTACATCCCATTTTACAACTTCAGAACTTACGAAGCAAGATGTATAAGCAAATCCATTATTATCAAACTCTGTGTGAAGTGGACCTAAACAAGGTTTCTTAACCTCTCCAGCTAAAGTTGATTCGTATTTCATAATAGGAATTCCCATAACTTCACCAGAAAAGTTTGCTTTATCTTCAATTGCTTTTACCAATTTAGAGTAAGAGTGGACTGCAATCACAGAAGCAAGTTTTCCTCCGGCTGCTATGTATTCACCACTTGGGTCAACGTCAGATCCATGAGGACTTTTGGGAGTCGGTAAAAAGTAAGCAACACCAGGACAATCTTTTGGATCTAGCAATTTTACACCTGACATTTTTTCTGCAACTGCGGGTGCATTTTCTGGTAGGTAATTATGATAATAGACACCGGAAAAATCTTTTGCTTTTCCTGCATCTTTACACGCTTTCGCCTTCACCCAGTTAAATGCCATCACATAGTCTTTATCATTCTTAGAAGCGCCTACCTCGATCATCTGAAATGCCTGTTCAGTATTGTATGTTGTAAAGAAGCACCAATCATGAGAAGGACCCTTACCACATCTACTTAAATCGTAACTAAATGCAGGAGCTAACATCTGTAATTCTACACTCATTTTTCCATCTTTAGGATCAATTTTAATCATAGAAATTGAACCGTTAAACTTACCTTTTCCCATTTCCTCAATTGCAATGTCTTTCTGTGGAATTGGAATGGAAAAACGAGTTGCTGACATCGCATATTCTGTATTTTCCGTTAAGAATGGTGAAGCGTGATTACCCGCAGTATTTGGAATTTCAATAATTTCTTTTGTTTCAAATGTTGTTAAATCAATTCTAGCAATACGAGGTGTATTGTTTCCATTGATAAATAGCCATCTACCATCATGGTTTCCATTTGTCAGAGAAAGTTCTGGATGATGTGAATCATCCCAAGTAACATATCCTTTAGAAGTTAAAAGCATATCTTTGGTTTCTTCATCCGATCCATAGCTGTTTTCTTGAAAAAGGGAGAATACGGGGATAATCTTAAATAGTCGCGCAGATGGAATTCCATATACACCTATTTGTCCATTAAATCCACCGGACATAAAAGCATAGACTTCATCTTTTTCACCTGGTGCTACATATACCTTTTGTGCAGCGTTAGACGCTAGCAATGCCTGTCCTTGTTTCTTTCCGCAGCTTGCGATAATTGCTACGAGAGAAACTAAGAATATAATTTTTACTAATTTACTCATATAAATCTCCTCTTATTTTTTCTGTTATCCATTTGTCTAAAGTATTCCAATATCTCTCTTGTTTCATCTTGACTTACATTTTGAAATGTCATTTGCACAAGATACGTCGCATAAAGCTCCATAGCCGCTGGATCTTTTTGTGTCATCTCTACAGGATTTAGGATCATATTCATAATCCACTCAGGGCTTCTTCTTTCTGTAACTCCGGCTAGAGGTGGACCGACAACTTTTTCTTCGAATTTATGGCAGGCACTACACTTCGTATCAAAGTGCTGTTTGCCTTTAGCCGCTTTGGCTTGGTCAATATCACCTAAGTCAACTTTGGTGACAGGACCAATTCCCTTGCCATTTACATCCACTGCAGAACTCGTTCCTGAATCAGCTCCGTCCCCTTCTTTCTTACAGAATGTAAAGGGCAAAATCAATATAATTGATATTGTTATGATTTGCTTTATGAATTTCATAATCATACTCCTAGTCTTTCTTGTTACTATACCGAGGTTTGTGAATTAGGTAATTGATGTATGTCAAATGCACTGTTTTTTTAAAAATAAAGTTTATTATAGAGTAGGGGGATTGGGTAAAAACATCCTTCACTTTGCTTTCACACAAATCCCTCACTATTAGATAAGAGAGAGCCGGAAGTTTTATCTGCTTGACATTCCTGAAAACATAAATTTGAATTGAATCTCAAGATGAGTGCAGAAGAAAAAGAAATCCTACTTCAAATGCAGCAGAATATTCAAAGTATTTTAGATTTGCTTCAATCAAGTCACGAGCCAAACAATGGATATAAAATCGTTTTATTTCTTGTTCCCATTTTTGGAATCGTCTTTGGCTCTACTCTACTATGTCTCATTTTTTTCATGTGGCATAGACAGAGACTGGAATTGATTCGAACGGGGCTTTACAAGCCTTTTGATTTTGATTTCAGAGCCTATTCTTTTTTTCTAGGACTTTTGTTGACATTTACAGGACTTACGCTTGCAATAGTTTTCATCATGGTCTTAGGAAATTCTTTGGCTATGTTAGGAGGGTTAATCCCATTAGCGATCGGTCTCAGTCTATTGACATTTTACAAACTGCGTCCTTAACGGAAGAACGGCAAATTCTATGTAACCCCGCGGACTGGTTTTGTATTCAGTCTGTTCTTGCAGGAGATTTTTCCGCCTTCGAATTTTTAATGGATAAATACCAGGGGATGATTTTTTCACAGGCAATTAAATATACTGGAAATCAGGAAGAGGCAGAAGATTTAACACAAGAAATATTTCTAAAGGCTTTCGAAGCTCTTTCTACCTTCAAAGGGGAATCACAATTCTCCACATGGGTCTATTCCATTGCTCGCAACAAAATCCTAATGAAGCACCGCAAAGAAAGCACGAATCCGCAAATTTCTGCTGATGATGTTGAGGAAGTTCATAATAAATACTTTGATAAAATTAAAAAATGGCGGGAACAGATTACTCCCGAAATGCAAATCTTAAAACAAGAAATGAACACAAAGATAGCATCGTTACTTTCTCGTTTACCGTCTAACTATAAGAATCCGCTGATGCTTTATTATTTTGAAAATATGTCATACAAAGAAATTTCTGAAAAATTAGATATTAAAGTCAACACACTAAAAAGTTATATCTTTCGCGGTAAAGAGCTAATGAAGGATTGGTTACAAAAAGACAATGATTGATAATAAATATTTTACGAATCCAGATATATATGCTACTTTCGAGCCTTCTTCTGACAAAATAAAGAAAGGTTTTTTTGCGAGAATCATACCTTACAATTATATAAAGTATACTCTCTATTCTCTAGCCCTTTTATTTGTTTCGCCTATCGTATTAGTTCTGTTAAATTTAGATTTAATGCAAGATGCTAGTCTTTTTTATCCGATTCTTTGGACATTATGTATTTCTTTTTTGTTCTATGCGATTTTAGCCGGTGCGATTTTAATCGTTTATAAAATTCCCTACATGCAAGAATTAAAGGAGAAATTGGGCTATACAGAAAGGTAATCATTGTGTCACCTCGAACTGCTTTATAGTGAGAGGTCTATATTGCTTAATACTATCGTTGTATTGCCAAATAGATTTCTCGCAGCGCAAACTCGGAAGCTGCTAATTCGAAATAACATGAATAACTTGATTAATACAAAAATTATGAAAAAAATCTTAACTATCTTTATCACACTTACATTTCCAATTTTATTAATTGCTCAAGAAGGCAAAACCAAATTAACCGCAAATGAGCTTTTGCAAATGCAAGAATCAGAAGCTTTCAATGCAATTAGTAAATTAAGCAAAGAGGATTCTGCTGAAATCATTACCCAGATTCGAAGTTCTGCTCGTAAAGAATACCCAAACATCGACAAATTTTATTTAGTCATATCACATCTTGAGAGTATAAAAGCTATCGAAGAAGAACAAGCTCGCTTGCGAAGTTTAAATCTAGTTTATGGATTGGCGCTTCTTTTGGTTCTGGGGTTACTCGGATATATCCTCTACTCGCAGAGAAAGACAATTCAAAACCTAAATCAACTTTTAAAGTAATGAATAGCTATTTTAGCATAGAAGAAATTCAAGGGCAGGATACTGCTTTACAATACATTCGGCATTATGTGAAATCTCCTCATATGATTCCGCCGCTCTTAGTCTTTTACGGACCCGCTAGTGTGGGGAAATGGGCGTTAGCTGAACGATTCTCTCGCCATATACTTTGTTTAACCGGGACTGGTTGTGGTATTTGTCAATCTTGCAAATCTTTTATCAATAATCAACACCCTGACTTTATTGTATTCCCTTCGAATCAGAGAATTGCGATTGGGGATGATAAAGAGCCTGCCGAGTTTACTGTTCGTTGGTTACAGAATAGACGCCTCAATTATAGACCGCATTTATCCAAATATCGAATTATATTATTTCCCGATGCAAGTTTGATTAATAATGAAGCAGAATCTGCTCTTCTAAAATCACTCGAAGAACCGCCGGCGCATTCTAGATTCATTTTTATTGTAGACGATTTAATGAAATTGAAGCAAACTATTATTAGCCGTGCAATCTGTATTCCATTTCAATACTTAAACAAGCAAGTTCTACAAAGTCTCAGTGCAGATTTGCAATTGTATCGTGAAGATTTTTTTGGTGGAAGTTTAATTCCCTACGATATTCCGAGTGAGGTAATTACGCTTACCCGCGAAATGATTTCAAAGAATTTAAAGGATTCAATTTTACTTTTACAATTAGAAAATTGGATACGCGAATACAAAGACGATCATCCTGAGTGGACGGAAGATTTTGATTACACAGAATTTTTAGAGCTAGTCTCTACGATTATGATTTATGAATTTAGCAAAGAAAACATTGAAGATAATTCCGCTCAAATTGAAATGCTTTATAACTTTAAAAATCATTTGCATAAAAACATTCCTGGCTTAGAGCATTTTTTACTGAGTGAATTATTTCATAAGCTAACAAGAGAATAAGTGATAACGGAAGATTTTTTCAATTTAACTCCTGATATAATTTTGCATTTAGTAGAAAGTCTTGGACTCAACCCAACCGGTCATTGCTTTGCGCTGAACAGTTTAGAAAATAGAGTATATAGTGTGCGATTAGAAGCAGATGAAAATATTGTCGTCAAATTCTATCGACCGGGACGTTGGACGAAAGAGCAAATATTGGAAGAGCATGGTTTTCTTTTTGATTTGCAGGAGAATGAAATTCCAGTCTGCGCGCCAAGAATTTTTCAAGGTAAAAGTCTCTTTGAAAAAGCAGGTATCTACTGTGCTATATGGAATCGAACCGGTGGTAGAGCACCCGAAGAATTAACGATAGAAGAGCTACAAATGCTCGGAAGGTATCTTGGGAGATTACACAACGTTGGTGCTTCTACTCAATCCAAACATCGAAACCAATTAACTGCAAAGAAATACGGTATCGAGCCATTGCGCTTTGTGATAGAGAAGGGGTTTATTCCGATTACCCTTCAAAAGAAATATTCAGAGTTAGTAAATGAAGTTTGTGAGATATATGAATCCTTTTTAGAAGAGGAACCATTCATTCGAATTCATGGGGATTGTCATAAGGGAAATATTCTAAAAGGAGAAAACGGTTTTTTCTTTCTTGATTTTGATGATTTCTTATCCGGTCCTGCTGTCCAAGATATTTGGATGGTATTGCCCCCACAAAACGCTGAAGGCATAGTTGCAAGAGAAGCTTTGTTATCAGGCTATAGAGAATTTAGAGAATTCAATGATTCTTCCCTTCGGCTAATCGAAGTTCTCCGCGCATTAAGATACATTCATTACTCAGCCTGGATTGCTCGTAGATGGGAAGATCCATCATTTCCAAATGCATTTCCTCATTTTGGTGACGAAGAGTATTGGACAAAAGAAATAAAAGACTTAGAAATACAACTTGGCTTTATTTACAGCGGAGAAAGTTTTTCCTCCAATGATATAATTTCAGAGGTAAAAGAAGAGTTGCCTCTTACCAACAAAGATTTTTTCTGGGATATGTGAATAAAATAACCAAGTTACCAAACAGGCTGTCAATACTGTCACCTCGAATATCTTCCACCTTTTCGCTTTGCTCTCTATCAGCAGGCGATGTGAGAGGTCTATCTATCTTAGAACTTACAAGTATTAATCGCTTTAAGCTAAATAGATTTCTCACACACTGAATAGTCGTAGTGTAAACTTTGAATTCATTGGTTCGAAATGACCGTATTCAGCGACAGACTGAAATCTCTTCTAAATACAAAAAGACTAAAGGAACATTGATGAAATTAATTTTTGCTTTATGTTTAGTTTTTAGCCTTACTAATTGCACGACTGTTGGGTTTCATGATAATAAAGTTCGAAATGCGATAGACTTTGGAGAAGAGCAAACCTTAAATGTATGCGTATTCTACGAAGACACTATCAGCAAATCAGAAGTAGCCGACCTAGAAATAGATTGGGCGCAAGAATTAGCCTTATATAAAATCAAATTACAATTCAAGAAAACTAAGAAGGTGGAACGATTTGCTTTTTTCGGAACGGATGTATTAGACCAACTACGGAAGTATAAGCTTGGTCCCGATTGTGATCGTATCGTCTATATGGTGGGGAGAACTTGGGGAGATATTGCTTATGAAGTTATGACGCTCGGAATTTTCTATGGCGTAGGAATTAAATTAGAAGTCCATGGAGCAGTAGAGTCATACACAAATACCCGTGGTTTCGTCAAATCAAAGTATGCCGCTCTTTTACAGCTTCTATTTACAAGTCCTAGCTCCACTCTCATCCATGAAGGATATCATCTCATGGGCTGTCCTCATATGTTTTGGAAAGATGAGTGTTATAAGATTATTTTAGATGCGAAGAATCGAAATCGCAAAAACAATAGAACTGACAAACTATTTAGTATTCAATCCACTGGCGACAAACAAGAATATTACTCAACTGAGCAAGTGAATTATTTCTGGGGAAGTGATACTGATTTTGCAGCGGATAATAATAAATAATCACCTGACTTGTAAAGGGTGAGTTAAAAGAAATCACGGCAGGAATTTATCCACTATGATTGCTCCACCTACCTTTTGATAAACAAAATAAAAATAACCCTGCGCAAAAGTCAAATGAGCGTTGTTTCTACCATTGAAGTTGTCATACGGAGTATATGTCAGTGTCTGGATTGATCCTGCATTAAACTGTGGAGCAATGGTTGCTGTAGTCCAATCAAACAAGCTTGTTGCAAATTCATATGGTGTAACATTCAAATAATAGTCCATGATAAATATTTTATTCCCACCACGAGCTGCAACAATTCCGGAAGAGTTTTTATTCTTTCCAGCTTGGTGGATAGCTAAGTTTTTAACACTTGCGCCATTCAACGTACCGTCGGCTATATCAACCAAGAAATCATCAACAGTTCCTATGAAGATAGCACTTACATCACTTGCATTCGCTCTAGAAACAAAACACAAATCCGTTGTTGATATATAATAAAGAGATCCAATGAGACTGGCAGTCTTCTCCCCTCCTGCAACTAGACCTAAACTCGCATTTATTTTTGAAAACTGAGGAGCACTTGATTTTTGTATCCAGAGTTGACTTGCAGAGTCTTTGAATACTGCGGATATTTGTTGGTTTGTGTAATTTATAAATTGAACTGTAAAAGTTTCTGAACTTGTATCAAACTTCATTAATCCTGTTCCTGTTGCCGGAGCACCATTGTCAATGACCGCTAGATAAATAATTCCATCTATACAATACATCTGATTCAATCCATTTCCTGTGGTTACTCCAATACTATCCACAGCAGTCGCTATAGAACCAGCACCGGCATCATTGAATTTATGTATTCGGTAATTTCCACCTGTTACGCTAAGTCCGAAAACCTTACCGCCACAAGCGAGGAAATTTGTTCCATTTATTGGTATACTTAGTTTTCCGGCAGTACCAAAGCCTGAGTCGTACTGACCTGCTGCATTTACTTTTACTAAATACTCTGTGCCATTCAGAATCTTATAATAAAAATTTCCATTCAATTCAAAATCTCCATACCGTGTGCTATATGAAGATGGTGTAGCACCTGTTAAGATAGCACTATTCGTTACTGCAATGCTAATAGTTGCTGTTGTGCTCCCAAAACTATTACTCGCTGTAATAGTATAACTAGTAGCCCCTTGTGCAAGCGTTGGTGTCCCTGCTATCTGACAAGTGGTAATATTAAAAACTAATCCTGCAGGTAAAACAGGAGTAACCGCACAACTAATGATAGTTCCAGTGACTGTCGGCAAAATAGGATTCATTGCTAGATTAGTTGTAAGATTGAATGGTGATCCCGAATAACTCATTGCACTCGGCGCTGCGGATGTAGGAGTAGTTACAGTCACCGGTGTTGGTACTGTAGGCGTAGGTATTGGAGTCGACGTAGGTTCTGCACTCGAAATAATTGGTGTTGTGTCCACAAATTCAATTTGGCTTGCGATCTGGGCAGATGTGATTGTTGACGTAGCGGGTAACGTATTAGAAATTGGTCTGCCTATTGTTAACTTACCTCCATCCGCAAAATAACTCGTAATCCCAGGAAGAAGTATTGTAGTAAGTGTATTATTGGAAAAAATTATTTGATTCGGGAAAACTCCAACGATTATTGGATTGCCATCGATCCCTCTGCCATCAAATATTCCATCTTCGAAATCAACAGCAAATGCTTCGATCATCGCATCAATATCATCTATTGAAATAGTTGCTCCCTTTTTATATTTATTTGCTAAATGAGAGAAACCGACTAAAATTGAAATGAATTTTGCGGTCAAAGGACTCGATGGATTGTCTAATTCTAATAGTATGTCATCCAATTCAGGATAATTTATTTCGTTTATACTCGTAGTAGACGCTCTAGGGCTTGGATTTGCTTTTCCTGAAGACGCCGATAGACCACTTTGAAGTCCAAATCGCACTACAATTTCTTTACTTGCTTTTTTTATGTAATGCACTTACATTAGCTCCCTCTCCCGCTTGCTTGATTAGATACTGTAACCTTTTAGCTAATAATTTCGAAAAAGGAGAAACCATTGCATTCTTGCGGTTATTATTGATTATCTTGCTTTCTGGAAGGATTGTTACCAATTTAAAAGTAGAAGTCGTTGGAACAGAAACGTCTGAATTTGCTTTCTCATCGAAAAGGGAAGTCTTTCCGTTTGGATTCGTGGCCACAGTCAAACATACCACTGAACCTGTTTTGTTATAAACCAATGAATAATTCCCTAACTCATCGGTTGTTTCCGTTGCTAAAATGGAAGAAGCACTGCAACTACCGTCTTTATTCAGAGAACTGACTGTAACGATTGCATTTTTTACTATCCCTTTAACCGCCGTTCCAGAAATGGTGAGACGATTGCTTCTTTGTGACATAATGCCTAAATTTGTTAAAATAGAATTCTTGTCTTCCTCAGAATTGGTAGACCCTTTACAGAAAGTGAATAAGGAAATTAAAATTAAAACAAATAGGTTTCGCATAGATTTTCTCCTGACATTAATGTGTAATACTTTCAGACTCTATAAAGTCAATAATTCTTTCTTAATTTATTTATTGGACAAGGATCTCGTAAGTCTAGCCAACGATTAACGACTTGATTAGAAAATTCTACTCGTCTAGGTCTGGATTTTGTAAAAACAGTTCGTAGTCTTCCATAGAAAGAAATAGATTGATGTGATCGGGTAAATCACTATGCTTCATAATATTTCCCATATGAGTTCCA
The DNA here is from genome assembly GCA_016708435.1 of Leptospiraceae bacterium. Taxonomy (NCBI): domain Bacteria; kingdom Pseudomonadati; phylum Spirochaetota; class Leptospiria; order Leptospirales; family Leptospiraceae; species Leptospiraceae bacterium. The sequence continues at coordinate 457,464 of JADJFV010000001.1, read as the reverse complement.
GTGATAAGACCGATTCGTTTTTTCCCAAATAGTTTTAGAATCTTTTCTAGTATTTGCATTTCCTCTAGAGTGATTTCTGGTAATGTGCGTAGGTCAAATGCAATATGTTTGTTGATTGAGTTTTTTATGAAATCATGATTGATTACTCTACGAATTTCAGGCAGCACATAATTTTTAATACCTGAGCGGAAAATAATGACTACCCGCTCATCATTATTAAGTGCTACAGCTACGTGATGAACAGTTTCTTTGATTATATTGGCGCGAATATTTTCGGATATGCTGAGTAGTTCGTTTACCTTTTGCACTAACGCATTTTGTTTTACCGGTTTAGGTAAATAACCTGCGATACCGATCTTCTGAAGATACTCTAAGAATGGAACATTCAAATCTGGTATTAGTGCTAGAACAGGAATATGTTTTGTAATGGGCTCTTTTTTTAGATAAATTAAAGTTTCTGCTGTGTCTCTTTCTTGTGCTTGAAATCCAATGATGATTAAATCAGGAGGGGCTGATCTTGCGTATTCAAGTCCCTTCTTTGCACTAACGGTATCAACTAGGCGAAACCGATTGCCCGAAAGATGACCTTCGTATTCTTTTAAAGCATAAAAGTCTGTCTCAATTAACAAAACTAGCTGCATAGAATCATCATCCTACCTTCCTATTTTTTTAGGTAAATCAGAAAACTGATTTATTATCCTAGATTTTCAATTAATATTTTTAAACTCAATACTTTGGGATAGACGGGTCTGCTTCATCGGAGTAGGAAAGAATTCCTCCTTCCAAATTAGACACTTTAGTAAAGCCGTTTCGTTTTAACTTTCCGTAAGCAGTTGTGGATCGACCACCACTTCTACAGTATACTATGACTTCCTTTCCCTCTTTTTTATATGATTCTAATTTTGACATTTCTAAATCAAAGTCGTGCAATGGGATTAATAAGTCTGTTCCTGGAATTACTGCGATTTCTTGTTCATTCGGGTTCCTAACATCCACTAAAATAAAATCATCGTTTCCTTTTTCTCTTTCGCCTAACTTTCTTTTAAGCTCTTCAGGACTAATGTTCATTAATTTATTTCCTCACTTAAAATTTCCCACTTTTCTGTTAAATTGGCAATCTCTTTTTTCGTTTCATTGTAATTGTCCAATTCAGTTTGATAACTTCTATTTTTAAAAAATCCGGGATCTGCTAAAAGTTCTTCTAAATGTTTTTTATTTTTTTCCAATAAATCTAGTCGTGCTTCAATTTCATCTATCTCTTTCTGAATTTTCTTTAAGCGGTTTTTATCATTATTCTTACTCGCATTCGTTTCTTTTTGACGAACAGGCTTGGTCGCTTGACTTTCTTCTCCGTAAACTCCTTCTTTGTGAAATTTTAAATAATCATCGAAGGAACAATTTAAATTTTTTAATACACCGCCGGATAATTCAAAGGTTCTATCACAAAGACCTTTCAAGAAATCAGGATCATGACTGATGATAAATAATGAGCCAGGAAAATCAATCAGAGCATGTTTTAATGCGTTACGCGTAACCATGTCCAAATGGTTTGTAGGCTCATCCATGAATAGGCAATTGGCTGGAGTTAAGACCATAAGTGCCATTCTAAGCCTACTCTGCTCACCACCCGACATAGCGGATACTTTCTTGTATATCGTATCACCAGAAAATGAAAAATGTCCTAAGATATTTCGAACTGCTTCATCTGACATAGCTGGATATACTTTTAAAATAGACTCAAGCATATTGAGCGAGGGATGCAAATCTTCCCCATGAGTCTGTGAAAAATAAGCAATCTTAGTTTTAGGACCGAAGTAAATCGATCCAGCGGTTAATGTGTGTCTGCCGAGTATGGAGCGCATAAGAGTAGATTTACCCGCACCATTTGGACCAACAAGTGCAATCTTATCACCAGCGGATACTTCTAAATCTGCATCTTTATAAATTACCTTTCCATTTTTTTCATATTGGAAACTTGCATTCTCTAAACGAAATGTAATTTTCCCATCTGGAATATGATTAAACCGATAGCTAGGTTTTTTGTTCCAAAAAATATCCTCTGGATTGTCAACACTATCTCGCTTATCTAATCTTTTAATCGCACTTTGCACTTGTTTTGCTTTTGTTGCTTGTGCTCTAAAACGATCAATCCATTCCATTCTCTTTTTGAGATAGGCTTCTTCTTTCTTGAATTGATTTTTTAGTTTTTCATGCAGCTCATTTTTTTCTTCTAAGAATGCTTCGAGTGTTCCACGAAACTCGATTATACCTTTGAGAGAAATTTCTGCAATGGTATCTGTTACATCATTTAGAAATTCTGGATCGTGAGTAACAATTACAAATGTAGTCTTGATTGATTTTAAAAAATCACGAAGCCATTCTTTGGTTGTATCATCTAAGTGATTTGTTGGTTCATCGAGTAAAAGTAAATTGTAAGGATTAAGTAGCGCAATCGCTAAACCAATTCTATGATGATAACCTGGAGAAAAATTCTTTACTTGTCTTGTGTAGGCATCATCTTTAAAACCAAGACCACTCAAAATTTTCTTTGCTTTAATTTCTAAGTTGTGCAAATCGTGAGTATGCGCAAAATCTTCTAGCTCTGCTTGATCTGTTAGAAGTTTTTCAAATTCTTCACTCTCATGATTTGTGGTTTCGAAGCGTTTGTCGATATCTTCTTTTCGCTCTAAGTATTTTTTATAAAGTGTATTGGAAATGAGTGCAGTGTCTATGACAGATTTTTCTTCATCAAAATTTGGTATTTGATGAAAGAGAGAAATGACTGTATCCTTTGCACGAACTAATTCTCCGCCATCCGGTTTAATTAAGCCGGCAGCCATTTGAAACAAAGTAGTCTTACCCGCTCCATTGGGACCGACTAATCCAACTTTGCTGTTCGGCTTGATGTGCCAAGAGAAACCATCGTATAAAACGTTAGCTCCATATTGGTGACGAATATTTATAAATTGAATCAAGGATGTTTACAAAATGCGAGTGGAGCGCGGTTACGCTCCTTTAGGCGGAGATTATTTTTTTAATTCTGCTTTTCTCTGATTGATATGTTTTACATATTTTGATAAATCAGAATTTTTGTTATCAGTAGCTTTTTTCAAAGCAGCATCTAACTCTGCTGGGCTCATTTTTGAAATTTTCTTGTTTTTCTTTTCTTTGTTCTCGTCAGACATGGTTATGGTTTCCTCTACTACCAGAATTTACAGAAACGGTCAAACGTCATTCCTTTTTTGAAACGGATAAGGCTAAAGCCTAACCTTAAGAAATTGACATAACTTCATACAAAGTAACGACTTGGGACTTTCCTTTGACGGAGTGTTCGCCGACGTTTCGAGTAGGAATGCGGTCATTTAATTGAGCGTTTACGGTTTCGGAAATTAAGAAATCAGTTTTAAGCTCTTTGCATTTGCTTTCGATGCGACTTGCTAGATTCACAGTATCACCGATGACAGTGTATTCCATCCGGTTTTCGGTTCCAATATTTCCGGCAATTACACTTCCAAAATGAATTCCAATCCCGATTCGCAATTCTGATAAACCCTTTTTCTTTCTATCGGCATTGAGTTCGACTAACGCTTTTTTCATGGCAAGACCTGCGACTACTGCTCTGTAAGCGTCGTCTGGCTTTGGATCAGGAGTTCCGAAAGTTGCCATGATTCCGTCTCCGATGAATTTATCTAGAGTGCCACCATTTTCAAAAATAATATTTACCATCTTTGCATGATACTCTTTTAAAAGTTCTACAACATCTTCAGGCTTTAAACTTTCGCTCAGTGTGGTAAAATCTCGAATATCCGTAAACATAACGGCTACGTCTTGTTTTCTTCCAGAAGAATTTACAAGACTCTCATCAGAAGTGGCTATCTTATCAAATACGTTAGGCGAAAAGTAACGACTTACTTGCATCTTGGCTACTTCTAAATTGACTGCTTCATAGATAAGCTTTCTAGATTGATAAGTAAAGAAGGATAGAATTAAACCTGAAAATACAAATGTCAAAAGAGTAGAAAAATAAAATTCTCCACTAACTGTGCTACCAAGCATATGAGTTACAAAGTCACTTGATATAATAGTTCGTGTATCTTGCTTTGCATAAAAAAATAGTATGAGAGAAAAAAAGGTAACCCCGCCGGCGATAATTAAGGGATACTGTGGTCTGATTGTAAAACTATGAATGATTAAAATCGCAAAATACATAGAAACATAAGTCGGAGCTTTTAGCATATAAGCCCTCGAAACTGAATCGCCACCTACCGATTCATGCCAGATATAAGGAAGGCAAGCCAACACACAAACATCGAGGATAGCGCTCATTATCCCAATAAAAGACAGATTCCGTTTTTGCTTTAGGAGATAGATAAAATAAAAAGTAGCAATGAAAGATATAATAGAAATTAACCCCACAGCCACTCTTTCCATCAAACTCTTGGCAACTATCATTGTGATACTAATATTGACAAATACGAAAAATAATCGGAAGTAGCTAATAAACTTTAGCCCCTTAATTTCTCTTTCGAGTAGTAATTCTTTGGTTGTAATCATAAGGCAGGACTATTCGTATAATTGTTCTTAATTTTAGATAAGAACTCTTGCAATTCTCGAACGAAAATTTCCGAATTTACACTTTCAATGCAATCATTTTCTTTTAAAATAAAACTAAATAAGGCAGAACGATTAGTTGTGGTTAATAGAAAAGTATTTACTACTTTTTTAAAGGGGTGAGGATATAAAAATTTTTCTAGCTTCCAGGAATTTTCCGGGCTACAGGTAATCTCTAAAGACTCCGCTTCATGCACATTAAAATTGAGTGCATGGTAATTCAAATCGTTTTCATTTATCTTACCGTTAAATAGGAATTCGCCGCTCATTTCGGAAATCTTTAGAATCTTGGGAATTAGAAATCGACGCTTTTCTTTTTTTTCTCGATCAAATACGATTAAGTAAAAGTCTTCCGAATTTCTTTTGATGATTTGCAATGGCTCAATTTCGCGCTGATGACTTTCTTTCGGATTTGTTTTGAAATATTCGATTTTGAGAGGAGTTCTATTTTTGATAGCAGTCATGATTTTATAGAGATTCTCTGAAATTTCAGAAATTTCTTCCTCATTCACTGTATTCTCATTTGAAGGTTTTTTCTTGATACTAGGAAAATGTTGAAGATCACGAGAAAATATTTTTTGAGAAGCGGTAAACAGTTCATTAGACGCTATCTCTTCTGACTTTTTGAGAACTAAGAAGGAAAATTTTCTTAGCTCTTCCTCTGTCATTTGAATGCGAGCATCTCTTTGGGAATCATCCATTCGATAGACGTTATACTCCATAGACTCATGCGATACTTTGTGGAATTTTATGGAGAATCCATTTTCTTTTAATTCATCAATGTCTCTTTGTAATTTCTTTTGATCGGATTCGAGATTGGAATTGGAATAGTATTCCTTCATAATCTGACGAAGTTGAACAAAGGACAAACCCTGACGATTTCTTATTAAGTTGAGCAAAAGACTGAGTTGCCGCTCTTCTGTTTCATTAATAGGTTTAGGATCAATTCCTAATTGAATGTCTTCTTTGTCTTTCATTATATATGTAAAAAAGGGAAGGGAGAAAAGAAAAGCGGGAAAGTTAAATTCATTCCCGCTTTAAGAGCAGCGACTATGCTTCGTCTTCTGCGAACAGATTGTTTAGACTATCTAGAAGCACTTCTACTTCTACACCATAGCCCTGGCAAACTTGCTCGATAGTTTCGATTTCATTGATAGAGCAATGAGAGCATCCACCAAGATGATAGCTAGAGAAAACAAGACCAGCTTCTGGATGAACTTGCATTGCATCCCCAACAGTCATTTCTTTGTAAAATTTTTGTGCAGATTGAATCACACCAAACCTCCAGAGTTTGAAAAATATATTACTAGTTTAGACCGATTCTAAATAGTTCAACTAAGAAATTTTTTTTTATCCCTGTTTCATTTGACAGATTGTCCTCAAAAAGACCTTTATCTAATTATGTTCAACAAAGAAAAAGGCAAATTCTATATTCGAATCGAAGCGCGTTTTGAGTCAGCGCACTATTTATACAAATACTATGCAGACGGAAGTGACGAAGCCTGTCATGGTCATTCCTGGAAAGTAGAAATATTTCTCTCGGGAAAAGAAAACATCCGTCCCGATGGTATCAGTTTCGACTTCCTAACGGCTAAGCAAAAGTTGGCGGAGCTTATACAATCAATCGATCATATTCTAATCAACGATCACCCAGACTTCAAAGGAATTAATCCAACCTCTGAAAACATCGCTCGCTGGTTTTATTCTGGACTCAAAGCAGAAGTCAAAAAAGCAAAAGGCAAAGTCGATAGAATTGTAATTCACGAAGGACCAGAGAACTTAGCTTACTTCGAACCGGTCTAGGAAGATTTGCCACCGAGGCACAGAGAAGGAGATAAGGTTTTTACCATTACCCGCTGAGATTCAGAAATACTTTGAGGGCGAAGATTGACAAATCTAGTTGATACACAGCGGACAGATTGGTTAGAAAGTGGTTTTAGTTTCTTTTTACCTAGGACTGACCTTGAACTGACATAGAAGCCACATAGAAGCCGAATTTGGCTTCTATGTCGCTCTTAGATTGGTTATATGTAAATGTCAACCTAGGCGTGTTCAATAAAAAAGTCTTGCGTAAAGAGATTTCGTATTTAGGATATGAACTATGAAGAGTATCGAAACGATTGCAGAGATTCAGAATGATGGGCAAGTATATTTAAAGCTTCCAAAGAATGTAACCTTCTTGCCGGGGATTCAAAAAATTATTCTAATCATTCAAGAAGAAGACGAAGAGCAAAAAATTAGCCCTGAATTAGAAAAAGCATTTAAAGAAGAATTAGACATTCGAGCTGCACGCATAAAGAATAATCCTCATCCAGGCTTTAGTATGGAAGATGTTGCAAATGAATTGGAGGTTGAGCTTGGCAGGAAAATACAGATTAGAGCCAGAGGCTAAGCAGGATTTAAAAGAATCAGTTCTATGGTATGAAAAACAACAAGAAGGAGTTGGTGAAAGATTCTTTCAGAATGTTTTTGAAAAGATAGAACAAATTTCAGAACGACCAGATTCAAATCCAAAATTTCATAATAATTATAGAAAAGCATCGATTAAGAAATTTCCATTTTATATTTTCTACACCAATGAAAATACTTTTGTCTCTATTGTCGCAATCTGGCATAAGAGTAGAAACCCCGAATCTTTTAAGGAAAGAGTGGATAAAAATCAATAACCCACTCAAGTCTATTGTAAAAAAAAACAGTATTCATTAATAATCATAGACAGGAACTACAAGTTTTATTTTCCTAGAGAAAGGAGAATAAGCTAAAATCATGAATCGGAAAAAAAGTTCTTTGTATCAATTCGGTGAGTATTGTAATTTAACAGCCAAGCGGCTAAGTGTAAATATCCTCTTTGCAGTCTTTCTAATCTCTCTTTGCTTCTGTAATGTAGAAAATCCACAATCCAAAAACAACAAAAGAAACTTTTCTGTGTTTACTTATTTTGCAAACCTTCCTCCAAATCTAAATATCGTTACAACGCAAGCGGGTAGTATGTATTTAACTCATACAAATCCAAGAGCGATTTTATTGGATAATGGTAAAGTGCTAGTTGTTGGAAATGGTGCTGAGATATTTGATCCAAATGCCTTAAATTATTCTGTTATTCCCAATAGAACAGTGATTCGCACATCACATACTGTAACTAAATTACAGGATGGTAAAATTTTAATTTTAGGAGGAAATCTTTCTACGGTAGAAGTTTTTGATTTAGCTACATCAATATTTTCAAATACGGGAAGTATGATTCAGGCTATTCGGAATACTCACGCTGCAACTTTATTAACGAACGGCAAAGTATTAGTTACCGGTGGTTACCAAACAAGTTCCTCTTCCCCTTTGCTTAGTGCAGAACTATACGACCCAACTACAGGAGTTTTTACAAGCACGGGTAATATGAATTATGCGAGAAGAACACATAATGCGACCTTGCTGGCTGATGGAACTGTTTTGATTACAGGCGGATTCGATAGTTTGGGAAATAGAATAACTATCGCAGAAGTTTACAATCCATCCACTGGATTATTTACTACTTTACCTAATTCTGCCTGTCAAAATACGAATCGAAATACTGCTGTCCTACTTTCCAATAAAAATGTTTTTATTGCTGATAATGGTAGTCCGAAGATATTACAGATTTTTAATACATCTACAAATATTTGTTCTATTTTGCAAATATCACTACGCGGTATTAGTAGTTTCGCAGTCACTTCTTTAAAAGATGGACGTGTTTTATTAGTGGGCGGTGTTGCCAATCTAGATAGTATCAAAGAGCTTAATGTTTATGATCCAAATACTAATACTCTTAATTTCTTAGGAAATATGCGAGTGGCAAAAGATTTTCCATTAGCCACTACTTTACAGGATGGACGGGTATTGATAAATGGCAGATACTCAACAAATGATTCTAAAATCTCCGAAATCTACACTCCTTAAGGAACACCTCAATGAAATACATTTTATTTTTAATTCTTACCTTTCCTATATTTGCTGAAACTTACGAAGAAACGGAATTCGCTAAAGAAAAAAGATAACCCAACAAAGACAACTGAACCAGAGAAAGAATCTTCCCAACCAAACACTGAACCAAAGGATAATACCAATTTAACCCAAGCAGAAATTCGAAAAAAGAGAAAATTAGAAATCGGAATTGGATATGGAGAGGGTAATGATAAATTTTCGGAAACACCCGGATTTCTAAATCTAAACTTAGAATACAATCTGACTTCTCGTTTCTCTGTTGGTTATTCTCATTTACATAAACAAAGATTCTCTACATCACCTTATCTGAATCCATTTCTCAATTTGAGTATACTAGAAAAAACAAATTCATTAGAAGTTGGTCTTCTCAACTTTAGATACTATTTCTTTGAAAAATTTCCTTTGTATATTACGGGCGGAATGGGGCGTGACTATGTTAGCCACTACAAGAGTGTAGAATACCAATATGCTAAAAGATATGAAGACGGGACTTCTGTAAATATTCCTGTGATTCGAGAAGTAAATTCTCCTCTCGCTAATTATAAATTTTATGGACTTGGATTTCAATGGGTATTTCAAAAAGGATTTTTTATTGGAATAGAGCATCTTAGTCTAAATACTCGCTATGCCTATAAACATAATTTTTTAATCTTAAATAATAATTATACTACCGAGGGAATTCTAATTCAGCCATTTATAAATTTCGATTATCAAGAAACAATCCAAACCAATCTAAGTAATATCAGGCTTGGTTATTCTTTGCAATTTTAAGATTTCGGAAAGCTCTTATTCGCCCCAATTAAATCAATAGCTCGCCTTATGTTGCGCCAACTCGGAAGTAACATAGTGTGACACATTTTTTTGTTTTTACACAGTCCCAATATAAGGTGAAGTTATTTAACTATTGACTTGGAAAACGGTAATTTTCATCCTATTTCCGTATTGGTTTTTATAGCCGAAATACCTTCCTTTGGTGTAGGTCGAATAAGGTCTATGTATATGTATCCACTATCGTTCCAAGAATTCTCTGACTATTCCAAATGTCAGCGGATAATCAATGATTTGCTCATTTCCTTCCATGATGATTTTGCGAAATACAAACGACTTGTGCCAGTTGGTCGAATCCGTGGTGTTTATCTTTTATCGATGCCGTTGCTGAGCATGTCCATGAGGCAGATAATAATATAAAGCCGAAAATTTCTACTTGTAAAGCGTGAATAGGTTTTGTAATTTAGATTCATCGCCTAACTATATGAAACCTTTTCTGATCTTATGTATTCTTTTTAGTATCTATAATTGCAATGATAGAAATACATCCGAATGTAAAATTGCGGGAGTAGGAGTTAGCTCTTTTTCTTCTAGACCAGCAACTACAACTACAGCTACAACTGCTTCTGCTTCTGCTTCTGCTTCAACCTCTCTTCCTTACTATACTTCCGAAATTAAAAAAGACTTAACGCGATCCTTACTCTCACCGGGTAAAATTTATTTATACGATAAGTATTTATATATAAACGACAAAGGTTGGGGAATTCATATCTACGATAATTCCAATCCGACAAACCCAGTAAAATTTACATCCATCCAAATTTCAGGAAACTATGATATTGCAGTGAAGGACGGAATTATTTTTGCAGATAGCTATGATGGGTTACTCGCAATTAAACTCAACGACCAAGGTGAGCCGGAGGTAAAAACTAAATTAAAAGATGTTTTTGCTGGTTACGGATTTACAAACATGGGAGTTGTGAGTATGGGAAGTGTAAATCCTAGTTCACCTGAAAACTATTTTCTAATCCGTCAATATAAGAATTGTCCAAATAAAATGTTTGACTTTATCCCCTTATTTTCTCTCTCACAAGCATCTGGCTCGCCTACCGTGACTAGCACGGCTACCGCAACTGGGACAGCAACTGCTTCTTCTGGAACAGGGGGTTCTCTTGCAAGATTTGCGATTAACGGGGATTATCTGTATGTTCTTTCTTACTCACAACTTTTTACTGTTAAGATTTCCAATCCAGAAAAACCAAGCTTTGTAAAAGTTTCTAATCTAGAAGCGGTTATGGAAACAGCTTTTCTTTTTAAAACCTATCTTATGTTAGGATCTACGACGGGAATGTTTATCTACGACTTAACCACTCCCGAAAATCCAACTTATGTATCAAAATTCACTCATGCAAGAAGTTGTGATCCAGTAGTCGCACAGGGTAATTATGCTTATGTTACACTGCGTGCGGGTTGTGGGACTAATGCTGTTAACCAGTTAGATATTCTCGATATAAGTGACATCAAAAATCCGAGACTTGTTAAGAGTTATCCAATGAAGAATCCTTTTGGGTTAGGTATAGACAATCAATATCTATTCATCTGTGATTTGCAAGATGGTTTAATGATTTACGATGTTCAAAATCCTTCCAATATTTCTCTTCTAAATCGTATTCAAGATACTACACCTTACGATATTATCTTAACTAATCCAAAGGCTACTCTAACAGGCAGCGGAGGAGTCTATCAATATAACTATACGAGTATAAGCAATATTACCCTCATCTCCAAAATACCCAAAACACTACCACCAACATCTCCTCTGTAATTCTCTCGAAAGAAAATAAGAATGAAGTTGATAACCGAAAGGATTTAGATGAACTAAGTCAAGAAAGAGCGGGGCAGGAAAATCGGGAGTTAAGTAGGCGAGGCTAACATCCGAGTTGTCGCTACCATAGGAGCTAAGCAGACGTAGATTTAAAGCGTCCAAGCCTTCATTTAAAGCTTTGCTGTGTGTGTCTTTCATATCTGGATTGACTCGAAAATGAGTTTGTAGAATGATTTTTTTATTGGATTGTTTTAGTATATTTACAATCTCTACAACTCGCGCGTGTATTTCGTCTATCGCTTCATTGAGTGATTCAGCTCTATTGATTCTAAATCCTTTCCATTTGTAGGCATAACGCTGTATGTCGTTGCCACCAATCATAAGAACAATCTTCTCATGATAATCTTCTGGTCTATAATATTCACTCTTTAGAAATTCCAACCAATGCTCTGTCGTTGATCCCGCAACTCCTGCATTTTGAATTCCTATTTTGCCTTCACTACAAGATGTCTTATATTTCCCAAGAAAATCCTGATTTTCCCAATCTACTTCTACTCCAAACTGAAATACATATTGCGTTCGACTATCGCCTAACATGGTAAATGCGTCAGAGGATTGAATAACCGGGTCTCTGAATAAAAACCTTCTCTCTTGTGGATAAATAGAATTAGCCAGTAGTAAAATAAATAAAATGAATTTCATAGTTTAATTTTAAGAGTTAATGATAAGAGTCAATCTTAATCCAGTGCTTGCACTGAGCGTTGTCGAAGGTCAGAGACATATTGTAAGGACTTGATTAATCAAGTCCTTACAATATGTCTCTGACAGAACCCTCGGAAAATACGCCATCGTGTAGGTAACGCATATATGCGTTACCTACACGATGGCATCACAACACCCAAACTCAAATCAAAAAATGACTAGACTATACTCGCATTAGATAAATACATAAAAAATAGAACGATTTGGAGTAGTAGATTGAACGAAAAAGTAAAAGCGGCAATTATTGGCGGAACTGGACTTTATGAATTGGAAGGAATGCAAGTAATCGAAGAATATTTTCCTGATACAGCTTGGGGTAAGCCTTCCGACACAATCACAATCGGACGTTACAAAGATAAGCTCATCGCATTTTTACCCCGACACGGTAGAGGGCATTTTATCAGTCCTTCCGAAATTCCAAATCTCGCAAACATCGCCGCATTAAAAATGATTGGCGTTGAAGAAATTGTTGCTTTTAGTTCCGTTGGTAGCTTACGCGAAGAAATCGCTCCGCGTGATTTCGTTTTGCCGGATCAAATCATTGATCGCACAAAAGGAATTCGTGAATCTACTTTCTTCGGCAAAGGTGTAGTAGCCCATGCAAGCTTCGGCGATCCATTTTCTAAAAGTCTTTCTGATCGAATTAATTCTTTAGCTACAAAGCTTGGAATCAAAATGCACACTGGAAAAACTTTAATCTGCATGGAAGGTCCGCTTTTTTCTACTCGCGCTGAATCTAAAATGTATCGCATGGTCGGTGGGGATATTATCAATATGTCGGTGCTTCCCGAAGCAAAGCTCGCGCGCGAAGCAGAGATTGCTTACCAAATGGTTTGCATGTCAACTGATTATGATTCATGGAAAGAGCATGAAGAGGCTGTCACTGTTGAAATGATCATTGGCAACCTAACGCATAATAACGATACTGCTAAGAAGTTAATCGTTGATCTAATTCCTCTTCTTGGAAATGGAGATGATCTTTCTTTACTTGGCACTTCTAAATTTTCCATCTTCACAAATCCTACCAAACGCAATGAAGAGCAAATGAAAAAAATCAGGACACTTTTTCCGGAGATTTGACAACAATTGTTATAAGGTAATCATTATGAATAAAAATATTATACTCATTCTAATCACATTTTTAATTACAGGGTTTGGTTTCATGGAACTGACCGCACAGGCTAACAAAAAGAAACCGCCAGTAGAGAAAGAAAAAAAAGTAACGGAAACTGCAAAGGATGCTAAGTCCACAAAAAAGGCAGACGATACCAAAGATGCGGATGATGACGACAATCCAGACTCTACACAAAATGCAATAAAGGAAAAGCCTTACTTTAAAGTTGTAGCAAAAGGCGGAACTCCGCTTAGAGACAAACCTAAATTAGCCGGTAAAAAGCTAATCAATATTCCAGAAGAAGTCATAGGAGAAGTCTTAGAAGAAACCAAAGAGCGAGAAGCAATCGAGACTCGTATTGGAAATTGGTTGAAGGTTGAATACAACGGAAAGACCGGTTGGATATTTTCTGGTTTTACAATTGTAAAAGAGGATAAGGAGGATTTTCTTCCGCTTACTCTGATTGGTTATTTTATCATTAAATCATCTGAGCCAATTTTTTATCGAAAACCCGGCAGAGAAATCTTAGGGGTAATGCCTGATTATCCGGATAAAGGGGAAGTAGTTCCTGTATATCGCAAAAAGATTTACTACGAGAATGAATATTATTATTTCGAAATGAAATCATTGAAGCCCAATTCAGAAGATGTGATTGTTAGCTGGATTGGCGCAAAGAGTGGAAGCTTTATTTCACCGGAAGCTTTTTCTGCATACACTTTAAAGAATAGAAAGAAAAAATTAAAACCATCTGATAAAGAAATGGTAGATGAAATTCAAAAATTGCAACCTGACGAAAAGCAGGCTATCAATTATGGAAAAGTAGAAATTGAGCCTATTCCATTTAAAGATGGAACAAAAAAGAAAAAAGCGTATATCATTGGTTATCCGACAGGGACTAAAACTAAAAAAGGGTTCGGGAATTTTTCTGTTACTTATTATCTCTTTTGGAATGAAGAGGATAATGCTCATTTTCTGCTAGCCGGCGACAAGAAGAATTTGAAAATCCAAGATATTGATTACGACGGAATTCCTGAAATCTTTGCTCAGTTTAATACGCGCGGCGAACCACCATTATGCCATATCTACGCTTACCAAAAAGGAATGTTTGAGCAGCTATTTCCGAACTATTTATATTGTGATACTGTTCAAATTCTTCCTGATGGAAGTATTCAAGTTCAAAAAGAAAAAGAAAAAATCATTTACAAATATTCAAAAGGGATTTTGGAAAAAACACTTACTGAGACTGTAAAGCCAACGAAATCTCCAGCAAAGAAATAAACGAGAACTGTGAAAAGAACGAAATTGTCATGGAGAGCTTGTCCATGCGTTCAACGAATCTACAGGGGCATACACAGTATTAACCTTTAACTCGTTTCATTTTATTTCTTATTGCCTTTGGAATCATCGGCTCTATGATTTGACTCAAGTAAGAATGACTCATTTCATCTACAATTCCAAAGGAAATGGGTGCTGCTTTAGGACTGTAATAAGTTCCAAATAAAATATCCATTAAGGGAGATAGGTTTGCATAATTGCATTTGCCTTCGTGCTCTAATTCATGATGCCAATGATGAAGATGGGGGGAACCTAAAAGAATTTCAAGAAATCCCAATCTCAGATTTACATTGCTATGAATGAATAACGCCCATAAGCCGCGAAAAGTCAAAAAGCCAGCAATTAAATTCAAATCAAAGCCCAAGAGGATAGCAGGTAATGTCTCTATTCCGCGGGTATAAATATTATCTAGAGGATGCTCTCTAAAGGCGGCAATGAAATCAACCGTCTCAGCAGTATGATGAACTCTATGAAAGTTCCAAAGAAAATCAAACCGGTGTTGAAATCTATGCCCCCAATAAATGAGAAAATCACTCAAGAGAATAACGAATATTATCTGCATATAGGCAGGAAATTCTTTCACTATAGCATGAAATTTTTTTATCCAAAGAAAATCCATTTTACTAAAGAGAAAATTCAATACATAGACTGTTACAAAATTCCAGACCAATACCTGTCCGAAGTAGAAGAAAATATCTATTAGCCATTCTTTTCTAAAGAATTTCACTTCCTTTTGTTTGAAACTTAATTCTAAAGGAATAAATACAATTGAAATAAGTAGCAGGTAAAGAAATACTTTTAAAGAATAATCTATCACTTCGATCAAAAGATTGATTCCTCTTTTTTAATACTGACCCGGATCGGGTGCTTTACTAGAAGGAACGATTGGTAGAGTTTCTTTCTTTTTTTCTTCTTGCTTTGGAGTATTCTTAGTCTGTTCTGATTTAGATTTTTCTTCGTTACTTTTTTCAGCCGGCTTTTCTTTTGGAAGATTCGGTGCCATGCTCTTGCTAGAGTTGAAAATTTTGACAGGCTCTTTTTTATTCTTATTCTGCGCATTGCTCTGGGAAAGCACTACACTCAATGTCAGTGCGAAAAATGCTAGGAACAAAGTTAAAAATTTAACGAAAGGTTTTTGAAATATAGATTTTTGATTTTGCATGTTAGACTCCTGAAACTATCTTAAAATCCCAGCATAGGAACTGACTTTAAACAATCAAGTAAACTCTAACCCCGTATTTATTTGGTGAGAGTGAAAATCGCAATAGGAAAAAGATTTTCATATTTTTAGTCTTTACAATTTTAAATTACTTGCTTTATTCTATTTTATTCATAAGTTAAAATGAACATTGTCTATATGATTTCTAAATGGACTAACACATTTTTATTCCTACTTTGCTTATTTTCTCATTCCATTTTTGGTCAAACCAAGGAAGAGAAAGTCCTAGAGAAAGTATCTCTTCAATTGAAGTGGCACAATCAATTTCAGTTTGCCGGTTACTACGCTGCGAAGTATAAAGGCTATTATGCCGAAGCTGGTTTAGACGTTGATTTAATTGAAGGCGGTCCGAACTCTACGTATGAAAATATACTATCCAGTAAACATAATTTTGGAGTTGCTGATTCTCGTATTTTATTAGCCCGTATGCAAAAGAAGCGGGTAGTCGTGTTAGCCGCAATCTTCCAACATACTCCCGATGCAATAGTTACTCGTTTTGATAGACGAATTAGAGTTCCTTCCCATCTAATCAATAAGAAAATCATGCTTGCCGAAAGTGAAATTCCTCCGCCATTACAAGCTATTTTTTTCAGAGAGGGAATTCCTCTAAATTCCTTTACTTCAATTCCGAATGATCATGGTATCGAATCTGTTTTGAGTGGTAAAGTAGATGCACTCTTTGGATATGTTACAAACGAGCCTTATCAAATGGAAAAAGTGGGTGTAAAAACCTACGTTCTATCGCCTAACGATTTCGGAATAGACTTTTATGGCGACATGCTTTATACATCAGAAGATGAAACTGAAAAGCATAGAGACCGAGTCATTTCTTTTTTGAATGCAAGTCTTAAAGGCTGGCAGTATGCCATGGAAAATATTCCTGAAACGGTAGACCTAATTTTAAACACTCCCGAAATAAATAAGAACGAGCGGATAACGAAAGATTACCTACTCTACGAAGCAAAGACATTAGAATCATTTATTATTTCCAACGTAATTCCTATCGGTCATATCAATCCGGATAGAATTGCTAAAACAGCTAAAACATTTGAGAACCTTGGCTTATTTCACGGTGAATACTCTCTCGAAGGATTTATCTTCGATGCTGATCCCAAAGTCGATTCAAGATGGAAAAAATACTTAGTTGCCGGCTTTTTTACAGTCGTCCCCATTATTATGCTTTCCATAATTCTAATTTTCACTCTTCGAAAATTAGTAAAAATTAGAACCAGAGAACTTTTGCACAATAAAAAAAGATTAGAAGAGTTAAATCATGAACTGGAAAAATCAAAACGTAAATACCAGGAGTTAGTAGAGAATTCTAAAGACATTATCTTTTCCTTAAATGGAGATGGGGAGATACTTACTATTAACCGAGCCGTCACTGACATTCTAAAATTTAAAGTAAAAGATTTAATCGGAAAAAACTTTGCTGAGCTACTCTATAACTCTGAAACATTGAGTCATCTAGAACTTTACAAAGAAGTATTCAAATATACAATTCAAGAAGTGATTAATTCTAAAAGCAGTCTTTCTTTTAATTCTGATCTTTCGAATAAAATTGGGGAGCCTCTTGAAATTGGAATAACCCTTCAGTATGTGCCAACTGAAGAGGATTATATTTTACTCGGAACTGCATGCCTCGTTAAAGAAGATGAACTTCTAAAATTTTGTGAAGAAGAAAGACAGGTTTTTAGAATCAAAAATTACCTGACTCTCGTTGATGCAATCTGTCATCGACTTCCTATGACAGCATTAAGGTATTCAGACCAAGAAACCGTTTACAATATAAAACTTTCTCTTAGAGAAATGTTAATCAATGCCATAGAGCATGGAAATTTAGATATAGATTTTGAAGAGAAAACGGAATTACAGGCTAACGGAGATTATCTTCAATTCTTAATTGAAAGACAAAAAGAGCCAAAGTATACATATAAATTTGTGACGATTGAGTTTACAGTCGGTCCTGAATTAATTAGCTTTCGCATTACAGACGAAGGAAATGGATTTGATCACAAAAAAATGCTCCAAAGAAAAAGCGATGATAAAGAAATTCAAGCCCTAGCTCATGGACGGGGAATTATAATGGCTCGTGACTTTTTGATAAAGTCGAATACAATGAAAAAGGAAACTCGGTCTACTTGGTTAAGTATTTCAAAAAATAAATTCTCTCAACCTAGATATTATAATCAATTGCAAATGTGATTTTTCGTTTCATTGTTCGGGGGATTAGCGTTATTTTTAAATTCGGATCTGCATCCATTTGGCAAGCGAGTCCCTCTGCTTCCCCCAACTGCGCATCCTGAAAGCGACATTTGCAATTTTCACAACTTCCCGCCCAGCAATGCTTTTGTAATTTTAATTCATAGTCTTCTGTAGTAGATACAATATAATGAAACCCACGCAGTAGATTCAGATGGCGGGGAACCATATATTTCTTTTCGTTGATGAATATCGGGATGAGGTTTTTTTCGGCATCTGCCCCAAAAATTAGGTTAAAGGAATTATCATTTAATGGAAGCATTTGGTTGACCTTAATGCTACAATATGAAATATGTTAGAAACAAATGAAAGCATTTTTAGTTTTAGACAACGGTGAAATTTTTGAAGGCGAGTCTTTCGGCTATGAAGGCTCAGAAGTGGGCGAAGTGGTGTTTAATACCTCTATGGCAGGCTACCAGGAGATATTGACAGATCCTTCTTATCGTAAGCAAATTGTTACGCTTACCTACCCTATGATTGGAAATTACGGGATTTGTGCAGAAGACATGGAATCCGACAAAGTGCAAGTGAGCGGACTTATAGTAAAAGAATATGTTCCTGTTCCCTCTAACTTTCGTTCGACCGAAACATTGGCTTCTTTTTTGATTCGACATAAAATTCCTGCCATCCAGGGAGTTGATACTCGTAAGCTAACACGCTTTATCCGCAGCAATGGAGCTCCTAATGGCGGTATCTTTATTGCAGACAAATATTCGGAAGATTTTTTAAAGAAAGTAAAAGAATTTCCCGGGCATTCAGGGAATGGATTTAGCAAAAGTTGTTAGCACAAAAGAACGATATGAATTTGGTTCAAAAGAAAACAAACCTTATAGAGTAGCAGTCTACGACTACGGGGTAAAGACGAATATCCTCAAGTGTTTGAATAATGCTGGTTTTGCGGTAAGTGTATTTCCTGCCGAATATCCAATCGAAAAAGTAATGGAAGAAAACTTCGACGGATACTTTTTATCAAACGGTCCAGGAGATCCGGAGCCTGTAAGCTATGGAATTCATTCAGCCAAAACAATCATTGCCAATAAAAAACCCTTATTCGGAATTTGCTTGGGACACCAAATCATTGGTCTGGCACTCGGAAGAAAAACAACAAAGCTAAAGTTTGGTCATCGTGGCGGCAACCAACCAGTAAAAAATATCTCTAGCGGTCGCGTAGAAATCACAGCGCAAAATCACGGTTTTGCGGTAATCGGAGAAGACTCGTCAACAGAGCCAATTACTCATATCAATTTGAACGATGACACAATTGAAGGAATTAAATCGAGCACTCTTCCTGTAATGGCAGTTCAGTATCATCCTGAAAGTTCACCAGGTCCACATGATGCCGAATATCTATTCAAAGAGTTTTTTGAAATGGTAAAAAAGAGCAAAGCTTAGAAATTTTTTGATTAAATTTCGTTGACGTAAAATGGTTTCAATAAAAAATATTGGGACAAATACAAAGAGAAAGGACACACAAATGGATAACAAGGAACAAGACAATTTTTGGGGACTTCCAATCGGAAGAGAACTCACAACAGATGCACTTCTAAAAGATTTATGGGATCCGAGCACCGAAGAAGTTTTTACTCCTAAGCATTTTCTAGGTGTAGGTTGGGGTATTAATTTCTACGCAATTGCTAAGAAAGCCGGCGTAATCTAATTTGGCTTGGGGCTTTAAAGGAGCATTACTTAAAAGCCCTAAAAAATATTAGTAGATTACTAATATTACATAATTTTGTTATAATCGCATTCACGAGAATATCCGATTTCTATAGAAGACTATGAATACTACATCCCCTGTTACAGAGATTTCGTTCAACTGCCCTAATTGCGGAAAAAAATCCAAGCTTGCCAATTCCATTTCTCATTCCAATGTCATAACGATTAGCTGCTATTTTTGTCACAAAGAAACGGATGTTAGATGTAAAACCGATGCGAATGGCAACAAATCTCTAGTTCCAGAAAATCCCGCTCCCACCTTTCATAAAATTGAGCTTTCTTTTCTACCCGAAGAAACTCCTCTACTCAAAAGTCCTAGCTCCTATGCCTCCGACACAACCTATGAGCCTGTTCTTTTAAATATGAATGATACAAGTTCAGAACTTGAATCCATTCAATTAGAAACGGAACATTCTGTAGAAATCACAAAGTCATCGAACGAAAAAAAGGGATTCTTCCAAGGACTTCGTGACGACCTAGTTGAAATTCTCCAAATTGAAACTGTTGAAACAGAAAGTCATGTTCCCATTTTTGGAATTGTAAAACAGCATAAATAAAAAACTAATCTTCCATATCAATTCCAAGTAAGGAATAAATTTCCTTTTCTACTTTTTTTATCTCGTTGATTTGCTCTGTGATGGCGTCTTGTTTTTTTTGTTTTACAAATTGCATCGCTTCTAATTTTTCTTTCTCAGCTTTGATTCTTTTTCTTTCAGCCAATTCTTTTCGAATTTCATCTTTGTAAGATTCATCTGCTGATTTTTTTTCATCTATTTCTTTTTTTATCTGCTCTTCTTTTTTAAGGATGTCCTTTACTGCATCTACTTGTAGATCTAAAAACAATTCATTGATAGCAATCGTTCTCTCTGCAAGCTTGACAGCAATGGATATGGCAATCTCTGGAGAATGATTTAGAAAATAATCTACCTTTTCAATTTTGATTTCGATTAACGTTGCAGAAGTGCGGGTAACAACGGTTGCATTCGAGAAAGTATCGCGAAGAATTGCAACATCTCCAAGATAGTAACCGGGTTTACTTTCTACAGCAATTACTTTTCCATTCTTTACAATTTCTAAAGTTCCAGAAACTAAAATATAAAGCGCACTCGGAAATTGTCCTTGTGTTAAAATATCCATACCCGCTGCAAATTCAACGAAGAAAGGTTTTAATTTTTGCAAATTCAAATCTTCCGGGCTAGGCGATAATTGTTGCTCTTTATATTTATTTTGGAGAGACTTTATAAAATCCGGTCTGTAATCTTTATCTATTAATAGCGAAAAATTAGAATTTAACTCAACGAGTCTATCCGCCATTTTCCGCCCGAGCGCAATCGCAATATCTGGTGTGTGATTTAAAAAAGGAATGATTTTAGAAGACTCAATTTCTATGACAACAACTTCCGTTTCTGCTTTTACTGTAGCACTTGCCACCGTTTTAAGAAGCACAGCGATTTCACCAATGTATTCTCCACGCCTTTTTACCTTTGACACAGCAACCCCATCTCGAAAAACATTTAGTCTTCCACTGATTAATACATATAATGCTTTAGGTTTTATCCCCTGTGAAATTAATTCTGTGCCACGCTTAAAAGTTTTTTGAAGGCTTTGTAGTTTTCCCCAATCAGTTCGATTATTCATTTGATCCTTCTAGATGAAGATAATTTTATTTTGCTCCTAGGTTTCACTATCCTATTTTTTATTCAACCTTGTTTAAAATTTTTTTTATAAAAAATAAGACCAGTCTTATCGGCAAGGACGATTTTGAATAGAATATAAGGTATATCTAATATTCCAACAATATGAATTTCAATCACAAAACACTTTTTATTTTTTAAATGAGCAAAATCATTGTTTAGTGAACTTTTTTTTTCTTTTTGAAAAATTTTGTGGTAAATTATTCCTGTTCGAAGGTTAAGTAATTTGAATGTTTCTCAAAAAAGGAAGGTTATATGGCATCCGAAGCTTTAAAAAATCTCGCTCTAAGCGATACTGGGTTTGTATTTGATCCAACTACGGGCAATACATATACGTTAAACGAAACAGCTCTCGCCATTGTTCGTTTATTAAAACAAGACAAGACAAAAGAAGAAATACTTCAATCGATTATCACTGAATACGAAGTCGATGCACATGAGATTGAGCGTGATTATTCGGACATGATTATCCAATTAACTGAATTAGGACTTTACAAATGAAAAGGACAGTCGTAGCCGTCAGTGGAATGAACGCAGTTGATAGCCCCGGTCCTGGTGTTCCAGTCCTTCGCTCTCTTCGTGAGTCAAAATTAAATCCAGAATTAATAGGCTTTGCTTATGGAGCACTTGAGCCTGGAAATTTCATGAGCGAACTTTTAGAAAACTCATTTCTACTTCCATATCCAAGCTCGGGACCAGAAGTTTTATTGGATCGAATCAGACATATCAATTCAATCAAGAAGCTAGACGTTATTATCCCCACATTAGATTCAGAACTAGATAACTACATTTCCATTTCGGGTGAATTAAAAAAAATGGACATTAGCGTTTTCCTTCCCGGGAGAAAAGAACTTCACACTAGAGACAAAACTTATTTAAAAGAGTCTCTGGAAAATACAGGCGTCCTACTTCCTGAAACTATTTCTGTGCAAGATGTAACAGCAATACGTCATGTGACAGACGAGATTGGATTTCCCTTGTTTGTAAAAGGTGTTTTTTACGAAGCGTATCTAGCTAGAAATTACGAAGAAGCTGTTGGATATTTTTATGCAATGGCAGGCAAATGGGGAGTGCCCGTTATCTTTCAAAAATACATTGCAGGCGAAGAAATCAACGTTTGTGCACTTGCAAAAGAAGGAGAAATGATAGGTGCTGTAGTCATGAAAAAACTTTTTCTTACAGACAAAGGAAAAGCCTGGGCGGGCGTAACAATCAACAGCGAAGATGCAAAAGCTACTTCCAAAAAAATTCTAAGCTTCATCAAATGGAACAGTGGATGTGAACTAGAATTCATCGTAGAAAACAAAACAGGAAAAATGTATCTGCTAGAGATTAATCCCCGTTTTCCGGCGTGGGTTTATCTCGCGACTGCATCTGGACAAAATTTACCAGAAGCATTATTAAAGCTAAGCCTAAATGAACCGGTCACTCCATTTCAAACTTACGATGTAGGAAAAGTATTTGTAAGACATAGCTGGGATGAAATTATCCCAATGAAATATATTGAATCACTAACTATCAAAGGACAATTGCTCGATATCGAGAAAGGAGATAAACATGAGTAAACGTATGTATGTTCGCCCAGTAATTCGCAGACAATATATGGGCGCTGCTAATAAATTCGGAGGATTTAATATTCCAGAGACAATGCATTCTATTGACGGAATTTCCATTGAGACTCTCCTGGAAAAACACGGTTCGCCGCTATTTATTTTTTCAGAAACTACAATTCGTAAAAAGATTAGCGAATACAAACAAGCTTTCGAATCTCGCTATCCTTCGTTTCAACCAACTTGGTCTTATAAAACAAATTATTTAAATGCAATTTGTAAAGTCTTTCACAAAGAAGGATTTTGGGCAGAAGTAGTTTCTGCTTTTGAATACCAAAAAGCTAGAAAGAATGGCATTCCTGGAAATAGAATTATTTTTAACGGACCTTATAAACCATACGAAGCATTAAAACTTGCTGTCTCAGAAGGAGCAAGAATTCACGCCGATCATCTCGATGAAATCAGAGACTTAATGAAAATTTCCGAAGAGCTTGGAAAGAGAGTAGACCTCGCCATTCGAATCAATATGGATACAGGTATTTATCCGTCATGGAGTCGATTTGGTTTTAATTTAGAATCCGGTCATGCACTAGAAGCAGCTAGAAGAATTGCACACAGTGGTGGCAAATTAGCATTAGTCGGTGTTCACTCTCATATTGGAACTTTCATGATGGATCCTTCTGCTTACAAAAGAGCAGCAGCAAAGATTGCAGACTTCTATAAAAAAGTAAGAGATGAACTTCGTCAACCAATGCAATACATTGACCTTGGCGGTGGTTTTGTTTCTGCAAATAAATTAAAGAGCACCTACTTTGCGGGTAGTTCGTTATTACCCTCGTTCGATCAATACGCTGAGGCAATATGCTCTTCGCTTTATGATTCTTTTTCTCCCGAAGAACCGCCTCCACTTTTTCTTGAATCAGGAAGAGCAATGGTGGATGATTCCGGTTATCTCGTAAGCACAGTCGTTGGAAACAAGACAATGCCTAGCGGAAAGAGAGCAGTCGTATTAAATGCGGGGTTAAATCTCCTGTATGTCTCAACTTGGTATGATTTAAAAATTTCTCCCGTCAAAGATTATTCTAAAGCATATGAAGATGTGACTCTATACGGTCCACTCTGTATGAATATTGACGTTGTTCGTGAAAATGTTTTGCTTCCGAATATGTCAAGAGGAGATCACCTGGTGATTCATCCTGTTGGAGCGTATAACGTTACGCAGTGGATGCAATTTATTGAAATGCGTCCAGCAGTTATATTGATTCAACAAGGCGGCAACGTCAAAGAAATTCGTAGAAGAGAAACGGTTGATGATATCAACGCAATGGAATTGGAATAAAAAGAATAGGTAGCGCATGAATTTTTTAAAAACCATTTATTTTGGAACACTTTCTGCTTATTCTTCAATCCTTTTCAGTCCAAGCCCCTATCTGGGGCTTTTGATTTTCTTTGCAACCCTGTTTAATTGGGAAGCCGGTGCGATGGGGTTACTTGGTATTATCTTCTCTATTTTGGTTGCGATGTTTTTGGGAGTGCATGAAGAGAGAATCAAGAAAGGTTCTCTTGGATTCAACGGTCTTCTAGTTGGATTATCCATTAACCTCTACCATAATGTAGATTTTACTTTGATATTTATTTTATTTGCGGCAATTGTATTGTTAGTTTTTCTTACCATTGCTCTTGAGTATGCCTTTTCCTATTTTCTAGGCTTACCGATATTATCCATACCGTTTGTGATTGTTAGCGTAATTGTATACTTTTCATTCTATGATTACAACGGATTAAACTTTAGAACGACAAATCATGATTTTCCGTATGATCCTCTATTTCCAGAAAGCTTTAATTATATGCTCTATTACTTCAAAAGTTTGGGAGGAATTTTCTTTCAATCTAGTCCCTGGGCGGGATTATGCTTTGCTTTAATACTCTTTGCATCGAGTCGAATTGCATTTTTACTTTCTATCATAGGATTTATAACTGGAATCACTTTCCATATTTTACTTCAAGGAAAAATGGGAAATATCTCTGCTGGTTCAGTTGGGTTTAATTATATATTAACCGCAATTGCTGTCGGAGGAATTTTCCTTGTTCCTAGTCCTTCCACTTTCTTAATCGCTGCCCTCGCTTCTATGGTCAGTGCCCTTGTGTCATCATTCGCGAGTGTTTTGTTTACTCCATTTAGTATTCCTATTTTGGCTTTGCCATTCACAAGCGTTACACTTTTATTTATTTATACAATAAAGCTATTACGCAACAGAAACTTTGTGGCTGTTGATTTTCTTCCCGGCGCACCTGAGTCCAATTTAGATTATTACAAAACTAGGTTGCAGAGATTTGGTGTAAGTGGTCTTTATATTCGATTACCCTTTTCTGGAAAATGGAAAGTGTCGCAAGGGTTTAACGGTAAGTATACCCACCGCGATGCATGGAAAGAAAGCCTTGATTTTATGGCGATAGACTCAGAAGGAAACGTTCGAAAAGGAAAAGAAAACACTTGCGAAGATTTTTATACTTTCGGGCTAACAGTGCTTGCCCCCTGTGCAGGTAGAGTCACTAAAGTGGTAAAGCATTTAGAGGACAATAAACCGGGTGAAGTAGATACAAAAAATAATTGGGGCAATTTCGTGTTAATCGAACACACTCCATTTCTATTTTCTCATGTATCCCATTTTCTAAAAAACTCTATCTCTGTAAAAGAAGGCGATTACGTAACTGCTGGCACAAAGATTGGTCTGGCAGGAAATTCTGGTAGAAGTTTAGAGCCACATATTCATTTGCATTTTCAATCTACGCCGGAATTGGGAAGTTCAACCATTCCAGTTAGCTTTACTCAATACCAAAATGAAGTAGATGGCAAAACACTAATTCATTTCAATGAAATTCCATCAGAAGAACAAGTAATTTCAAATTTACATTCTGATTTTAATTTGAAAAACTTTTACTCTCTTTCTCCCGGTGAGGAATTTAAGATTAGCCTCACTAAGAATAACACGAAGACCTATACTGAAAAATGGAAAGTGCATTTAGATTTATTGGGCAATCGATTTCTTGAAGATGAAAAAGACAACCGTGTTTACTTTTATGTATCCCCAGATTATTTTTCTTGCTTAGATTATATTGGTAAAAAGAATACAGCTCTTTTCTTCTTTTACCTTGCAAGTTATCGTGTTCCATTTATTAACAATTCGAGTCAATGGAAAGATAGAATGTCGTATAAGTATTTTTCAAGCCTACCAGTTCGTCTTGTAAAGGATTTAATTCATCCATTCAGTGACAGTGTTGGCTTCGAGTGGCAAGGCGAAATGATTGAAAAAGATACAAGCCTCAGTTTAAAAGTAAAAGTATTACGCAATACAAGCATTATCCTCTATGAGCTAGATTTAGCACCAGATGTATCTGCTCCTGGAGTCATTCAAATTAAAAATAGAGAGGGAGATCAATGGATTTTAAGAAAATCAGAGTAGTCGGCGTTTTAGTATTTCTTTTATGGAATACGAATTCAATTTTTTCGCAAACAGTAGCCGAGGCTGTTGGACAAATGGAAAAACTGAATTACAAGAAATCAATCGAGACACTCGATAAAGTAATCAAAAAGAATCCAGATGATGTTATTGCATATTCCTATAGAGGTTATGCATACATGATGTTGAATGATTTCAAAAGCGCACTAGCAGATTATAAGAAAGCTGATAGTATAAGCTCTACTATTGATACGTTATCCGGCATACAATGGGCTCTTCTTGCCAATGGAAAGTATGACGAGAGCATTTCTACTGGAGAAAAAATCCTAAAACTAGATAAAGATAATTATTTTGCAAAGTTTAGAATGTCCGAGGCATATAAGGCTAAGCAAGATTATCCGAAATCGATTGAATTACTAGATCAACTCATCAGTAAGTATCCTGACTCTGCTGCCACGTATATGTATAGAGGCTATGCCCATATGATGAATGGTAGTTATGATAAGGCATTGGCAGATTATAAAAAGGCTGATAGTATTTATTCTACAATTGATACGTTATCCGGCATCCAGTGGGCGCTTCTTGCGATGGGTAAGAATGACGAAAGCATTGCCGCCGGTCAAAAAGTTCTAGCGTTAGATCCAAATAACTATTACGCAAAACAACGAATTGGCGACGCATACTTAGAAAAAAAAGAATATGCTAAAGCCTCCGAGAATTATAAACAACTGCAAGCCCAATACGGTAAGAATGCTGATCTTCTTTGGAAAATCGGTCTATGCGAATACTATACTGGAAACAAAGACGAGGCAACAAAACTATTTCAAGAAGGTAGTAAGCTTTCTCCTGAACACAAAGGAATTCAAAAGGCTTTGTCAGGCGGTAGCGCATACCCTTATTTTGCCGTTATCCCAGAATATAGTGGATATAGTTTCAAAGGATCGGACTTTATTGGCAATGGACAAAAATACGGATTGGGTGTTTCGTATAGCCCGAATGAAAATTGGAATATACGAGCAAGTGCCATTCATGATGTAACACAAAATCTTAGTTCAAGCAAAGGGGTCACGAATTATATCACCGATCCGATTAACTTAGCTTATCTATCTTCGTATGGTTATTTAGCCAAACCTTCTTCCATCCCAAGCTATTATACATCAGCGATTAACATGTATTATCTGGGAAATTTAATTACATCGCAGAATTATGTAACGACTAAGTATGCCGTTGGTGTTTCTTACAAGTTATCCGATCGTTTTTCTTTGAGCATTACCCCGCAAGTTCTTAGTTCGAATACACCTTATCTAAGTGGTGGCGCTGCCGGGCAAATTGGAATTAGCTACACAAACAACTTTACTATTTCAGTTTCGGGTGCGGCGATTTCTGCTCCCAGCAGTAAAGGTGGTCAAGGAACGGTTACTTTCTATTATCCGTTTTTAGATAAATTCTATTCTTCTTCTACCATTAGCGGTCAATCCATGTCAGTTGCAGCTTCTGAAACTTATCTAATTTCAACTTCACCGCTTTATTTTGGAACTGATACGTATAAAAAATCTAAAGGCTATGGATTCTTCCAACAAGAATTTGGTTTTGCTCTACAATATTTTTATGCTGGAATTGGAGGTAGATACGGAACTGCACGAACTCCATTCATGGGAGAAAATTGGATCTACACAGGATTTGATTTACTTTACGGAGGATACGGGCAAATTGGAATTAAAACAGAGAATCTTACAATTCAATTGCAATTCAGTCATGATAAATGGCTTGATTCAAGAAATGAGAGACCTAGTTCAGATACTGTAAAATTTATGCTTATATGGAGAATATAATGAAAAGAATACTATCACTATTTATACTTGTAATTGCGACACAGATCGTATCAGATACACTGATTGACTCGTATACGCAAGAGGCAAAGAGAGATTATGCGAAAGCATTAGAAACAATGGAAGAATTGAGTAAGGAAAGTCCAAATGATTATTTCATTCAACTAAGAACAGGTTGGATTGCACTAGTCAAAGGAGATTTTACAAAATCAGCTTCTTATTATCAAAAGGCAACCTTGATAGCTCCGAATGCAATTGAACCAAGGTTAGGAAACGTAAGAGCATTACTCGCGTTGGGACAATACAAACAAGTAGACATTGCTTGTAAAACAATCTTAAAGTTAGATAGCAAAAATTACTTTGCAAGAAGCACATTGGCTTATACCAATTATGTGCTAGCAAATTACAAAGAAGCCGAAACATACTATGAGTCGATTACTGCGGATTATCCTGCTGATACAGAAATGCTGATTGGGCTTGGATGGTCTTATCTCAAACAAGGAAATAAAGCTAAAGCCAAAGTGCTTTTTGCGTCTCTAAAAAAAGTAATTCCAAATGAGGAAAGAGTTACTTCCGGCGCTAGCTATGCGGATAAATAGACTACCGCAGATACTCATTCTTATCCTCTTAGTCTCCTGCACGGAGGTTAAGACTAGAAAAAGTAAAATTCGTCTAGGTGTTCCGCCTAGAACGAATTTTATGCATGTGTTTATCGCAGAAGAAAAAGGCCTCTTTAAAAAGAACGGACTTGAAGTAGAGTTATTCCAAACAGAGAATCTAAGCGAACTTTATTCCGAAAAAAAATTAGACGTTATCTGCACGGGTCTGACTGAATCCATTGTATTCTCTTCTGAAGGACATGAAACAAAAATAATCTATCGTTTCAGCGATTCATTTACTACTGACATTATCATCGCTGGATCTAAAATAAAAGACTTAGGCTCACTAAAAAAGAAAAAAATTTCCTTCGATGGAGTAAATTCATCTTCGCATATTTTTGTGCAACAACTTTTAGGAAAAAATGGAATTCAAGATGGGGAATACTTTGCCGTTAACCTACCAGTGAACCAAGTCCTTGCAAAGCTAGAATCCGGTGAAATTGATGCCGGACATACAACGGGCGTTAGCCTATCGGAAATTTCGAAACGAGAATGGAATATTATTGGAAGGTCTTCCGATGATCCAAATCTACTCTCTGATACATTGAGTGTTGACGCAAAATTTTTAGAAACTCATAGTTCTGAATTAAAAAAACTCATTCAATCTTTGGATGAGGCAAATCAGTTTTATTCTCATAACTCAAAAGAAGCTATTGCTATTGTAGCTACCAAAATTAAAAAAACAGACTCAGAAATTAAAGAAGATTTGGACGGATTGAGATTTTTAACATTGGAAGAAAATCAAGGAACACTGAAGGCCCAGACAGAGGATATGTCTAAATTAAATCCACAAAGAA
Organism: Leptospiraceae bacterium; assembly: GCA_016708435.1. Taxonomy (NCBI): domain Bacteria; kingdom Pseudomonadati; phylum Spirochaetota; class Leptospiria; order Leptospirales; family Leptospiraceae; species Leptospiraceae bacterium. The sequence continues at coordinate 427,887 of JADJFV010000001.1, read as the reverse complement.
TCACACAAAACGAAGGACCAACAATTGGTCTTCAAGAGGGACCTCGTATGCCCGGTATCGTGCGCCCCGATGAGAGAATGGATTCTAATTATAAATCAAAAGTTGCTGGACTTTTTACAGCAGGAGAAACAATCATTCGATTTCTAAAAGAAAGAGGACAGATTTACCGCAATCCGGACTTAAAGACCATTATCGACGATAGCTTTGTAAAGAGTATTGAGGCAAAATGAAATTATCCTTAAAAATCTTCGCGGTATATTTATTTTTTACACTTGGCATTCTAGTTCCCACTGGAATTTCTGTTTATATTTCTGCAATTCGTTTTGTCGAAACGCAAATACAGGATGGATTAGAAGAGAAAGCAGGACATATATTTGATAAAATGGATAGAGTTCTATTTGAACGTTATTCCGATATGCAAACAATCAGTGCGGATCCAATTTTTCTGGATACAAAAGTTAATTCAGAGGAAATTACTAAAAAGCTTATCTCCTATCGAAACCAAAGAAAGGTTTACATCTCATTATCCTATTACGATAAAAACTGTATCAAGATAGCGGATACGAATGGTTTGGCGATTGGAGATAAATGCAAAGATTCAACTTGGACTAGAGAAGTTTATTCTGAAAATAAAATCAGCGCAGCTAGTGATATTTTATACCTAGAAGAAATTGGCAACAAAGTAATTGTATTTGCTGCTCCTGTGATGAGTCAAGATGGAGTTCTGATAGGAGCGGTTACTGCATTTGTCTCCATTGGTAGGCTTCACCAGATTATAAGTGGGAGCAAAGATTTAGAAGACTATGCATTGATTGATTTACTCGACCATGAGGGTAATACTATTTATTCCAACCATCGTTCTTTTAAAAAAGATTCTTTATTCAAACAATCCGAAAAAGAAATTCTATCAACCGATACAATTTATGCAAAAGAAGGCGAACCCGGATTTCTTGATTTCCAGGGAAACCGTTGGCAGTTATTTTTACAAATTCCAAACGAAAAAGCATTCGCAGATATTGTTACAATTCGCAATAAAGGCATTACCATCGGGCTAATCCTCATTTCCCTCTCGCTTCTTATTGTTTATTTTCTTTCAAGAAAAGTAATTGCCCCACTGTTGATTCTAAAGCGAGCCGCTGACGAGTTTGGTCGTGGTGATTTAGAAAAAAGAGTTCCTGTTGCATCGTCAGACGAAATAGGTGAACTCTCTCTCACATTTAACAAGATGGCTCTCGATTTGAGTTCTAGTCTAACGGAATTAGAAAGAAAGAATCAAGAATTAGAAAAATTAGATAAACTGAAAGATGAATTTCTATCGAATACATCGCACGAATTAAAAACTCCACTCAATGGAATCATTGGAATTGCAGATTCAATGATAGATGGGGCTACAGGCAAATTACAAAAAGAATCTGTAAAAAATCTCCGTATGATAAGTGATAGCGGAAGAAGACTATCTAACTTAGTAAATGATATTTTAGATTTTTCAAAATTAAAAAATCACGAGATAGCTATTCAGAAAAAACCAATCGACATAAAGTCGTTAGCCGATATGGTATTACTTCTGTCCAGACATCTTTTAAATGGAAAGAACATTGACCTTATAAACAGCATTCCAGAAAATACTCCGGCAATTTTAGGCGATGACAATCGATTACAGCAAATCCTTCTTAACCTCATAGGAAATGCGATTAAGTTTACTGAAATGGGGAAAGTGGAAATCTACGCAAAGCCAAATAACGAAGAAGAGCTAATGATTATTATCTCCGACACAGGAATAGGAATTCCAACAGATAAATTTAATTCCATCTTTCAATCGTTTGAGCAAGTAGATGCATCGATTTCAAGGGAATATGGAGGAACTGGTCTCGGTCTTAGTATCACGAAAACTCTAATCGAATTACATTCAGGTAGAATATGGGTAGAATCTGAAGTAAGAAAAGGTAGTCAGTTCTATTTTACGATTCCTATTTCCAATGAGAAAGCTGTAGCGACTGTGAACGAAGGTCTTGTTCCGTTAGGGGTTACTCCTGAGTATGCGGATGAATCTTTAGAGACTCGTATAGTTGATGAATCTCATCGTAATATAAAGATTCTTGTTGTAGATGATGAGCCGGTCAATGTTCAAGTTCTAGAAAATCATTTGAGCCTTGCTGATTATACAGTTTTCAAAGCACAAAATGGAGACGAAGCATTAGCAATTTTAGAAAAGGAAGAAATCAACCTTATCCTTTTAGATATAATGATGCCAAGACTTTCTGGATATGAAGTTTGTAAAATTGTGAGAAGAAAACAAACAAGTGGAAACCTGCCCATTATAATGCTTACGGCAAAAAACTTAATCAGTGATCTTGTATACGGATTCGAATGTGGGGCTAATGATTATTTAGCGAAACCATTTCAAAAAGAAGAATTACTTACAAGAATCAAAACGCATATTCAAATCTCTACACTTAATAAATCTTACGAAAGATTTGTTCCGCATGATTATCTACAATTTCTATCCAAAGAGAGTATAATTGACGTTAATCTCGGAGACAACGTAGCCACAGATATGTCAGTCGTTTTTTCTGATATACGATCCTTCTCTACTCTTTCTGAGACAATGACTCCACAAGAGAATTTTAATTTTGTAAATGCATATTTTAAAAGAGTAAGTCCGAAAGTGCGTGAGTATCGAGGAATTATTGTGAAGTATGTGGGAGACGCAATCATGGCTGTATTCAAAGAAAGAACGGAAGATGCAATTGACTCAGCCATTGCCCAATTGAATGAGCTTTCCATTTATAACCAAAGAAGAGCGGCTAATGGATATTCTCCAATCCAAACAGGATATGGAATTCATACAGGCTTTATGATGCTCGGGATGATTGGAGAAGTAAATCGTATGCAAGGAGATGCATTTTCGGATCACGTAAACTTGGCTGCAAGGCTTGAGGGGCTAACGAAATATTATGGTGCACAGATAATTATTAGTTCTGTGGTTCTGGGAAAAGTAAAAGATCCATCAAAGTATTCAGTTCGATATTTAGATCGTGTGCGTGTAAAGGGAAGAAACCAACCAATTGAAATCTATGAAGTGATGAACTCTGATGAAGATTTAATTCGAGATAAGAAAATTAAAACGAATGCAGAATTTAAGAAAGGTATCAATTTCTATCTGCAGGGAGATATGAAATCAGCGAATGCAATTTTAAAAGAGCTGAATCAGAATTTTCCAGAAGATAAAGCGGTGGTTCAATACTTAGATAGAACTATTGAGTATTTAAAGTTTGGACTTCCCGAAGGCTGGGAAGGCGTTTACGACATGAAGAGTAAATAGATTATTTTCTTGCTTCGAAAGTTTAGTTCTTTTAAAAAAACTTTCCCAAATTTATTCATCTTTCATGTTCGATAATATTAGAAAAATCAAAGACAATGACCCGGCTGCAAAATCTTATATAGAAGTAATTCTCTGTTATCCTGGATTGCACGCTCTGTGGTTTCATTCCATAGCCCATTTCCTTTATGTTTGCAAGATTCCCTTAATTCCAAGGCTTCTGAATTATATTGCCCGCTTTATAACAGGAATTGATATTCATCCTGGAGCAAAGATTGCAAATGGAATCATGATTGACCATGGAATGGGAATTGTGATTGGTGAAACAGCCGAAATTGGAACAGGCTGCCTCATCTACCAAGGAGTAACTCTCGGTGGAACAGGAAAGGAATCTGGAAAACGTCACCCTACATTAAAGAAAACGTAGTGATTGGCTCTGGAGCAAAAGTTCTTGGCAACATTGTTTTGGAAAGCAATGTCCGTGTAGGAGCCGGCTCTGTAGTTATGCGCGATGTTCCTGCAAATTGCACAGTAGTTGGTATTCCTGGTCGTGTTGTTAAATCTGATGAAAGAAATAGTGAGCATATGTTAGATCATGGACAAATGCCTGACCCTGTCGCAAAGGTCTTTTCCATTCTTTTGGAAAAGATAGAAACACTGCAAAAAGACATGGCAGACCTTTCTCATGAGCAAAATCTGGGTAAAAAACCGAGAAATATAGAGGATGATATATTGCAAGAGTTTATTCATGGAGGCGGAATATGATTTTTTAGAAATTTATTTCTGAAAAATCAATATTTTGCTTTAACTTTTTCAAAGGGTTGAGGATGATAGATATAATCTTAATTTTTAATTCAAGGAGTTAAGGATGTCGAAATTAAAAGCAATTTTGCTTTTTACAATGTTAATGGTTGCTGTTTCTGGTTGCGGTTCTAGCGGTAAAGAAGCTCACGATGTTGGAGAAGGTGGAAAACAGTTTGAAGGATGGCACGGTCCTCCTGAAGATGTAAATAAGAAACCTTTTGACTACTACTATATGAAGTCAGTAGGTAAAGCTTCCCCTAAAGCTATGGACAAGAGAAGTGGTGCAATGATGCAAAGCACATGCACTGATGCTGCTACAACAAAAGTAAAAGGTGATTTGATCGGTAAACTCGTAGGAGAAAGTATCCAAGGTGCATCTGGTGTTTCTGACGGTGAGTCTACAGGTGCTGTTGTTGTTAGAGAATTTTCAGGAAAATTACAAGGTGTAAACGTTAAAGAATGTAAAGCTTTGTATAAAGATGATCCAGAAATTCCATACAGTGGATGGAAAGAATGTGAGTGCGTTGTGTTTGTTAAAATTCCTGGCGGTAGAGATGCTGTCGTGGCTAAAGCACAAGAACTTTCTAAATAATTCTTCTCAAAGAATACCTATCAATCTATATTCAAAAATTTGAATCTATTTTTACAGCTCTAGCAGGAGTGATTGCCTCGCCGGCTGTAAAAGGATTTGAATTTTTTTAGTTTTATTTCCTTTCACATTTTAATCCCTTTCAATCTAATCTCTTCACGTTCCCAAACAAGGACTAGTAGTAAGTCTTCGGCGATGATGGAAAGGCTAAATTTCCAAATTGGCCGCGGCCATTTTTAAATTTGGAAACGGCCAAATTTCAAAAAGTTCCCGACCATTATACTCCGACTCCGGGGACTTTTATACCCATTGACCGCGGCCAAATGTTTCATTGGAACCGGCCATTTTTTAATTTGGTCGCGGCCGAATTAAAAAAAGTTCCCGACCAAAGGTCAAAGACACTATATCAGCAAGACTTTGAGAGAATTTTATTCTTTACTCATATGCGATTGAAATTTAGGTTAAGTAAAAATTCTTAGAAACAAGAGAGATATCCAAATGACTACAATTCCCGAAACAGGAAAAGCAATTGAACTTATTAACTACGAAGGACTAGAAAGCTCAATACGAGTGGGGCAAAGAAAGATTAGTCCTTTAAAAGAAAACGACGTGCTAGTTAAGATAGCGGCTTCTTCGATTAACCCTTCCGATCTAATGTTCATTCGCGGACTCTATGGAATCAAAAAGAAAATTCCCTGTGGTGGTGGCTTTGAAGGAAGCGGGACTATTGTTGCAGTTGGCTCTGCTGTTACCAAAGTAAAAATTGGTAATAGAGTAGCTTGCTCTGCTCATTATATGGGAGATGGCTCCTGGGCAGAATACATGGTCACACCGGAATACAATTGTATACCACTAATTGACAAAGTGACACTCGAACAAGGAGCTACTTTTTTCGTAAATCCACTCACTGCCTGTGGACTTACTAACATAGCGATTAAAGAAAAGCGAAATGGAATTGTTCAAACAGCCGCCGCAAGTGCTCTCGGTAAAATGATTCAACGTTATGCGACACGTAAAGGTCTTCCTGTCATCAATATCGTTCGCAAAGAAGAGCAAGTTGAACTTCTGAAATCCCTTGGCTCTGAACATGTATTAAATTCCACTTCTCCTGACTTTGAAAAAACATTCACACGACTTGTTAAGAAATTAGAAATTACCTTAGCCATTGATGCTGTTGCCGGTAAAACAGGAGAAGATGTGTTCAATATGATGCCATCCAATTCTAAGCTTGTGGTATACGGAGCATTATCCGAAGAACCCATTGGAGTAACTGCTGGTTCTTTAATTTTTCAAAGAAAAAAAGTAGAAGGATTTTGGTTGAGCTATTGGATTGCTGATACTCCACCAGAAGAATTTTCTGAAATCATAAAGGATGCACAAGAAAATCTTTCTACCGATTTCAAATCTGAGATTAACAAGCGTTTTTCTCTTGAGGATGGCTATAAAGCAATTGATTTTTATAAAAACAATATGACCAGCGGCAAGGTGCTGTTTGTCCCTTAGAATTCTATTTCTGCGTCTGGAAATGCATTTCGGATTTCATTCTCGATTGTTGTTCCCAATTCAAGATCAGCTAGAGATATTTTTTTGAGTTTCTTTAACTCTTCGAACTTTGCTGGAAGTTTTGTGATATGATTAAAGCCAATAAACAAAGCTTCCAACTCCTTTAACTCACATATTTCATCTGGAAGTTTTTCCAATTTATTTGAGCTAATAGAAAGCCATTTTAGATTTTTAAGATTCCTTATTTCCGTAGAAATCTTTTCTAATCCAATTCCACTAAGCGATAGGCGAACGAGCCTTCTCATTTCATAAATATCTTCTGATATTCTTAACTGATCATTGCTTCCTAAGTATAAATTCTCTAATTGATTCATATCATAAAGGTTTGGTGGTAATTCAGTTAGGTCATTCGAAATCAAGTTAAGGTAATTTAGTTTTTTTAATTTTCCAATTTGCTTTGGCAGAGTTGTTAATTGATTGTTCATCAGGCTTAAGTATTTTAAATGCTTTAGTTTGCCAAATGTCTGCGGTAGTGTAGTAAGTCCATTATTGTTCATAGAAAGTTTTTCTAAATGTTCGGAAAAGAGAAGAACTTCAGGAAACACTGTAAATGCATTCTCATCAAGATGAATGCGAACTAGCTTTTTACAATAAGCAATGGATTCAGGTAGGTTCGTGAGTTTATTATTTTCTACATGCAAAATTTCTAGGTTTACCAAGCTTCCTATATTATCAGGTAGTGCACTCAGGTTTTGATTTCTTAAATCTAGTTCACAAACAGATTCAATATTATCTTCTTTGAAAGCCTTTTTGATGGATTCAAACTTTTCGCAAACAGCTTGCGCTGAAATTGAATTGAGAATAAAAAAGAAGGAGAGAACAATAATTGTTTTTATGTAATGCATAAATAAACTATACGAATTTATTCTAAGCAATACAATAATTTTTTATTTTTAATTTAAGCTGTTGCGTAAGTTTCGCAGTTCAATGATTCTTTGTCTTCTGTAGTTTCCATTCTAAAATGATCTGGATTAAAGGAATTCAAATAGCCAACGAAGTCTTCTAGACTAGGTGTAGTCACTAATTTATGACGAAGCTCAGAAACTCCAAAGTAATTCTTTAAGTATTTAGCAACATGCTTTCTAAATAGGACGAGCCCTAATTGCTCCCCATAGAAGTTTGTCATAAGGTCTAGATGTCTGAAAATCATCGCACGCACTTCGGGAAAGGTTAATGTCGATTTGTCAATGCCTGCAAATACCCATGGATTGCCAATTGCTGCTCGACCAATAAGAACTCCATCCACACCTGATGTCTTAATTCTTTCTTGGGCTTGCGCATAAGAATGAATATCCCCATTTCCAAAGATAGGCACTTTAGCGAAAGACTTAATTTCTGAAATAATATTCCAATCGGCAGCGCCAGTATATGCCATTGTCTTCGTTCGTCCGTGGACTGAAATTGCTTGCGCTCCCGCTTCTTGTAACACATGCACGATTTCACGATAGTTCAAACTATCATGATCCCAGCCAATTCGAATCTTTGCAGTCACCGGAACTTTTACAGTTCTTACCATAGACTCAATGATTTTTCCAACGTATTCAGGCTTGCGAAGAAGTCCTGCTCCAGAACCGCGATGGGAAACTTTCGCGACAGAGCATCCCATATTGAGATCAATAATGTCCGGTCCTAAGTCTTCAATGATACGACAGGCTTCCGTAATTATTTCCAGATTGTTTCCAAAGATTTGAAAAGAAATTGGTCTTTCCATTTCTTGAAAGCGAAATAAGTCGATTGATTTCTTGGAATGATGGCTAATTCCATCTGTGCTAACAAATTCAGTGTAGGCAAAGCCAGAACCCATTTCTCTGCATATCTGTCGATAGGGACTATCCGAGACGCCTGCCATTGGAGAGAGGACTACATTATTCTGAATTTCAACATTTCCTATTTTTATCATAGCGACTTAGACCAAGATGAAAAAACTATCCTGTGAATCAATTGATTCTTAATAAAAAAAACTCCTTGCGTTTTTCAATGCGTATTTTAGACAACTGATATGAGTTCAGAAATTAGAAAAGCAGACAGAATTTTTCCAAAAGATTTTGCAGACTATGCGGTTCAATTGAATGCAAATGGTGACAGCTTCAGTGGTTATTTGGGAAATATTTCCGAGACTGGACTCTGTGCCATAATGCCAGCAAACTTTCCCTCAGAAGTCAATGAAATTAACGAAGGAAGTGTTCTTCATTGGCCTACAGGGGATAATATGGAAATAGCTGGTCGTGTAGCGTGGAAGACTAATTACGAGTTTCAGAAAAAACCACACATCATGATCGGTATGGAATTTTCTGATAAAATCATTTTTCCTGAATACTTACTCGCTCTCAGTCTTTCCGTCGAAGATTAAAGGCTCGGATTCTCTAGAACGATAGCGATTCCCTGTCCGCCACCAATACAAAGTGAGGCTACTCCGTATTTAACTTTTCTTCTCCTCATTTCATAAGCAAGCGTAAGAGTAACTCTAGCACCACTTGCTCCGAGTGGATGACCAATTGCAATTGCTCCACCGTTTACATTTGTGATCTCTGGATTTAATCCCAACTCTTTTTGCACAGCAAGGTATTGAGCGGCAAATGCTTCGTTTACCTCAATAAGACCTATATCCTTCAATGTCAAGCCAGCAGAAGCAAGCGCACGAGGAATTGCAAGTGCAGGACCGATTCCCATTTTTGCTGGATCACATCCACTGTGTCCGTAAGATTTAATAATGGCTAAAGGCTTTTTGCCCAACTTGTCAGCATACGATCTAGACGCTACGATGACAGCACCCGCTCCATCGTTAATACCTGACGCATTTCCAGCAGTAACCGTTCCATCTTTTTTAAAGGCTGGCTTAAGAGAAGACATCTTGTCTTTCGAAGCTTTTCCTCTAATGAATTCATCTTTATCAAATACGATTGGATTTTTTCCGGCAATTGTGATTGGAGTAATTTCATCTTTTAGGGTGCCGTCTAACGTTGCTCTTTCTGCACGCTCTTGTGAAATCGATGCCCAATCATCTTGCTCTTGTCTTGAGATGCTGTATTGAACAGCAAGATTTTCTGCTGTCATTCCCATTGGAAGTTCAACATAAAGATCTGTTAATCCCTGATTTAAACTATCTTCAAATTCTGTCGGTCCGTATTTGATTCCCCATCTAGCATTTCGCACAACGTAAGGAGCTTGACTCATGCATTCAGTTCCACCGGCTAATACTACATTTGCCTCATTGAGATAAATCTTCTTTGCTGCGAGAATGATTGCTTCCATTCCCGATCCACATAGTCTATTTACTGTGAGTGCAGGAGTTTCTACTTTAAGTCCTGCTTTAAGTCCGATATGTCTGGCAAGATAAATTGAATCTTTTCCGGAAGGAACTACATTTCCAAAAATACTTTCGCCAATGTCTTCTGCCTTAACTCCTGCTCTTGCGATTGCTGCCTTTGCTACTTCAACACCCATTTCGGTTGCACCAAAGTCTTTTAAAGTTCCGCCAAATGATCCGAATGCGCTTCTCGCACCATCAATGATTACTGCTTCTTCCATAATGTTTATCCTGTAAAAAATTTATTCTGTTTTAAAATGACTTTCTATTTCTGTTTTCTTAGCTTCCGTAAGCTTTAATAATTCGCCTAATTTATCCAAGAACTTTTTCTCAACGACTTCAAACTCTCTGTCCCCTGTAAACGTTGCAAAACAAGCAAGCTCATAACAAAGCTCTTGCTTCTTTTCTTTTTCAAAATAAGCGGCGATCTTAGGAATTTCCAACGGAGCGGAGGCAGCCTTTTTTGCTTGCTCCATAAACTCTTCCCGTGTATATCTCGCCTGAATCGGCTTAAATACATCTATATCGTAAAGCTCCTTGACCCTGTCTGCAAACCAGACTTTTTCTTCGTAATTTAACACTCCGTCCGAGCGTAGAGCTCTCAAGTAAAGACCAATGTAAACTTCAATTAAATAATCATCAGAGAGTTCTTTTTGAACTTTGCGAATATAATCGGAAAAGCCGCCTGCATTTCCTACGCCTGTTTGATTTTCTTTGGTATGTTTGTTTGGTTCGTTCATAGATTTTTCCTGAAAGAATTTTTCTATACTATTGGTAGAATGCAAGAAGTTATTTTTCTGAAAAGGGATTTATCTTTTCGGGAGTAAAAAAACGCTTTGCAAATTACTCGGATGGTTTTTATCGTAATTATAGTATTTTAAATACAAAAAGGAACTAAGTCTATGAGAATATCTGTAGGAAGTCTTCCACAATCTTTAAACGAAGAGGATTTGAAAAAAATGTTCGCGGAGTTTGGAACAGTTGAAGATGTCGTAATCAAACGCGACAAAAAGACACAAACCTCCCTTGGTTACGGTCATGTCGATATGCCGGATGATGCTGGTCAAAAAGCGATTGAGAAATTAAACGGAAAAGAAATTGAAGACAAGAAAATTGCTGTCGTCGATGCCGCTCAATTACATAACGATGGCAAAGATAAAAACTGGGACAAACCAGTTACCAACAGCAAAATCCATGGAACTAAATTTACCGGCGGCGGTTTTACGGGCGGTGGAGTTCGTAAATCTGGCGGTGGTGGCAGAGGAAAATAAAACATGTCAACAGCTAAATTATTAAACAGCACAACAGAAAATGGGAAAAAGTTTTTTTTACAATTTGGAGGACAGGGTTCTCCTTATTTAAAAGAAGTAAGTAAGTTATACAAAGAAGAACCTTTATTAAAAGAATTTTTCGAAGTAGCTTTTGCTACATTGAATAAAATTGAAAACGAAGTGGGCAAATCCGATATCCTCATTTCAGAAGGATTAGATTTAAAATCTTGGATAGAAAATCCTGATTCAGCACCATCAGACGATTACCAAATTCGTGGTAGTGTTTCCGTTGCAATGATTTTCATTACACAAGCGGCTAATTATCATTTGATGACACTCAAAGGATTTCCGGTTGATAAACTGACTGCCGCTACTGCGGGGGTAACAGGACATAGCCAAGGAATTATAGGCGGAGCACTTGCTGCCGTTGCAAAAGATGGAAAAGACTTCTACAAAACATTTGCAGACTTTCTAAGCTTTACCTTCTATCTTGGTTATCGAGCACAAGAGAAATATCCAATCTTCGAAGTAGAAAAAGCAGTTATTGATGGAAATGCTGAAATTGGAGACAAGAATCCTTCTCCAATGGTTGCAGTAATCGGATATTCCAAAGAAGAATTGGAAGCAAGAGTCGATGCGGCAAATAAAGATTTATCTCTATCTGGTCAGGACAAACTCAGCATTAGCCTCTACAACACTCCTGATTCAATGATTATTTCTGCAAAGCCATCTTCTCTCTTGGCATTCCGCAAAAAATACAAATCAGAAATGGACGAAAGAAAAGCTAAATTCGTATACTTAAGAACAACTGCTCCTTTCCATTGTCCATTCATGGAAGGAACATGGGAAAAGTTTGAAGTTGATCTAAAGACGAAAGTTCATTTTCCTTATACTGTGGCTGATTTAAAGTTGCCGCTCCATTCTATTTTTGATGGTCGTCAAATAGGAGCTTCTGAGAATTTAGCAGAAGTTCTGTTTAAGGAAATTGTAATAAAGGCTCTTCATTGGGATAAAGCAGTAGGCGCTCTATTTACAAATGCAAGTATTGCTACTGTTATTGATTGTGGTCCAAGTGTGGTTACATCTAAGTTAACCGGTGGACAGCTTACTTCGAAAAATCTAACTACACAAGTTCTTTGTCTTTCAAATAACAAAGACTTAAAAGTAATTTTCGAGGCATAACATTAACCAAAGTCTATTTTGCTTAAAGCAAAACGTTTTAAGCAAGATAGACCTCTCACAGTCTGTTTCCTTAAAGCATTCGAGGTGACTTGGGAAATACCTTAACTACCCAAAGGCAAATCGTAATTGTGCGCTATCTTCCTCTTCTTCTGAATGCAAATTAGAAACAGTTAAACCAAGTAAGCGGATTTTTCGTTTACCCGCTTCGGTTCCCTCTAATAGTTCATGTCCAAATTGGATAATTGTAGATTTTGATTCGATTGAATTCTTGAAGCTAATGCTACGTGTAATGGATTCAAAATCATCGTATTTTACTTTTAGTGTAAGAGTTTTGCCTTTAGTCCCTGCTTTTTCAATTCTATCCCAGAGCACATCGGCAATATCATCTAACTCTGTAAATATGGAAGACCTGTCCATAATATCTACTGCAAAGGTATTTTCTGCACCAATAGATTTTCTTGTGCGGTAAGGCTCAACTTCTCTAAAATCATTTCCTCTTACAATGTTATAATAAAAAGAGCCTGACTTTCCAAAATGACGAATGAGTTCACTTTGGGTAAATTGCTTTAAGTCCTTGCCTGTTTTAATTCCAAAAGAAAGCATTTTCTTTTCCGTTGCTTCCCCAATTCCATAAAACTTACCAATAGCCAATTCTTCCAAGAATCTTTCCGCTTCGTCGGGAGTAATCACTGTTAGCCCATTTGGTTTGTTCATTCCAGAGGCAATCTTTGCAATAAATTTAATTGCTGCCACACCGGCTGAGGAAGTAAGATTGGTAACTTCAAGAATTCGTTTCTTGATTTCTTTCGCTACATGGGTCGCACTTGCGATAGCTTTTTTGTTATCGGTTACGTCTAGGTAAGCCTCATCTAAAGAAAGAGGCTCTACTAAATCCGTGAATTCATGAAAGACGTTATTAATTTGACGGGATACTTCTTTATAAACAGAAAATCGAGGGAACACAAATACAGCATGTGGACAAAGTCGCTTAGCCTTAGATGTAGGCATAGCAGAATGAATTCCAAATTTGCGAGCTTCATAGCTTGCGGTGCATACTACAGAGCGACTATCCGGGTCTCCACCGACTACTACTGGTTTGCCTCTATACTCTGGAAAATCTCTTTGCTCCACACTTGCATAGAATGCATCCATATCTATGTGAATTATTTTACGTAGCCGCATACATCACCTACGTCTTCTCATGCTGAGTAAAATTCTTCAAGATTTCCACCAATGGACACAGAGGGCACTGATAAAAAATACGATAGGCTTATATCCATTATCGTATCTTCTATCGTTCTTTTATCGGTGTTCATCGGAGGTAATCAGTTTCTTATTTTATTGAGTGATGGTTTATTTCTCGACTAATTTCTTAAGGTTCATAAGGCCTTTTTCGAAATCAGGTCCGACCATTCCATCTAAAAAAGGTCCAAACAACCTTCCAACCGGATAATCAAGCTTACCCTCATTTGACCAAGTAACTTTGGTTCCAGTCGGTGTAGAAATAAATGAAAGGGTAGCAACAGACTCCATACTGTTTGGTTCGGTGAAAATTAGACTAGAGGCAACTGATTTGTTTTCAGTTATGGAAATTACAGTTTGAATCCCTTTGCCATTTATTTTCCCATCCCATTCCATCTTGTGTCCAACCTGTCCGGGACTGCCAGATATTGTTACTTTTTGTCCTGGGTCTGTGCTTGACCAGTGACTCCAATCTTTCCACTTTGAAAAATCTGAAACAAATGGAAAGATTACTTCTGCGGGTTTAGCAATTTCAATCGAACGTTCAATTCGAAAACTTGGTTTCATAACAACCGGAACGAATAGTATCAGCGCCACCAGTCCTATCAGGACAAAAACAATTTTCTTAGCCATAAATTTTTCCTTTTTCCAATATCGCTTTCACTTTATCGGAGTAGTGTAGTATAACTACACGTATATGTGGTATATATTTTTGTCAACTCTGTTACGTTTTTTTCCTTTTCAAAGTAAGGTTTTTTTTGAAACTAGTCTTATGAAAAATTTACAATTAATTAGTTTAATCCTTTTTATTTTATTCAATGTGACCTGTGCAACATCTCCAACTGGAAGAAGTAGAATTCTTTTAGTGAAAGACCCAGAGATCAACAAAATGGGAGAAGATGCTTTTAAAGAAATCAAAGTAGCTACTCCTATTGAAACTGGCTCAAGAGAAAACACGTATGTCAAATGTATTGCGAACGCAATTCTCAAAGTCGTCGATGATGATACAGGTGTTAAATCATGGGAAGTAGTCGTGTTTAAGGATAACACTGCGAATGCGTTCGCTTTACCCGGCGGCAAAATCGGAGTGCATACTGGTATTTTGCCGGTAGCCAAGACAAGCGGTCAATTAGCCGCTGTTATGGGTCATGAAGTGGCACACGTTCTTGCCAGACATGGAGCAGAAAGAATTTCCGATTCCCAAATTATGAATAAGGGAATGGGTGCAGTTGGAGCGGCTTCTGGCAATAACACAGCCGTAATGGGTGCGATAGGCGCCGGAGCTAAGTTTGGAGTAATGCTCCCATTTTCACGAAAACATGAAAGTGAAGCTGATATCCTTGGTTTAGAGTATATGGCAAAAGCAGGTTTCGATCCAAAAGAAAGCATCGAGCTTTGGAAAAACATGAATGCTATGGGTGGTTCAAAGCCAATGGAGATAATGTCAACTCACCCATCCGATGAAACTCGCATGAAACAACTAAACGAAAAACTTCCAGATGCAGACAAGCTTTACAAAGAAGCTATTGCAAATGGAAAAAATCCAGGCTGTAGTTTGTGATTAATTCCAATTAGCCGGGAATAGCCATCAAAGAATTTGTATAAAATCTTCGATGGCTGTAAAACTATTCTTTAAATCAAATCAATTTTCTTTCTTTTCTTTTAAAGCCTCGGCGATTGCTGCTTTAAAATTTGCAATTGCGCGATGGTGATCGGCTAACGCATCTATCTCCCGTATCGCAGCTTCGCCTGTTGTCTGCTCTCGAATATTAACAACGAGTAGAGTTCCTTCTCCCATTACATACCGAATTCGCTCAGCCTCTTCCAACTTCTTTGCTAATAAGTATTCCTTTTGTGCGAGGATTGCTCTTTGTCTAGTGACATTGACAGTAGAAAATGTATTACGGATATCAGCCGTTATCCGGTCTTTAAAAAACTTTTCTTGCTTTGCCAACTTTTCATTCTTCGCAACGGCACCGTCTAATTTTCCTTGCTGTGTTCTTGTTCGAAGAGGCACATTCAACACAATGGCAGCTTCTATTTCTGGTCTACTTCGAGTGGGGCTTCCCGTTCCTAAATCCTGTGAGGCAGCAATAACAATGTCAATTCCAGGACCCATTTGATTTTTTGCTAAGTCTTGATCGATTTGATTTTGATCTCTTTGTGCTTTAAATCTTTGTAATTCAGGTCTTCTCTCAAGCGCCAATTCAACTTCTTTATCTAGATTGGTATCTCTGATTTCTTCAAACAAAGAAAATACTGATTCAGGAATTTCTTCAACCTTAGGTTGACGTTGTTTCCCAGTTTCGTCAGTTAAATAAATGGAAAGTTCATTCGCAGCAATCTCTAAGCTTTGCTCTGACCCAATCAAAAAAGATTCCCTTTGAAGGAGCACACGTTCGTTATCCTCCTTCTCAATAGGAGGTAAATCACCAGCCTTAACTCTTTTGATGATTTGTTTCTCTCTTTCCATTGCAATATCATATAAATTCTTTGCGGTAGAATAACGTCTGGCCGCTGCAATCCAATCCCAATAGCGAAGAGTTGCATTGCGGATAATTTCTATTCTCTGCTGTGATACAGAAAGATCAGCGATCTTAATTCCTATTTCTGCTTGCTTTAATGCGGCACGATTTTTATCTATGGACCGATCTCTCCACAAAGGAACACGTGCACCGGCTCTAATTTCGCCCAAAGAGTTAGTAGCTAACTTTCCATCATAAGGAGCAAAGGAACCTCTACCTAAACGATATCCTCCAAAAAAGGACATCCCATTGTATGTAGTTGGTTGATCTACTAGCATATCCATTCTATTATTTGCATAATATCCCGTAGGCGCAGTAGTGGCATTTGCCTTAATACTTCCGTCAAAGGCACCCTTGGCGCTGAGTAATTCACTTTCAGCAATATCCATATCTTGAAAGGCAGCCAATAGTAGGGAGAAATTCTTGTTTACCCCTTCAATCAGTTTTTCGAGGGTTAACGGTTTTTCTTTGTTTTGCGCTACTTGCGAAGGTGTAGCCTTAACGATTTCATTTCGTGCGTATATTTTTTCTTTTTTGAGTTTAGTTAATTCTGAGCCTTCTAAGTTTACCCAAAAGAAAAGTAGAGTCGTTAAAAAAAATCTAAGTTGCATTATTTTTTTGAATCCTTTTTGTCTTTGGATTTGACTGCTGAATGAGATGGGTCATAAGGAAGGTCAGGAGGAAAATCATTAAATCGCCGCCACATTTCATACGCAAGAGAAACTTCATTTAAAAATATCCAGGCATGAGCTTGCACTCCTTGTTTTAGAAAAAGTCCAGAAGGCCAGTCTTCGGCGCGATCAGGCTTTAATAGAATTCGAAATTTACCTGTGCCATTATCAGTATTATCCACAAGTACAACTTTTGCACTAAATGTTCCTGCTGAAATTCCAGGCCAGCCGCTAAATTGAAGAGCAGGAAATCCCTGGAATTGAACTTGGGAACGTTGCCCTTCTACAATAAGTGGAATATCGTTTCCTTCGATCCAAATTTCAGCTGCCTTGTCAAAGCTATCTGGCATAAGTAAGACTAATGGATCACCGGACTTTACCATCTCTCCATCTTGTGAGACAATTAAACGCATAATAATTCCATCTCTCGGAGCGATCACACTTTGAGAATGTTGTCTTGCTAGTCTAGCGGATATTCGTGGTAATTCGGCTTTTGCATTGCTTAGCTCTGCCATAGTTGCGGCGTAGGATGCCCGTGCATCAGCAATAGAAGCACCGGCGTCTGTGCCTACTTTGAACTGATCTGATTTTAAAGCTATTTCTTCTGACTTTGCTGCGCTTAATGAAGCTTTGGCGCGATTTAAGTCAGTTAATGCTCGTGCTTCATCCATTTCTGCCATTTCTACTGCGCGAGTTGATGCAAGTCCGGAAATTGCCAAAGACTTTTGTCTTTTTAAATTTAAACTTGCAGTTTTGTATACAGCTTCTGCTGCTTCTACTGCATGAAGAGCTGCATCTACTCTGTCACCTGACATTCTGGTTCTAGATTTTGCCGCAGAGATTCCATTGTCCATAGATGCTTCCAGTGATCGAATTCTTGCTTTTAAAAGATTCTGCTCTTGATTCTACTGCGGCAATTCTTGATTCGACTGCAGATTTTTCTTCTTGTAATCTTTGTAAAAAATTAGGATCGTTATCCGCAATCTCTACTATACTATCTCCCTTCTTAACCAAAGCTCCTTCATTTACATGCCAATGCACAATTCTACCTTCAATGGGCGCTTCAATATATTGTTGACGATTTAAGGGAGTAAATGCTACTACTCTTCCCGTTCCAAAACTCGTCTGTTGCCAAGGGAGGATAAAAATCAAAATAAAAAAACTAGCAAACATGGCTAATATTAAGTAGGCGAGAATTCGAATAGAGGAATTGCTGGATATCAATCTTTCGAGAGAATAATCGCCGTTTGATCGATTCATAGTGATACCTGAAAAATCTTGACCTTTCATTCTTTTTCCTTTACTTTTTCGACTGTCTTGCCATCTTTTAGAGTATAGACTCTATCCGCAATCTTCAATACGTCAGGCGAGAATGATGCAATGACAAATGTAGAGTATTTTTTATATTCCTGTATGAGTGGTAAAATTATGGAGAGTGATTCCTTACTCAAATAATTCAGAAGGTCATCAATCAATACTAATCCAGGTTTAGAAAGAAAACATCGGGCAAAAGTAAGAAGTGCTAATTCTTCTTTGATTAAAGGATAACCATTTCGGTAAATCTCAGAGTGAATTCCATTCGGAAATTTTTGAATTCGATTCATAAGTCCCACTTTCTCAAGTATATCTCTAATGTCAGAAGAATCCGAATCCATTTTCGCCAATTTGACATTATCCGCTATAGAGCCACTAAATATTTCTAAGTCGCGTAATAGTGATACATGATTTCTCCACTCAGCAATCGAAATATCTTGGAGATGAAAGTTATTTACTTCGACCGCCCCATGTGTTGTTGGACTTAAACCAAAAAGTAAATCTAAAAGTGCTGGTGAACTCCTCATTGCGTCATCTTTAATAACTACGATTTCTCCCTTTCTTGCTTCAATATTTAATCCTGAAAAACTCACTTCCCCAGACTTTGTTGCTAGTTTTTGAATGCTAACTGAAATTGGAACTTCTTTGGGAAATAACACTGATTCAGATCCGCTTATTTCTTCAGAAAAATCAAGCAGATGATTGATCTTATCCACAGAAGCGCATAAGTCATAGTAGCTTTCCAAATACTTAGAAAATTTACTTAGATTATCTAGGATTTTTGCTACAATGATTTCAGAGGCAACCAATTGACCGAGAGTAATTTTTCCACCAATTACCAGCCATCCACCTATACCCAGTAAAAGTCCGCTTCCAAATGCCTGCAGTGTAACAAATCCAATCATTTGTCGGATCAAGGCTTTAAAGTGCTTTCTTCTAGACTGAACATATTCACGGGCTAGGTTTTCGGTTCGTAGGTTTGCAAATATATGAGCCTTCTCTGATCTAAAAACTGTTTTGTGAAGATTCATTTCTTCTAACCAAGAGGCTAATTTGTGTTTGCTCTTAGATTCTTTAATACTCGTCTCCACTCCAACTTTTCCGATTAAATAGAAAATAATTCCTATCACAACTACGATAACGAGTATATCAAAAATAATAAAAATCGGATGATAGACAACTAAGACAAGTAGCCCAATGATAGTCTGTAGAAAAATTCCAAGACCATCTGTAATCAGCACACTTGCACTTTTTTGAATAATGGCAATATCTAAAAAGTAATTGGGAATTTCTGAGCCATAGTATTTTTGTAACTCGGAATGCTTTGCACGAGGAATAAGATTTGTGACTTTAGCCGCTAGCCTTACAAAAAGTCTTTGCTGAATTACCTCAGCTATATAGCTTTGCAAAACATTCATTATCCCCACAAAGCAAAGAGCGATGATGACTAAAAGTGTTAGCACCAAGACCGGTTGAAATAAAGTTCCAAAATTTAGTATTGTGACAAGTGATTGAACGCCAACTGGTATTGTAAGAGAAAGAAGTCCTATCGCAACAGAGTAAATTGCAATTGCCCAAATATCTTTTTTTTCAATTTGAATAAACTGAAAGATTGTTTGCATGTAATTTTGATGGCTGGGATGCTGATTTCCTGCTAGAAAAAAATTATGATCTAAAAAAATCCACTCGGGCAAATTACTATTATTCTCATTGGCTATGATTTGGGTAATTGTTTTTTTAAATATCCATTTTGTGTTGGAATTAGAGACTTCCAAAATATGAAGAAATGGTCCAAAGGAAGAAATAAGAATGACCCATCCATATTCAATAGTTTGAACTGCTACTGGCGAAGAGTGAGAAACTTTACTTAAAGCATCCTTAGCTGAGATTTGCCTTTTGGCAAAGTGAATTCCAAATTTTTTACCTAAAAAAAATAATTCTTCAAAAGAATCTCGCTCTTTAGATTCGGCTTGTTTTCTGCGAAAAATTTCTAGCTCGGATAGAGCATGAATTGAATCAAAATGAATTCCTAATATCTCTGTGAATTTTTCTAATAGTTTTATATAGTTATTTTCTTTGAATGGTTTGACTTCCATTAAAACACCTTTCTACTTGCTTTAGACAAGGAAAGTCATATAAGTCTCTAAAAATATCTGAATTTGATTTTTAATTAAATGGAATAATTTGAAAAATGCAAGATCATACTTTGCTTCTCAAGAAGCATTCAAAATGAAGTATTTGATTTTTTTTGTTGCCCTTTTAGGTGTCTTTCTAAGTATCGTAATATATTAGATTATTTTCTGCTATATTAAATTGTGCATGAAAGGTAGAACCTATGATAAAAATTGGAAATTTCCCGGAAGTAATAAATGAAAATGCTGCTCGTATTGTAGCCTTCTTTGTATTAGTCTTAAGCCTCTCTGCTATTTACACAAACTCTTTGATACTAGTTGCTATCTTACTTTATGGGTTTACTGCAAGGGTTTTATACGGTCCAAAATTTGAACCTTTCGCAAGATTTGCCTTGCATGTAGTGATTCCTTTATTTAAAATCGAAAATACTCCAACACCAGGAATTCCAAAACGATTTGCTCAGTTGATTGGTTTTTTATTTAGCCTAACAGCCTTTATCCTCTTATATCTAGGCTACAACTTTGAGTTTACAATTACTCTATCAATACTTTCCTTCTTTGCCTCCTTAGAATCCTTTCTTGGATTTTGTGCAGGGTGTTATGTTTTTGGATATCTCATGAAATGGGGCGTAGTCCCAAACGATGTGTGCGAGAGGTGTAGCAATATTAGCTACCACATCTAGACAAATTGATCGGATTTTCCTTGCTGTTGTCATCCCCGAGTTCTTTTGTCGGGGATCTCAAGAATAACAGATTCCCGACTAAAAACGAAACTCAATGTTGCTCCTTGGGTCGCAACATAATGGGAATGACAACTTGAATTAGTATTTTTCATCTTGTTGAATTCCACTCTTCAGTAATTCCTCGGCAAGCAAAATTACAATTTCTATTTGTGTTCGGTTTTCATTTTGTGTATAAAATTCTCTTGGGTCAGTATAACCAAGAGCGCGCACAGCACTCTCTATAGCCAGTTTTCTCTTCTCTGGATACCCGGAAAACAAATAGTGAATTAAATTTACGCCATTGACGGTATAACCATTGTATACCGCCCAATCAAACCATTTTGTAAAAGATGTGCCATTGTCCGCATTCGTTAGTTTCTTGAGCGATTCGGCTATTTTAATTTTGCGATTATCAAATTCTGCTTTTGTTTGCAATAACGGAAGACCTTTTGCTAAGGCTGTAGTTCCTAAACTCATAATTCCGGTTAATACGTCTAATCCGCTTAGTTTCTCATACAGAAACTCTTCATTTAAAGCAGGAATTAAATAAGGAATAATCTGAGTTGTATCGTATACAGTGAGCGCATAACTTGCATTACTCCTTGTAATTTGAGATTGAGATTTCTTGCTGACCCTGCAAAGCTCTTCTCTAATTTCATCTGACTTTACATTTTCAAATATAATAATGGAAGGGGCAACAACGATCTCATTTGCTTTTTGGAGAATGAATAAGTAAACTTCTTTTTTTGCAACTTCAGTTCCCCAAAGCATAGCAGCTTTAACAGCGAGTATCCGTTCTTCATTCGGAGCATTTGCATTGAATATTATCTTTTGAAATATTTCATAATCTTCTTTTCTACCTCTATCAACCACATAAAGCAAAGAGTATATACGTAACTGCTTGTCATCCAACTGACCCTTAATAAAGCTAGAATCCACTTTGTAGTCTTGCATGTATTTTTTAAAACTAAACGTTCTGTCTTCGGATGATTTGTTTACGATCACATCTTTTAAAAACTTTTCACCGGATTGATTTTTTGAATAACTAATGAGATCAATCAGCATTTCTCTATCTTCTTTATCCAGTCCTTTATTGTAGAGCTTGATGACTACATCTACATATTTCTGAATGTCCTTTTTAATTTCCACAATCGCTTTCTCTCGAAGCATTGGATCTTTAAGAGTCTTCCAAAGAGCTGATTCCGTGATACTTTTGTCAAAGAATCCAGAAAACATACTGTCCGAAAAAATTGGCGACGATAAAAGGACAATTAGCAGAAGGCATTTGAAGACATTCTTATTTTTTTTCATATTGGTGATTCCAAAAATAAATTCTTTAAGTCTATTATAAAGTGACTCGTGTATTCAATACTAGTTAAATGAATAAAGCAAATCGAAATCTTTTAAAATTCAATTCTTTGAGCATGAACTCCTGACTTTTATCAAGCTGCAAGTAATTTTTCTATGGTTTATTTTTCTTGACCAATTGAGGCATTGTTATTATGGTTTATCATCTTTTTTAAATCGTTTATGGAAATGGCTAAATTTCGAATGAAATCTATTTTTATTGCAATAGTAACCTTTCTAATCACTGCTAGCATGTGTTCACAGAGTCTAGAAATGGACAACCGAAACCAAATCTATGATTTAACGGGGCAGTGGAAATTTATTCCTTTGGATAATTCCGATTATTCACAGCCAGAGATAGATGATTCCCAGTGGAAAAAGATTTCTATTCCGGGACTTTGGCGTCAACAGAAACTTGCAGATACAAAAACAGGATGGTATAGGAAACAGCTTTTTATTAGAGATACATGGTTAGAAAGAAATATTTCTATTCTAACTCCTTCTTTCATCGACGCACATGAATTTTATTTTAATGGAATCAAAATAGGTAGCGAAGGTCAAATTGATTCTAGCGGCAACTGCGTAGTAAACAATAGCAGAAATAGTATTCATCATATTCCTATATCTCTAATTAGAATAAACGAGAAGAATACAATTGCGATTCGGGTTTGCAATTTTGCTGGATTTGCTGGTTCAACTGGTAGCATGTATATTGGAGAGAAACAATTTATAAAACGAAAATTCTATACGACTACAATTTGGAATATTTCTATTGGATTAGTTTTTCTTTTTGTGTCTATCTACCATTTAATTTTATTTATTGGAACCAAAAAAGAGTTAGGTTATTTTTATTTCTCGATTGCTTGTTTTTTTGCTGCAACGCAAACACTCGGCTATTATCGATTTACCTATTGGATTTACGATTCTTATTGGTTTCATTTTTATTTTTTCAACTCAGGGTTTGGAATCATGCCAATGTTCCTAGCTTTATTTGTCTTTTCTTTTTTTGAATATAGAACCCCAACTTGGATTCGAATTCTGAATGGTTTTGTTTCTATTTTCTTTTTAGTATTTCTACTATCTGGATTTTCTCTTTCTATTTTTAGATTCTATTCTGGATTCGGACAACCACTTATGATTTTAACAGGAATTCCATTTGGAATTTCTCTCATCTATACAATACTGCGAGCGATGAAAGAAAAAAAAGATGGCTCAAAAGTGATTGCTATCGGCTTAATGATATTGTTCGCAGCTTTTTGTATAGGTATTTTGATTTATTTTAATTTTATCAATGTAATAAACCTTCTCCCTGAATCATTTCTAATTTTCATTTTATGCATAACGATTGCACTTTCAGCAAAGTTTTATGCTATCAACGATCAACTCCTCCTTATGCAGAGAAATCACTCTTCTGAATTAGAAAGAAAAATTAAAGAGCGGACTCTTGATTTAGAAGAAGCAAAGAAGACGGCAGAGATTGAAACTGGTATTGCATGGATTGCACAAAGAGAATCGCAGGCAGAGAAAGAGAAAACGGAAAGACTTTTGAAAGAAGTTCAAAAGGATATGTTGACCGCACAAAAAATTCAACAAAATATTCTCCCGCATAATTTAGATCGAATCAAGAAATTGAAAATTTCAACTCTTTATAAACCAGTCACTAGTGTCGGTGGAGATTTTTATGACATAGAGGAAATAAAGCCAGGACTCGTTCGTGCCTTTATTGCTGATGCAACAGGTCATGGTGTGCAAGCAGCACTGATTACAATGGCAATCAAAAGCGAATATGAGAGCGTCAAAGACCTATTAAACTCTCCCGCTCGAATTTTAAAATTTCTGAATGATAACTTTTCGAATAAATATAAATCACTTCATATTTATTTCACTGCTTTTATTATTGATATAGATACAATCTATGACAAAATAACTTACTCTTCAGCGGGGCATATTCCTCAAATTCTAATCAATGAAAATAATGTCCAAACACTTACCCATAGAGGAAATATTATTGGAATGATCCCAGATGTGGAATACGATGAAGAAGAAAGAGAATTTAGTTCGGGGAGATTATTTCTATTTACTGATGGAATCGAAGAGGAGTTCAACGAAGACCAAGAACAATTTGGAGAGGAAAGGGTTATTCAAATTCTAGAACAAGAAAAAGATAAGCCACTTGAAAGTTCTATAGAGACTCTTTACAATTCAATGAACAAATTCATAGATACGGCAAGAGTCAGGGATGATATAACGGTTATTGGAATTGAATACAGAGGCTAGATTAAAGCCATAGCACCCATGACTTGTTTTCGGGAATAAAGCCCTCTCCTTTTTTTAATGCCTCCCATACTCGCAGCATTGACCCAATGTATTTTTCTGTTTCGCGATTAATAGGAATCGAATCATATTTAGGGTTTGATTCTAATTTCATAACAGCAAACCGACCTGCGTTATAAGCAGCACTCGCTAGAATCATACTCTCATACTCAGAATGTTTTCTTTTAACAAAAAAATGATACTCTGCGGCTAATTGTCGTATACCTTCTTTTATATTCCATTCGGGATCAAATCTTCTATCCAACTTATATAATTCTTCTGGATTTGATTTGTTCATGGAATAGATATTTTGTAACTCAGCTTGATAAATCCGTCCCCATTCTTCGGCGGTTTTCTCTCTGTAAATTCTCTGCCCTTTCTTGTCTCTTTTCTGCTTTCTTGCGGTCATATAATTTGTAAATGTAGGACTGATGTATGAACCGGTTCTGGGCATAAGCTGCATTAGCCCCACGGCTCCCGAAAGAGAAACAAGATGATCTGCATAGTGAGATTCTTTGATGATGATTGCCTTTGCAAACATCCAATCGATTCTTTCTTTACTTGAAACTTGTTGAACTAGTTCTTGAAATTTTTCCTCGTTCGGATAATAGTATTTAGATTTTTCGATTAACTTAGTAGTTCGATTGTCAAGACAACTAACGATAAAGAGGATTACTAAAAGAAAATTTTTTTTATTCTGCATCTCTAATGTTACATATTTAAACCTTATTTAGATGAAAAGGATTTTTTAGGAGTGGTGACAAAAGATTGAATTGTAAATCTAGAAGGATTGATTTTATCTATTAGCTTCGAATCAATCGGCGTAGGCTCGTTCGCGAGCATAGATGCAATGACGTTAGCTGCAAGATAAGAGCTGAGTATTCCTTTAGAACCATGCGCACACGACACATAAAGTCCAGGCAAATACTTTCCATTCGGATAATCTTTAAACATGTTCGCTTTCCATAAATCCGAATAATCATTTTCAAATTCAGTCCTATCAGGAATAGGTCCAACCATTGGCAGATGATCAGAACTCATAGCACGAAAACCAACTCTTCCCAGCATACTTCTGCCATCTTCAGGATTTATTTTTGGAAAGAGTGTCTTTAGTTTTTGGAGCATATGAATATTATCTTCAATATTCAAATCAAGAGAGGAATCAAAGGGATCAAAAGTAGAGCCTATAATATGTATACCATTGACATTTGGAACTATATAGCCATCTTCATGCAATAGAACTGAATCAAGCTTTTCAGGAAATTTCTGCGACGGATAATAAAGAATTTGCCCTCTCACCTTTTTTATTTTATCCAACCCCTCTACAAAATCCTTCGCATCAAAAGAATTAGCAAAGATTACTGTATCTGACTCTAACACTTCTCCATTGGAAAACGTTAGTTTCCAATGAGTTCCCTCCCTTTGTATATTTAGAAGAGAAGTGGATAATATCAGTTTTACGCTTCCTCCTGCGAGTTTTAAATAAGTTTGAGACAATTGAAATGGACTTGCTGAGCCTGCTTTTGGAAAGAATATTCCTTTAAAAGGATAACCTTTGTCCGCAAGGATCGCTTCGCTGGAATCTATACTTAAATTCTCAATAGCTTTTGTTAAACGAATCATTTCCTCGTCCGAATTCGCTGTTTGAAAAACTCCAATTTGCCGAAATACTCCGTGCAATTGAGACTTGTGTATGGAAAGAAATTGAGCAAACTCTTTGTATGCCGCTGAATTCCACTCACTTAAGTCAGACGTTTCCCCTGATAAAAGAGGTGCAAACATTCCTTCTGGATTACCAGAAGCTCCTGATGAAATTTGAATTTCCCTTTCTATGATTGTAATCTTAAATCCTTTCTGAGATAATGCGAAGGCAAGAGAAGTTCCCGCAAGTCCTGCTCCGATTATGACTACTTCTTTGCTCTCCGAAGTAAATCTTGGAATTCGAAACCAGGGTCTAAAAGATATGGTTTGTTGAATAATTGGAATTATCCCCTTTAGCATATGCTTCTTATTTCCAAAACCTGTTACTTTTTCTATTTGAAAACCTGCTTCAGTCAGTCCTTCTCGAACAAATCCCGCTGTTGTATATGTAGAAAGGCTAGCTCCTTTCTTCGAATTCTTTTTCATAAAAGAAAATATTTCTTTTGTCCACATTTCTGGATTCTTAGATGGAGAAAAACCATCCAAAAACCAAGCATCTATTTTAGCATGAAACGATTGAATAACATCAGCAATATCACCAATGATTAGGATTAAATCAAAGTTTTCTCCTTCAAAGGATAATTGATTGTAACCGCTCGAAATATTTTTATAAAAAGGTAAGAAGTCTTCGGATAAATCCTGAATCTCTTTTTCTTTTTTCATAACTGATTCCATTAATTGAAATGGAATTGGATATTTCTCAACGGCAAAGTATTGAATGCGTCCGGTAGTTGGTTGGTTTTGATTTTTCTTTCTAGTAAGAAAGAAGTTCAATCCAGCACCAAAGCCAAACTCGAAGATACAAAAGGATTTTTTCTGATTGAAGCGATTGCTTAGATTGTTGCCATCAAAGAATACATATTCCTTTTCTTTTAGTCCGCCTTGGGCTGACCAGTAGATGTCGTTAAATTGATTGGAATAAAGCGTGTTGGAATCGTACCAAGAAAATGCAGATTCGATTAGTAGATATCTCCGATTAGTCCCTCATCGAGCATCGAAATCATTTTTTTAGTTTTCATTTCATACAGACGAGAAAGATCATCTTCGTTATTTAGTTCTTTGTATTGAAAAAACTCGTCTGCAATATTAAGCGCTGCAAGAATTGCTAGTTTCTGTGCGCTTGCTCCTGGCAAAGATCCGGACAACTCGCGCATTTTACTGTCTATGAATTTTGCTAAGCGTTGTACATACTCCGGATCAGTCTCTCCGGAAATAGAATAGGACGATCCGAATATGGTAACTTCGGTACGTGTAATTGGCTGGGCCATTTTAAACTACTTTACTTCTTCCTCAATTATAAGGAAGTCATCATCATCGTCAGAATCAAAAACATTGATAGAATCATCGTCTGTCTCATCAATTATAATGTCATCTGAGTCATCAATGAGAGAATTCTCATCACTTACAGGAGGAACAGGAGAATGAACGGGGACTTCTTCTCTTGTCTCAACTACAGGCTCTGAATGAACTTCTGCAACTGGCTCAGGAGTAGAGGATACAGAGGCAGCCTCTGTAATCTCATCTTCATCATCGTCTAGAAGGATTATTTCATCGTTGTCTTCTTCAAATTCAGAAGGATCATGATCTTCAACGCGCGTTGTAGGTGGAGGTGTTGTAGGAATCGGCTCTGGTGTTGGTGTTACTGAACTAGCTGATTGCACAGTAGAAGAGTCACTTGAAGATTTTGAAGAATCTACACTCTTGTAAGAGGATAGATTATCTAAGCGACTCATCATATCATGAATCTTGTTATCTAATTTCTTTTCTTTAGACTTAAACTCTTCTAATTCTTTTAGGGATTGAGCAAGCTGTTCACGAAGGGAAGCAATTTCTCGCTCTTTCTCTTCCATAGCAAGCTTCATCTGATCATTTTCGGATCGAAGAGTTTCATTATCAGACTCTAGACGATTATTTTCGGCTCTTAAGTCTGAAATCAGCTCAAGTGCCTTCATAATCTTTGTTTCTAGCTCTTCGATTGTTTCAAGTGAAATCATACGGAATCTCCTAAATTAGTTTCGGTCATATAATACTAAAAAGAAAGTAATTGCAACCAGAAAAAATAATTTTAAGCAGCAAGTTTAGTTTTTTCTACGATTGCAGCGAAAACTTCTTTGTCATTGTATGCAATATCGGCTAATGTCTTGCGATTCATTTCAATTCCGAGTTTTTTTAGAGATGCCATAAACTTAGAGTAAGATACACCATTTTCACGAGCAGCAGCATTAATTCTTGTAATCCAAAGAGATCTGAAATCTCTCTTCTTCGCTCTTCTATCTCTGTAAGCCCACTGGCCTGCTTTCATTACTGCACTTTTTGCAGTTCTATATAGCTTAGATCTTCCAGCGCGAAATCCTTTCGCAGCTTTTAATACTTTAACTCTTCTGTTTTTGTGGATTGTTCCGTTTTTTACTCTAGCCATTATTTTCCTCCATAAGGTAACAACTTAATTACACGTCCCATATCAGATTCATGCATAACTGTTGTTCCACCTAAATTACGTTTTCTTTTAGGTGATTTTCCAGAAAGCTTATGTCTAGCGTAACTGCTTGCTCTTTTAATCTTTCCATTCTTTGTAAATTTGAACCGTTTTGCAGCGGCTCTGTTTGTTTTCATCTTTGGCATTTGATTGTCCTAACTAAAATATTCCTTTATTTTGGGTTAATTAAAACCACAATTTGCTTACCATCATGGATTGGAGACTTCTCTGGCGTTCCATGCTCTTTTAAATCATCTATCATCTTTACAATTACATTCATTCCGAGTTCAGCATGGGCAAGTTCTCTACCCTTAAAGCGAAGGGTCACTTTCACTTTATCACCTTTAGTTAAAAACTCTAGGGCTTGTCGCTTCTTGATTTCATAGTCATGAATACCAATACGAGGACGAAGTTTTACTTCTTTAATCGTAATAACATGCTGCTTTTTCTTAGCTTCTCTACTCTTCTTTAAAAGCTCAAAACGAAACTTTCCATAGTCAATAATTTTAACGACAGGAACGTCTTGACCTACGGAAACTTCAACGAGATCTAATCCTTCTTCTGCTGCTTTTTTTAGGGCACTTTCAAGTGTGACAACCTCAGACCCGGTATCGCTAACTAAGCGGACATTGGGACCTGAAATCTGTTCATTGATTTTAGGACTATTGATTTTATCGTTCGTTCTAATATTTGGCTTTTTATGCATTCATTCTCCGGACTAGTTTAACATCATTTTATCACTCGAAACAAATTCAAGAAATTTTTTATCTTGTACTGGAAATTGCAGTAGAAAATACAAAAACAAACAAAAGCAGAGACAGTCATTATGCTTTCTAAGCCATTCAATAAGATAATGATATCACAATATGGGTCAAGAAGGGCTCCTATCTTGGGCTTAGGGCAATCGGAAGCCCTTGAAGATGATTCTAGAATAAAAGCACCTTCACATCAAGCCTAGTAAGGGCAATGAAGTGTGGCTTTTACGTTCCTTCTATGTGGCTCTTAGGTAACAACTCTTTTTAATGCTACTTTGTCATTTTAGGGGGCTACTAAAATTCCATCAAGATGTTTTAGAAATATAGTAGGATCTAAAGTAGCGAGTTCAATTATTCGTTTTTCTAAATATATTCTGCATACGGTTTGAACGTCACCGAAAGTCAGTCGTTTTTTTTTTTTTTTCGAATTCTTTGATTGCTTTTCCGTGCTGTAGCCATTGCATCATACTGTAGGTAACAATGCATAACGTCCAATGTCGAAGAATTCTATCTATGCTTCTTACTTGATATTCATCAGCCCCTAAAAAGTCTTTGACCTCTCGATAAAAAACTTCGATCCAATTTCTTCTGTGATAGTAGTGGATAACAGTGTTATCGCGCAATTCAGTGGCATTGGAAATAAAATAACTTACTTCCGCATTTTCCCAATCACCAATTCTATCAGTTTCAATTATCACTCTTCTTTTTCCGCTTAATCCTTTTACTTTCAAATCCATCCGAACAAAAAAATTTTCTTAATCGAGCCATCAGATAATTGAATATCCAAGGGTCGAAATGCGTCATACGCTAGATATATGTGATACTTTTATTTACAGGTTTAGACATCTCACTCCCTAGGGTCGTTCGATATGTAACTAACTCACTTATCTTGTGCTCACTGCTTTTTAAATCATTAGGAAATTTGTAAAATATATTTCGATTACTCTTAATGGCTACGATATACTTTAAGCCTTTAGCCTCTAAATAGTCAGTAAAATTAGGGCTAGAACCATACCATGCATCAGCAACAACAAACTCAAATTTGACACCTCGTCTAATAGCTTCTTCAATTAAGGAAATTGCAATCTCTATCTTTGTCGCAAATTCTTGCTCTTCTTTTGTTTTAGTTTTATCTTCTGGAATAAAAGCTTTTATGTCTAAAGGTAAATGCTTAAACTCACTCACTAGATGTGAGGTTACGAATACGTTGCCGTTAGCCACTTTTCCAACTTGACCAATATATTGGTAGCCTGCGCCTTCTGTCGAGCTACCTCTTTTTACAACCCCCGAATCATCAATTACCAGTATTGCTTTCTTTGTTGGATAAGAGTCACTATGCTCTCGCATAAAATTAATCCGAATTTCATTCATCTCCTTTTTGTCCCAAGGAGAAGTCGTCATGAAATGGTGAAGGTTTTTGATAATCCTGTTCGATTATCTTTTCGGAAATTTTTTCAATATTTTTTACGCTTTATTTCTGAACTAAAACCTTTTAGGGTCTTCTCAAAATATTCTTTTTGCTCTTTCCTTACCCATAATGAATCGAAAGAATCTATATACCCTCTAAATAAATCGGAACGCTCGTTAAGTATGAAATCCACACGAACAATATTTTAAATCCTTTAGTGTGTAAAATCTTTATTTCAATCGCGATTTGACAAAGTCGCATTAATAATAACCATTGTGAATTCTAGATAAATTTACTACGTTACTATGTCGGCTATCGTTCGAGATTTCATCAAATAAGACTGAATAGAGTATCAGATAATTAATTTGAGAATCATTTTAAAAAAAAGATTGCTTTAAAGTTTATATTTCGCTTTCAGTGTTTTTTAACAGTAATGCTCATTGCTTACAGTATTAAAACAGACGTTAGGCGCAAAGCCTACCCTAGATTTATGAGGCAACGATTATTTACCTTGAGTGGGGTGAATAAATTATATTCATTTTACTATTTGTTATCCTGAATACTAAATCTAAGAGAGATTTTTTTTTATGAGAAGAGATTTTAAATTCATAGGCTTTTTATTTTTCTTTTCATTTTCCATTTTTTCAAAAGAAATAATTACTATATCAAACTTTGAACCATTTGAATCGGAAAGAAACCCAACGTTAGAGGATAGACTACTACAAGAAGTTCGTTCTGAATTAGAAAAAGACAATATTGAGGTAAGAGTATTAAAAGGTAGTTTGGATGAATCTTTAAAAGAAGCTAAAAGTCTTGGGGCAACAATACATATTGGAGGATACTATCGAAAAACCAACAAGCTGCCCTTAGATATTTTTACCCAATTGTATTCGATTGAAAAAGGTGTTATCATTGATGCAAACAGTGCATCCTTCGATTACGAATCTGGTTCCAATATAGAATATGATCCGATTGAAATTGAAAAATTAGACACAAATAGAATCCAAGAGGTCTCTAAAAAACTTTCTATTCAACTGAGGCTTAACCCTGAAAAGAAAGTCCAACATCAGGGAATTAATGACAACCTTATCAATCAACCTCTCTCTAAAAAATTACAATTCCGACTTCCTGAATCAGGAAAGGAGATAATTAAGAAAGATACTTTCGACATCATGGCAGGCAAAGAAGTAGAAACCGCTTCCCGAAGTAAAGAAAGTATCTTCGATGCACCGGCAACTATTATGGTTATCACAGAAGAAGAAATTAGAAGTAGAGGCTACACCAGCTTACCCGAAATCATTAATGACCTGCCAGGATTTGATGTGATTGATACAAATGGCTCAACATATGTAAAGCCGTATATGCGAGGATATAGAACTTCCGGCGGGCAACGAATACTATTCTTGATTGATAGTAAACCCCAAAACGAACTTTGGTATCAGCATATTGTTTTGTCACGACAGTTTCCAATTACAGGTATAAAAAAAATCGAAGTCCTCTACGGTCCTTCTTCCGTTGTCTATGGACCTAACGCTTCTCAAGGTATTATTAATATCATAACAAAAAATGGTTCTGAATTAAAAAAAGATGGAACGAATACGACTATTTCATTGCAAAACGGTAGCTTTGATACAAATGCGATAGACGCTACAGTGACTGGAAAAGCAGGCGAACTTAGTTATGCCGCATCATTACGATATTTTAAAAGTAAAGAGCCTGATTTATCTCAAAGAAAATTTGATAGTTATACCAATAACTACTTTTATAGCAATCCAGCCAACTGGGGTCCTGTTTTAGATTATTCAGCCAATGGAAAAAAATTTGGAAAATACCATGATCCAACTTTAGACAATGGTTTGCTTGGAAGTATCATGTATAAAGGTCTTAAACTAGGAATTATTTTTTATAATACAAAAGAAGGTTTTGGGGCAACGTATACTGGTGATCAAGTTCAAAACAATTCTTCTTGGGGTTATGACGCTAAGACCTATTACGCGGAATATGAAAAAGTTTTTGCAAATAAATTTAGAAGCTTCACACAAGTCTACAATCGATACCACAATATACAAGGAGATTGGACGGAATCCTACCCAAATGGAGATGACAGTTTAGTCAGCAATACAAATTGGTCTTCTATTAATAAGGCTACCGGAGTCAGTCAACTTTTTGAATTTCAGGTTACTCGAAATCTTAAATTCAACAGTGGAGTAAATCTAACAAGTAGATTGTTAAGCAAACAATTTGACACTGCTGGTTATTACAATGTGTTTAGTTCCTCTCTTCCAAACGATCCAGATAAATATCCCAACGGCTACTCTGTAGTATCTTCAACAAGTAAAGAATTACCAATAGCCCCTATGCCATCCGAAAAACAGAATCCTTTGAACACTACATCCATCGAGGACTTAGGTGGATATACACAGGCAATTGCCGATTTAGATAAGTTTAGATTCAGCGCAGGGATTCGAAAAGATCAAAATTCAATTTATGGAGGCACGGTTAATCCGAGAGTATCCGCAATTTACAAATACACTCGAATGCAATCATTGAAATTGGTTTACGGGGAAGCTTTTCAAGAACCAACTATGGCTCAAATCTACGGAGACGGTGGAGTGTCGTTAGGCGCTGCACCTAACCCATATTTGAGACCAGAAAAAATCAGATCTAGTGAAATTATATGGATTTTACAGGGGAAAAATTTCTTCAATGAAATCAATACTTATTATAGCAGATATGACAGAGTCATTGAACTCAATACACAAAGTATATTTGGAAAAAGAATTTATGGTGCGGAATGGAAAATCAATTACTATCTGAAAAACCCCATCCCTACCTCCGATAAAATTTCTTTATTCTTTAATTATACGTTCACAGAATCTCTAAGCAGCACGACATTCAATCGGGAGACTGGAACTTTTCAGAATGGAACTACCATGTTTGGACAATATGAAAGCATTTACGATAATTTAATTTATCCAGATACACAAACGCCTCTTCCAAGAACTAGAAAGTATTATCATACAGGAGACATTGCTAAGAATAAATTCAACGTTGGATTTAATTTACCACTCTTCGGGCGATTCAATATTAACCTCAGAGGAAATTATATTGGACAGCGAGGGTTATATTCGACGAATCCGCTACGGAACCAAGGTATTAAAGTAGATCCCTATTTTCTTTTGAATGGTGCATTTACCGTAAACTTTGAAAGCTATGGATTTCTTACCTTTAAAGTTTTAAATATGTTAAATCATTTTTACTTACAACCCGGAGTAGAGTATGCCGGTGGTGGAAACATGTTTTGGGAAAGATCGGCGGATTATCGAAATTCAATTTTACCGCAACCCGGTAGATATTTCCTTATTAATTTGACACTAACATTTTGATCGGGAAATAAAATGAAGTATACTAGAAATAACATTCATAATCCAACTTTTTTCCCTAAACAGAAACAGCGTTTACTAAGTATTTGCCTCGTTGTAATCCTAATTCTATTTTTTTCTATAAGTATATTTCCAAACGAGAATGAAGAAATAATAATACTTGTTTCTTCTACGAATGCTCTCTACATGAAAGGGATTACTGGATTTCAATCATCATTCAAAGGTAAATCAAAAGTTGTTTTCTTACAAGATATTCAATCAAAAGAATCAGAGGAAAATAATTTCTTTGAAGAGTATGAAAAATCTAAAAAACCATTCATCGTTACATTTGGGAAAGAGGCTACGAATGCTGCGATTGCAGAGTTAAAGGATACACCGATTCTTTTTTCCTTTGTAAATTCTTCTAGAACCTTATTCACTAAAAAAGAAAATCTTTGCGGATACGACCTCGAAATCCCTGTCAAAGAATATTTTAAAACACTCAAAGAAATAAAACCAAACGCAAAGAAGGTATATTCCATTTACAGTATCAGCGAGGCAAAGTATATGATACAAGAAGCGGAATACGAAGATATTTACCAGGAGTTAATTTTAAACTCTTCCTCCGTTGGGTCTAATGAAGAGTTTGCGGAAACATTCGCAAATTTAGTAGCTGGCTCGGATGCATTTTTACTTGTTCCTGATCCCATCTATGGAGAAGAAAATTTTTCTGCCATATCCGAGTATTGTAAAAAAAATGGGATTATACTCATGACATATTATCCTGCGTTAGTTGATATTGGAGCGACATTTGCCATTATCCCCGACTATACGAGCGTAGGAGAGCAAACAGGAAAATTGGGAAGTGACCTTCTAACTAAAAAAACAAAATGTCATATAGGTCCTGTATCAGTTCCTGAAAGTCGAAGGCTTTATCTAAATCAGGAATATGCAAAATCATCTGGCATACAAATTCCACAGACGGTCTTGAATAAAGTAGAGTCTGATAAACTGTTGAGTCTTGGAATTGATTTATATTATAAAGGCTTGTATCAATCCGCGAGTAATGCGTTTTCAAAACTTTTTAAAGTCAGAGCCAACCAATGAAACTGCAATATATTATCAAAGGAAAATTCGATATATTCTAAACAAAGATGAATTTGAAAAAATAAATTCTTTGGCAGAGAATGCCTTCAATAAAAAGGAATACAGAAAAGCCTCCGAGTATTACGGAAAGATTCTACAAATCTATCCAGAAAACGAAGAGATACGAGAGAAGCATAAGAATGCAATTCTTTCGGACAGTGAAGAAATAAGGACACAAGCAAATAATTCCTATAAGAAAGGAGATTTATTTAATGCTATTCGAAAATACTTGGAGGCTGTGAAAGTCTATTCAGCGAACACGAAAGCAAAAGAAGAATTAGCCGCTCTGAGAAGAATTGAAAATAGTAAGACGAACAGTTTTATTCAGGAAGGATTGTCTGCCTATAATACAAGAAAGTATCCACGGTCTATAGAAATTTTTGACAATGTTCTTTTGTTAGATCCAGATAATAAAGTAGCAACAGAATATCTAAGACTTTCCAAAATAAAAAAAGAGTCTTATGAAAAACTAATAAGATGCAGAAAAGAAAAACTTGCAGGTTGTGAATTGTTAAAATGAAAATAAGATATAAACTGGTATTAATTATCTTTCTCATGCTTGTCGTGACACTGCTTCCGTTAGCTTGGTTAGCAATTGTAACGAGTCAAAAGATTATTGTAGAAAATGCTTATGCGTTATGCGAAAGCTTATCTGAAATTATTTCCAACGTGGCAAAAGAAGAATTGTTTATGAATTCAACCTATGAAGGAACTGATCGCGTAATTCATGGTATGGATACGGATTCAATTCGAGGTTTAAAAAGTATCGACATTATAAATGTAGATGGCGTATATGTGGAAGGCACAATTGATAGCAATAAAGGAAAGAAAATTTCTCAATCAGAAATTGATTACATTAGAGAAATTACCAAATTAAGTTATCGAGAAATAAAATCTGAAAATACTTTTCTATTGCGTTTTACTTATCCCATATTCATTGAACATGAAGAGGGGCAAATGAGAATTGGCGCAGCCATATTCGATTTTGACAAGCGAGTATTATTTCATCATGTAGACAATATTCAAAGGCAAATTATAATTTATAGTATAATTATTATTTTAATATCTATCGTATTTACTTTTTTTATTTCCAATTATTTCACAAAGCCGCTCCAAGTTCTAAAGGCAGGAGTCGAAACAATTCGAACAGGCAATTTAGATCATCAGATATATATTAGTAGTAAAGATGAGATCGGAGAACTTGCTGATGATTTTAATAAAATGGCAATTGCTTTAAAAAAGACAGATGAATTAAAGAATGATTTTCTTTCAAACACTTCTCATGAGCTTAGAACTCCTTTGAATGGTATTATTGGAATTGCCGAATCACTTCTAGATGGAGTTTCGGGACAAATGTCAAAATCTGGAGTCCAGAATTTAAGTCTGATTATTTCGAGCGGCAAACGGCTAGCATCCTTAGTAAATGATATTCTAGATTTTTCTAAGTTAAAGCATAAAGAGTTGCATATCCATTTAAAACCAGTAGATATTCATTCCGTCACGAATCTTATTCTAAGATTATCAGAACCCCTAATTAAAAACAAAAATCTAAAACTAATCAATAATATTTCTGAAGACACTCCGGCGGTTCTAGCAGATGAAAACCGCTTGCAGCAAATCCTCTATAACCTCATTGGAAATGCTGTTAAATTCACACAGGAAGGAACAGTAACTATTGCGGCTGATTTGAATTTGCCGACCACCGAATCGATTCCATTGATTCGAATTTCTATCATTGACACAGGAATCGGTATCCCCGCGGATAAATTGGAAACTATATTCGAATCTTTTGAACAAGTAGATACTTCTAATACAAGAGAATATGGTGGCACTGGACTAGGATTATCTGTTACAAAACAACTTTTAGAATTACAGGGTGGGAAGATATTTGCAGAATCAGAACTTGGAAAGGGCTCTAAATTTATATTTACTTTGCCGGTTACTAATGAGAAGCCGCAAGAAAATGAAGAGAGTGGAGTCACAGAACTAATTTCTACTGTGGAAGATAATCAACCAGAAATTATACATGTGAATTTAGAAAACCCTGATCCTATTTTGAATCATCTAAATCTGAGTAGCGCAAATCATATTTTAGTTGTAGACGATGAGCCAATCAACTTACAAGTTATATCAAATCATTTTTCTCTTAGAGGTTACAGGGTAACTACGGCAAATAACGGCAAAGAAGCGTTAGCTGCATTAGAACATGAGAAACCCGATATTGTTCTTTTAGATGTAATGATGCCGATGATGACTGGTTTTGAAGTAAGTCAAAAAATCCGAGAAAAATATGATATGAATGAACTTCCTGTTTTATTTTTAACTGCTAAAAATAGATCCAGTGATTTAATGGCAGGCTTCAATGCAGAGGGAAATGATTATATTGTAAAACCATTTTCAAAAGAAGAATTACTCTCCCGCGTGGGCGTTCATATTAAACTAAAAGAAAAAACTGAGCAACTAATAGAGTATAACCTCAATCTAGAACATAAAGTAGAAGAGCGCACACAGGAATTGGCGGAAGCAAAATCCGAAGTAGAGGAAATCAATGAACTCATTCGTGATCTAAATTCAGTAAGTAGTCTAACTGGCGTAATGACTTATTTGATTTCTTATTTAGAAGTTAAATACAATTATACAGATTATTTTTTATGGCTAGTAGATTTCGAAAAAAAAGAATTTTACAACGGTTGTGTTTTCTCGAATACCTTATCACCGGAATCAATATCCTATTTTCAAAACATTCGAATTCCATTTACGGAAGATTCGGGTAGTTTATATATTACTTATAGCCTTCAAAAAACTATTTATCTGCCTTTAAATGCAAATCCAATTTTTGGGTCGATTGATCATGACTTAGTAGAAAAAGCTGACTTTCGTTATTTCTTTGAAATACCTCTACTGATATACAAAGAAGCAATTGGAATTTTATGCCTTCATAAAGCTAGAGACGTTACTGAAATTTCGAAAGAAGAACAAAAAAAATTAGAAAAAATTTCCGGTCAAGTCGCTGGCTCGATACAGAATGCGAATCTATATAAAGTTTCGCAAGAAGCTACAGAAGAAGCAAAGGTAGAGCGTAAAAAATCTGATAAGTTACTACTGAATATCCTTCCTGAAGAAGTTGCGGAAGAGCTAAAAGAAAAAGGAAGTGTCACACCTGTGCTCTTCGAGCAAACGAGTATCATGTTCACAGACTTTAAAGGATTTACAATGATTGCAGAACATTTAACTCCGCAGGAACTTATCAAAGAATTGGATGGCTGTTTTTCTCAGTTTGATAAGATAACAGGGAGAAATAATCTAGAAAAATTAAAGACGATCGGGGATGCCTATATGTGTGCTGGAGGCATACCAAAAGTAAACGCAACTCATGCAATCGATTCTTGTCTCGCTGCCGCAGAAATTCAAAGCTTCATGCGTCAGATGAAAGAAATAAAACAAGCAATGAATATACCTTACTGGGAGTTACGCCTTGGTATTCACTCTGGTCCTGTGATGGCAGGGGTGGTAGGCGAAAAGAAATTTGCATATGATGTCTGGGGCGATACTGTTAATACCGCAAGCCGTATGGAATCAAGTGGAACACCCGGAAAGGTTAATATCTCTTATGCGACGTATGAACTAGTGAAAGATTTTTTTGAATGCGAATATCGTGGCGAGATAGATGCCAAAAATAAAGGAAAAGTAATGATGTATTACTTGCTTCGAATAAAACCGAAATATTCAAAAGATGAAATTGGTCTAGTCCCGAATGATGAATTCTGGGAAAAATATAAAATGATTCGAGATTTAAAGCACTAAAGGGAGACATAGATTTTACACAAACCTAATAAAATGGATATTTTCTTTAAAAGTTTAATTTAGCATTTGACCAAATTAGAAAAATTTGCAAACTTACTTAAATTCTATGGATTCTTATTTTCCTGAAATCTGAGGCAAAAAAATATGAGACAAATGATTCAATTTCTTCTTATCTTTTCCTTTTTCACGCAAATACACTCTCAAGCGGAAAAGAAATTTATTCCACAAGTTATTAGTTCCTTAGAAGAAATCACTAATTTAGATAGCAGTAAAAATTCAAATTGGTTTGTTTCAACGGAAGATTTGAATCCAGATGAATTTAGCCGTAATTTTTTAGAGAAAGGGGAAAATAAAATCGAATGGATTGCGCATACCATTCCCTCTCGATTTGTTAAGGCTAATTATAATAAGCCAGAACTCCATAAAATTTGGATTGCTAAAACTTTTATTTTTCCACCAACGATTAATACTAATTCCGTTTCGATTCGTCTTGGAACGATAAGCGATAGAGATAGAACTTATTTCAATGGGATTTTGATCGGTGCGACTGGAGAGTTCGGTCAGAATTATCCATCTGGCTATGACAAGGTTAGAATTTATGAGATTCCAGATAATCTACTTCGCAAAGGTGCTGAAAATATACTATTAATCGAAGTAGAAGAATACTTTCTCGGTTCAATGGGCATAGAGCAAGACAAAACAGAAATTGGTCCAACACGAATGGTAGAGAAGAGCTTTATCAACTTCGAATACGTAAAACTTGTTCTGCTGATGATTTACCTTGTTGTTGGGATTTATTATTTATTTTTATTTGCGAGAAGAAGAAAAGAGAAGGAAAATCTTTTTTTTGGTGTATTCACTATTATGCTCGTGCTCTATCAAATAATGCGAAATCAATTACGCAATGAGTTTCATTTTGATTTTGCTATGATTAAGAAATGTGAATACATGGTAATAGTCGCTGTAGTTCCAATATTTGCACATTTTATAAGGCAATTATTCAAATTTAAATGGAATATCCCTCAGAAAATAGCAGATGGAATTTTATTTTCAATTTTTATTTATGAAGTAGTTATAACTAATATTCGACACTATAATTTTATCAATACTACAATCGTTCAGCCAATATGGATTGTATATATGATTTTCATTTTCTATTTTTTGATAGTTCGAATGAGAGAAAAAAATATAGATGCAGTTTTTATTTTCTCTGGAGTTGCTGTTATTTTTTGCGCACTTGTCGTAGATACATTAAGCACGAGAGGTGTTTTTATTTTTCCTAAAATTATGGGATATGCTTTTTTCTTTTTTATTTCAAGTTTAGCCATTATCCTCGCTAACAAATCGGTTCGACTCCAAGAAGAAGTAGAAGAGCTAAATGAAAACTTAGAAAAGAAAGTTGCTCTTCGGACAGAAGAACTCAGTCTTAGTTTGGAGAATGTGAAGAAATTAAAAATGTCACAAGACGGAGATTATTTTTTAACATCTCTTCTAATTAAACCACTGGGTAAGAACCATGCTGAAAAGAACCAGGTATCTATTGACTTTATTGTAAAACAAAAAAAGACTTTTGAGTTTAAAAACAAAGTCTCTGATTTAGGAGGAGATCTTTGTCGTGCTGAGAGTTTAATTCTACGCGGGCGGAATATGACTGTTTTCTTCAACGCAGATGCAATGGGTAAATCCATGCAAGGCGCGGGCGGTGCTCTTGTGATGGGCTCGGTATTTGATTCTATTCTAGAAAGAACACGACTCAGTAAAGTTGTGCAAGATGAATATCCAGAAAAGTGGCTTAAGAATTCTTTTATCGAATTACACAAAGTATTCGAAAGCTTTCAAGGCTCTATGTTAGTTTCTATCGTAATGGGGCTAATAGATAACAGAACAGGTCTTATGTATTTTATCAATGCAGAGCATCCCGTGAGTATCATCTATCGGGACGGAAAAGCAAGCTTTATAGATGAAGATTTTATATTTAGAAAATTGGGAACTGAAATTGCACAGAGCTATATTTATGTAAAAATATTTCAGATGAAAGACGGCGACATTGTAATCAATGGCTCTGATGGGCGCGATGACATTATTCTACTCGATGAAAAAACAGGCGAGAAAAATCTAAATTATGACCATACTCTTTTTCTCGGAACCGTTGAACAATCAGAAGGAGATATTCATTCTATTGTAGATATCCTTTATAAAAAAGGAGAGATTACAGATGATTTGTCGCTCATGAGTATTAAATTTTCAAACCATGAAGTAATCATTGAAAACGATTCAG
This sequence comes from Leptospiraceae bacterium, assembly GCA_016708435.1. Lineage (NCBI taxonomy): Bacteria > Pseudomonadati > Spirochaetota > Leptospiria > Leptospirales > Leptospiraceae > Leptospiraceae bacterium. Next base: position 386,656 of record JADJFV010000001.1, on the reverse strand, counting down.
CACGAGAAAAAATAAAATCCCTCATCCAGGCAAAGAAATTTAGCGAAGCAGTCTTAATCGCAGAAGATCACCTAACACTGAGTCCCTCCGATACAGAATCTATTTTTCTTTTATCTTACGCTTATAAAAAAGTAAAAAATTTCAAAGAAGCAATAAAGGCAGGAGAGCGAGTTCGACTAAGAGAACCAGGTCATATTCGAAATCTAGTCAATCTAGCTCATTGCTATTTTAGAATGAAAGATATGGAGCGTGCTAAATATCTTGCTGGATTAATTCCAGAAGGCGGAAGAGAAAAAGAATTTGCGAAGATATTTTTGATTGAGGAGTAATCAGTGTTTACAACTCTGTTGGTGAACATGCATTAGCCGCAAGTTCCAGAATAATACAGATGCAATTAAGAAAGCACCGAGAGCATCTGCCCAGGGTTTAAATGTGATAGGAATAAAAATACCTACTATTAAAACTAGGATTGCCAGGAAGAAAAATGCAATCAAATGAAAGTTTTTGTGGTTTTTGTAACCGGTAAACAGGGTGTATGCCCCAATAATTACGGAAGTCAAAATGGAAAGGTGTTCAAGCATCTCATTTTCAAAAAAAGCAACTCCAGCCAGGGGAGCAATTAGAATGATAAGGGGAAACGCCATACAGTGTATTGCGCAAGCAAGGGATAAAAACATTCCTACAGCGCTAATGGATTCTAAATTGGAAAAATTCTTTCTGAGACTGGTTAACATTCTGTTTTTATTTCTCTATTTGTGCAACATAGTTGCACAAACTAGAATTGTCAATGTCTTTTACTCAATGCCCAAAGGATTGCCATGGTTCGATAAACTAACAAATGGCGCCGACACTGAAGCAAAACAAACTCAGTAGATACCGATGATAAAACTAAATCAGCCTTTACAAAAATGTTACAATCCTAAAATTTGAGTTTTACATGAGGAATTAAATGAAAATATTAAAGAAAATTTTGCTCAGTCTATTTGTGATTCTAATCGCAGGAGTCGTCGGGATTTCTGCTCTCGTTTATGGTTTAACGTATCATCCTTCTGATTTACAGGAAGAAAAAGTAACCTGCAAGGCAAATCCGCCAATACTTAAGCCTGGACAAAAATTGAAAGTTCTTAATTGGAATGTGCAATTCATGGCAGGAAAGAAATATGTTTTTTTCTTTGATGTTCCCAAAGGGGACGGACCACATGAAAGACCGGAAGCGAGTGAAATTTTAACTACTCTTAAAGAAGTTGCACGGGTGATTAAGGATGAAAGTCCTGATGTGATTCTATTACAAGAAATGGATGAAGATGCAAAGAGAACGGATAACCAAGATCAGCTCGTGGAATTGATGAAACTTTTGCCGGAAGAATATTCTTGTAGTGCCTCTGCTTTTTATTGGCGAAATAAATATCTTCCACATGCTAGAGTAAAAGGCTCTACTGGATTGAAAGTATCTACTATAAGCAAATATAAAATTGAATCCGCAGTTCGTCATGCATTAGCCATTATCCCCGCAGATCCAATTACAAAACAATTTGGTTTAAAGAGAGCAGTCCTAGAATCTAAAATGCCTATTTCAAATTCTAAATATATCTCTGCTATGAATACTCATCTAGATGCATTTGCTCATGGCTCTGATACTATGCAAAGACAAGTCGAATATTTAAAAAATCTTTTCAACAAAAGAAATTCTGAGAAAGTAGAATGGTTTATTGGAGGTGATTTTAATTTACTTCCGCCTAATTTTGATTTGTCTACACTTATGAAAACCCATCAAGAGTTTTACGCACCAAAATCTGAAATTGGAGTTCTATTTGATTCATTCAAGTCAGCTGTTCCTCTCGAAGCAATGGTAGGCAAAGACAAAGAGCTTTATTATACACATATTGCCAACGATCCAGATGCAAAAGGAAAAGCGGATAGAACCATTGATTATATTTTTCATTCGAATGGAATCCTGACAAAGTCCTATGTTGTAAGACAAAAAGATACGGCTGCGATTTCAGATCATTTGCCGCTGATTGTAGAAATGCAAATTCCGGAGTAGGCAAGCCTTCAAAAACGGAAAAAAGTTTGACTCAAATTTTATAAAGGATGATAATATACTTATGATGACTAAAAACCTAATCACAATTATTTATTTAATTTCGATCTTATTCTTTGTGAACTGTGCAACGATGTTTAGCGATAACAGCTATACCTATACAGTCACTTCAAATCCAAGCAATGCAGATGTAACTGCACAGGATGCTTTGCTGGTTATAGGAAAATACAAAACTCCCTGTAAAATTGATGTAAATATGAGAAGAGACACTGTCTTAAAATTTGAAACCAAGGGATACGATGATAATTACATTGTTTTAGAGAGAGGAATCAATCGATGGTTCTGGTTGAGTTTATTCACAGGCTGGCCAGGGATAATTATTGATTATGCGACAGGCTCCATGTATAAACCGGTGAAAAATAAAACGGAAGTTCATGTTGAATTAAATCCTAGTGGAGCACTCCCCGCTAAAGAAGAAAAAAGCAAGAAGTAGATTTCTATAATTCAAAAACAATGCAACGTATACTTAAGTTTAAACCAATTTACAAAGACAAAATTTGGGGCGGGCGCAAACTCGAGACTATCCTTGGAAGAAATATTCCAGATGGAAATATAGGCGAATCATGGGAAGTGTCTGATTATGGGAATGATTTGTCTATTATCGAAAATGGAAATTTAAAAGGAAAAACTTTTCGAGAAGTGTATAAATCTTATACAAAAGAAATACTAGGCGATGTGTTTAAACCCGAAGAAGACTTTCCTTTATTAGTTAAAATCATTGACGCAAAAGACAAATTATCCGTTCAAGTTCATCCAGACAATGAGTATGCATCTAAAAAAGATCCCGAAAGCTCGGGCAAAAAAGAAGCTTGGTTTATTCTCGGAACAGATCCAGGTGCTGAAATTGTTTGCGGGTTTTGTGAAGCCTTGGATCGTCACCTTTATGCGAAGCTAATCGAGAGTAACCAGGCGGAATCCTGTCTTCAATCTGTAAAAGCGAAAGCAGGGGATGCATTCATGATTAATCCTGGAACAGTTCACGCTATTGGTGGGGGAAATTTACTTTTAGAAGTCCAGCAATCCTCTGATTCAACCTACCGTGTTTACGATTACGGACGGTTAGGTGATGATGGAAAACCGAGAAAGCTTCATTTGGAAAAAGCTTTAGATGTTTTGAATTTTAAAAAATCTTCCGGTGAAGAAATCATTCAACCTGAAAGTATATCTTGGGAAAATGGAGATCGAAAGGTTCTCGCAGCGAATGATAAATTTCGTTTAGAACTTTTAGAATTTTCGAAAGAAATAAACATTCCTCCTTCCTCAAAAGAAAAAGTTTTCCAGATTATTTATATGATTTCTGGTGAGTGTGAAATTGATTCTGAAAAATTGCAAACAGGTAATACCTTCCTTATAACTGCACAGGCAATGCAAGAGGACATAAAAATTAAACCGATTTCGGGAAGCATTCGATTGGCTGTTATGAGTGTTGGTTCCGATTGGGTTACTTATTTGTGAGAGGGAAATATTTTTCAATGGACAGCATGCCTTTTTCAGCCAAACTGGTAAAAAAGATTATAGGTTTATGGAATGATAATAGTAGAAGGTATTGACCACGTAAGCATAGCTGTAACAAATTTATCAGCTTCAGCAAAATTTTATTCTGATTTATTTGATTTTGAAGTCCTAGACGACTCCAATTCAAAATTTACAATCATGACTCTCGATCCGATTAAGGTTAAGTTAGTTCAGGTTGATAAAGTAGAAAATCAGTTGAGCGGAAGTGTAACTCCTGTTCTTAGCTTTGTTATGGATGTGGATGATTTTACCGAGGCGATTTCTGAAATTGAAGAAAAAGGAATCAAGATCGTAAAAGGTCCTGAGAGTGCCGGTAAAGGCGAATCTCTCGTATTCAAAGATCCAGACAATAATTTAATAGAAATTTTCTACCAGTCCTGAATTAAATTCCAATCAAGCACAGAAGGCATTTTGAGGAAACTATTTCCTTGGGATGCCTTTTTTATTTTTACATCGCAGGTCTATCTATGGATATAAAGCCAGCTAAAGAACTTATTAAACTCAGTAAAGAACTCCAAGAGAATTTTAATTCTCGATGGAAATCATTAAATCTTCAGACCGACTACGATCGTGTAGCCTCTTATAAAGAGCAAGCGAAAGAGCCAAAGTTTTGGGATAATGCCGATAAGGCACAGGAAATATCTAAACTGCAAAATGTTTTAGAAAAAAAGTTAAACCCATGGCTCGCGATTAGACAAGAAATTTTAGATTTTCCAGACTTGATTGAAATGACTTTAGAAGAGTCTTCGGACGAAGCTTCTCTTGTAGCGTTGAATGAAGATTATGCGCGACTCTTTGAAGAGTTTACAAAGCTAGAACTCTTAGGGTCGCTTAGTGGAGAGGATGACGGCAATAATGCGTTCTTTAATATCCATCCGGGTGCTGGTGGAACAGAAAGTCAAGATTGGGCAGAAATCTTATTTCGTATGTATAGTCGCTATTTCGAAAAGAAAGGCTACCGTGTAGATATGATTGACTATCAAGAAGGAGAAGGGGCGGGGATAAAGAATGTTACCCTACATGTGCAAGGAGAATACACCTTTGGATATTTAAAAGGGGAAAATGGAATTCATAGACTTGTGCGAATTTCTCCCTTTGATGCCAATAAGCGTCGGCATACATCGTTTGCCTCCGTGCACGTTTCTCCTGAATTACAAGACGATATTGACATTGTTGTAGAAGATAAAGATTTGCGAATCGATACTTACCGCTCTTCAGGAGCAGGTGGTCAGCACGTCAATAAAACAGACTCAGCCGTTCGCATGACGCATATTCCAACTGGAATTGTTGTCCAATGTCAGAACGAAAGATCGCAAATCAAAAACCGTGCTACTGCAATGAAAATGCTAAAAGCAAAACTTTACGAACTAGAAAAGAAAAAGTCCGAAGAAGAAAGCCAAAAAAAATCCGGTGAGAAAAAAGACATCGCATGGGGCTCGCAAATTCGTAGTTATGTATTTCATCCTTACAATCTAATCAAAGACCATCGCACAGATCAGGAAACAGGAAATGTGCAACCAGTCATGGATGGGGATTTGGATGATTTTGTAATGGCGTATTTGAAGTATATATCAAGTTAGCCACTAATTTACAAAAAATTTTACTTGAGAACAGAAAGGCTTTTTGAGTTATGTTTCAACTAAGTCTATGATTAAAGTTCAAAATCTAACAAAATATTATTCTGAAAAGGTTGCCATTAGCGGTTTAAATTTTCAAATCAATAAGGGCGAGGTCGTTGGTCTATTGGGTTTAAATGGATCCGGTAAAACTACCACGATTCGAATTCTGAGTGGATTTTTAATTCCAAATGAAGGCGAGGTATGGATAGATGAATTGAATTCATTTACGGAGCCTCTTGAAATTAAGCGAAAAGTTGGCTATTTACCTGAAACCCCTCCACTCTACGAAGACTTTACCGTTAGCGACTATTTAGAATTTGTCGCACATATAAAGGGAGTTCAAGATATTTCTTCTGAAATTCTACGTGTATGTGAGACGACAAATCTTATAGATGTCAAAGATACCTTCATAGCTCATCTCTCCTTAGGATTTAGAAAGAGAGTTGGTATTGCCCAGGCGCTATTAGGAAATCCTAAAGTGGTTATAATGGATGAGCCGATCAGTGGACTTGATCCGCGGCAAATCGTAGAAATCCGCCACCTAATAAAAAATCTATCAATGGAGCATACAGTCATTATCTCCAGTCATATACTCTCGGAAGTATATTTGGTATGTGATAGGTTTCTATTCTTGCATGAAGGAAAATTGGTTTATGATTATTCTCGCACTCAGTTAGAAAATGAAATGCAGAAAATTTCTGAACTCCATGTTGGACTTAGAAGCAGTTCGAAAATAGCCTGTCAATCCTTCCTTGAAAATATCTCGAAAGAGGCGATTGTAAAGATAGTCGAAGAGAATAAGGACTATTATCTGTTCTCGGTAAAACCTACAGACATCGATTCCTATCGAGATCAATTGCTACTTGGATTACATACAAAAGATTTCAAGTTAGAACTATTGAAGAAAGAAGATCTAACTCTCGAACAATTTTTTATTGATCGTATCTAGGAGATTTTATTATGCAAAATATCAAATGGATTTTTTTGAAAGAATGTAAATTATTCTTTAATACTTATATGGCTGCCCTCGTTCTTGGTGGAACTGCTGTCTTAAACGCACTTCTTGTTTTGATTTCAAATTTTCACGGAAGTAATAATTACGAAGAGGCAACTGTTATTACCTTCTTTAGCTTCATGTCAACGATTATCATTTCTATGATGATCTTATCAATGGGAAGTATAGTAGAAGAAAAAAACAAAGGCACGATGGAATTACTTTACACTTCTCCGATTTCTGATATGGACATTGTTGTGGGTAAATTCCTATTTGGCGCATTCGTATGCTTTATCATAACAGTTTTCATCAATGGACTCTTTCCAGTTTTACTCTATTCTTTCTGGAAGGCTCCACTTTATATTTTCTTTACGGGCAGCACTGGTGTTTTTCTTTTAGGATGCTTCATCTATTCGGTGGGGATGTTCGGGAGTAGCCTCGGAAAAAATCAAATGCTATCTCTACTCATCGCAGTATTAATCGTAATGACTCTCTGGGTATTGGGATTTTTCTCACATTTATTTCAAGCAAAGACTCGCTCGATTTTATTTCATTTGCATATTTTTTCGCACTTCATTGCATTTTCGAAAGGCGTGCTTCCACTTTCGGGATTTGTATTTTTCTTTTCTGGAATTTTTACATTTCTATATCTCACAATCAAATCACTTGAATCTAGACGTTGGGTAGGATAAGAATGAATTTGAATTTACTTTTTCCATTTATTTCTCTCGTTTCCCTTTTTGTTTATTTTATTTCGGCTGACGCATTTACTTCATCCTTTGGAAAATTTCTATGGAGTATTATCGCAGTCTTGTTTGTTTCGGCAGATTTGATTTATAGGTTCATTCAGTCTCGCACAGAAGAAGTGGATACGCAAAGAAGAATGCGCTTTCTTGTTTCAGGCATTGGGCTAAGTTCATTTTTGCTCTATCAATTGCGGGAGTATCTTGATTTTCCGACGGAAGCGGGGATTGCCGAGCAAGCAAGTTCTCTGCCCAAGGTAAGAGATTTTCTTTTAATCTTAATCATTCTTAGCTCCCTAGCATTTTTAATTTTTACAATTCTATTAGAAATCTCGCGCCAATCCTTTCAGGCATATCACAATCTTAAAATAAAAAAGAATTCCATTCTACAAAATACGATTTATAGTTTTCTCTGGATTAGCCCCTTACTCGTCGCTGTAAATTACTTTGCAGTCCAAAAGAATTATAATTTTGATTTAAGTGCTATTGGTAAATTTTCTTTTTCCCCAACATCTAGACAAATTCTTAAAGAAGTTAAAAAAGAAATACAGGTAACAGCATTTTTCCCCCGTCCTTTGGAATCGGATGATAGAACTAGAGAGGAAAGTTTTGCACTTGGATTTATTCGTCCCGAAGTAGAAATTATTCTAGATCAATTAAAATCTGCTAGTCCTTTTATTTCTGTTAAGTTTATAAATGCAGATGTTGAAAAGGAGTTAATGGCAGATTATCCGCAAGTTTCGAATGGAATTATTTTGATTCGAAGTCTTAAAGCTGTCACAGATTCGGGTGCAAATCCGTATACAGAAGAGCGTGTAATTGTTCAGACAAAGAAAGACTTAGAGAGCATTGAACGTAAACTTGTGCAGGGTATTATCAATGTTTCCACTTCGCGAAAGAATATTTATTTTACAGCGTCTAATGGCGAACGCTATGGAGCGGGTTTTCAGAATTTGCCCGATGAACAGATTACAAAGCTAACCAATGTTCTCGCTTTTTACAATTATCAAATCAAAGAGCTAGGTTTTACAGAGGGCTGGCCTGAAAAAATTCCGGATGATGCAGAGGTTCTTTTTATTGCAGGACCGACTCTCGCCTTTTCCGAAACAGCGCGTAATACTATTCTTTCTTACATAGAGCGAAATGGAAAATTATTTATCACGATAGATCCGGCAGGAACAGAGGATTTTTCCTGGCTTCTTGAAAAAGCAGGTCTTGTATATAAGAAAGAGAACCTGCGGCAAGTTGAGGGTAGACCCGAAATTATCGCCAATAAATTTCAGGCTCATCCGATTGAAGAGTTGTTCACTAAAAAAGAAACAGGAGTTTTGTTTTTTGGAAATGGATACTTTGAATCCAAGCCAACGGCTAACACGTCTTTAACCAATTGGACTCTTCTAGAATCAGGATTTAGTGCATTTGCTGATTTGAATAAAAATGGCAAACTAGACAAAGAGGAAAAACAAAATAGTTTTATCCTCGGAACAATTCTTTCTACAAAGGAAGATGCGGCTAATCCTGCTAAGACGGAAAATCCTGCTCGAATCGTAATCTATTCGGGAACTTCTTGGATTACAAACCGTTATTTGCAATACAATCTAAATACTATCCTTGCAGTCAATAGCGTAAACTGGCTCAACCAATCTCCTCTTACCGAAAAAATTATTCCAAAGAAAGAAGAGCTTGAGATTATTTCAATTTCAGATTCACAAAAGATAATTATTTGGTCAGTTGGTTTATTCCTGTATCCAATGCTGGTAGTGTCTTTACTCTCGTTCTATGTGATTGTAAGGAAGCGTAAGAAATGAAAAAGATTTTACTTATTGGTTTAGCTTTTGTTATTTTAGGCGTTGTATTCTTTCTATCAGAAGAAAGGCATGAACAAGGGCTAACGGATGTAAGCTACTGGAAAATCAAGCCAGAAGAGATTCGTTATATTCCGCCTAAGAATAATTCAGAGTTTTCAAAATTTTTTTCTTCTGAAATAGTATTTAAAAAGATAGAAACAGGACTTAAGACTGCGCCGCATTTTACTCTTGAAGGAATTGACACCGATACAAAGCAGCCTTATCTGTATGAAGGAAATTACAATGTAAAAAATCTTTTTACAGAAATGTCTGTGCTCACTACTAAGTCAATCAATTCTGCCAAGCCAGAGTTACTTGAAAAATTTCAAATTTCAACAGAGACTTCTCCCTCTCTAGAAATAAAAAGCTCTTCAAAGATAGAAAAGAAAATTTATCTTGGAGAGGAAACTCGTGATAAGTCGTATCGCTATTTACTTTGCGACAAAGACTTATTTACCGCAGGCTCTCATATCTTTCAAAAATTTTCCAATTCTCCATTTGAACTGAGAGAAAGATATTATACACGATTTGGTGAATTTGAAATCGCTCGCATTCAATTTCAAGCAAATGGAATTCGCCTAACGGTTGAAAATATTCCTGAAGTAAAAAATGGCGTGCAAGTCAGTAAATGGTATAAAGTTGTGAATGGAAAATTCAGAATGAATCCAAATGATGGAGCCAATCTATTTGCCTACTTGCAATCCTTTAAAGCCGAACTTTTTCCTGATGAGCCAGACGGAGAAGGATTTGCTGTAGCTAAGGAGCTTGTTGCATCAGAGACTTTCGCACAAGTAGATGTTTTTTTAATAAATGGATTGCGCATGAAAATAAAGCTTTTCCCTAAAGTCGATTTGAAAAATAAATCCTATTATCCGGTTTTAAAAGAAGTCGAAAAACTTACAGCACAGTCTCCTTCTTATACTACCGAGCAGTCAGTTTCACAAATGCTTGACTTGCTAAAAAAAATTCAATCTGAACCTGAATGGACAGAACCAAAAGGAAAATAGAATGCTCGAATTAACAAAAGGGGATACTCCGTTAGTATTTCCAAAATTTGAAAACGAAGATAAGATGACCGAGTCAGAGATTTGTTGTAAATGCACAGGCTGTTGTAGGTATGTTTCTGTTGATATTCAAAAGCCTCGCTCAAAAGATCAAATTGACTTATACACTTGGTATCTATTGCACAAGAATGTTCAGATTTATATTGATAACGACAAAGGCTGGAATTTACTCTTTATTACCCCCTGCACAAAATTACAAAGCGATGGAAAGTGTGGAATTTATCCAACTCGTCCGAAACTATGTAAAGACTACTCTGCGTCTTCTTGTTCTAGAACTGGAAAAGATCACACTCATTTATTCATGACACCTGATGCACTTCTCAGTTATCTCGAAGAAGAGAAGAAAAAGAAAACAAAGAAAGTAGTTTCGAAGCCAAAAAAGACTTTGAAGAAAACTAAATAGAGGAACCTATGAGCCAATCAAATGTAGTTCACATCGAGAAATGGACGAGTAAAGTTGCAAACTCCGTGGAAGAAGATATTCGAAACGAGCTAAAGAATATTATTCAAGAATATCCTGCTTGGGGTTGGGAACAAATTTCAGTTCAAGATGTTTTTGCTTACGCTCTCAATCAACTGCCTCCTATCTATGCGGAAAAAGGAAAGAAGCCGGAATACCTTCTTTCCATCGAAGAAATTAGAAATGCAATCTTTGCCGGTATTAAAAAGGTAGAAGCAAATCCGATTCATTATGTTAAATAGGTTTTGTCATCCCCGACAGAAAATTTCGGGGATGACAAGATTGGAAAATAAAAAACTACTTGAAGTTCGAGTCGATGTCTAAACGATAGAAGGTAGTTATGAATAAAATAATTCTATTATTACTGATTCTTGCAAGCATATCTTGCAATACAAATATTTCTCTCAAGAGCAAAGATGAGAACAAGACGAAGCTTGCATTTCCGGAAATCACTTCTCTTCTTGGTCCTGAAGGCTCAGTGGCATATTTTAATACTCGTGACATTGATAAATCCTTAACGACTAACTGTGGTATTGCGACGCCCGGGACAACGGCAGGAGCAACGCCTACTCCAGGTGGGGTGGGAGCGGTTCCAACAACGGGAACAACAGGAACTTCTACATCTAGAAGAATTATCTTAAGCCAATTGGTTTTTAAAACTGGGGAAACGTTGACTATGAAGTTTCAATACGACTCCAACCAATTCCAAGGTGCGCTAGATCAACAACAAGGTTTTACATTAACCGGTGGAATTTTTGGACACACAGTCAAAGGGACACAAGGAACGGTGAAATGGACAGGACAGAGTCTAGGCTATATAGACGAAACAAATAATGCTGCACAGAATTTAACTTTTTTAATTGTAGATTTAAACTTAAGAGGAACATTTACACCAAGCAGTGCAAGCAATACAACAACTCCAGTTGAATGTAATACCACAGGAGATGGTAAATGCACTTCAAGTATAACTACCACGAAATGCTTTACGCAAGATTATATAATTGGTACTTGGTTTCAAATAATACTGCTGGACAGGTTCAACCCCAATTACTATTTCCGGTAAAATCAACTGCAATGCAGCAAACGTAATTCCACAATAAAATTTTTAAATGATAGACTTCAGCTTAGTAATTCCAACATTTAATGAAGCAGAGAATATCTGCATTCTAATTCCTAGAGTTATATCTCTATTATCCGCTTCCAAGATTAGCTTTGAGATCATTGTTGTAGATGATGACTCTAAAGATCTAACTTGGAAAGTTGTCCAAGAAAAATTTTCGGAAGAGCCGAGAGTGCGAGTATTAAGAAGAGTCAACAAAAAAGGACTCAGCTCTGCTGTGCTTGACGGTATGGCACTGGCTAATGGCAAATACCTTGGCGTGATGGATGCAGACTTGCAACATGATGAAAACATTATTCCTAAGATGATTGGCGAACTTGCCAGTCATGATATAGTAGTTGGAAGTCGTGTTGTGGGTGATGGTGGTTACGGAGAATGGGGTATTATCCGCAAGATGATGAGTAAAGGCGCAACTCTACTTGCAAAGATCATGCTTCCTATACCTGTTGGAGATCCTATGTCGGGATTCTTTATTTTAAGAAGAGATTTATATGAAGAGCTAGTGCCTGTGATTAATCCGCGTGGATTTAAAATTCTATTAGAATTTCTAGCTAGAAAAAAAGGAATTCGCGCAAAAGAAGTTGGCTTTGTTTTTAAAACTCGCATTCACGGCGAAACAAAAATGTCCGGCTCGGTAATTCAAAATTATCTTGTAGCACTTTATGATATCCGATTTGGAAATTTTATTTCTATTACATTTTTAAAATACGGTTTCACTGGATTAACCGGTGTATTTGTAAATTTATTTGGGCAATTCATTGCCATGAGTTTTTTACATCCGGCAAGTGCACATGGCTATTATGATAATTTTACAAAGCCTTTTCTTGCTGTTGCATTTGGTTTTGAAATAAGTGTATTGAGTAATTATATAATCAATAATCTATGGACGTTTAGTGATTCAAAGATCAATGGGCTTGCGGATAACGTAAAGGGATTTGTTAAATTCAATATAGTTTCTATCATTGGTTTTATTGTGCAAATTTCTGTTTGGAGATTTACCTATCAATTGATTCAAGATACATTTCCTGAATATCTATTTCCTGAGTTAACTTATCTTTGTAATTTCGCAGGAATCGTTTTAGCAACGGCTGGAAATTATTTCTTGAATAAAAATTTTACATGGCAAGAGAAGAATCGCTAAAATATGAATGAAATTAATACACTGATTGACCAACATAAATACATCCGTTCCCGTTTGATTGGCTTTATTAAAGAAATCGAAGCTACTCCTTATGCACAAGAAGCACTTCAATGGAGTATGCCTTTTGGAAAAGGAAGAGCGCATATCGCCTGGCAATTGATGCACTGTGCAGCGACATATGATCGTTATCTCAACTTTCGAATACTGAACCAAGATGCAAAGTATCCTGATTTAGTAAAGGCTTATGGAAATGGCTCTGTTCCTAATCCCAAGATTATTGTCAAAGTCGAAGAGATATTATCCGCACTTGAAACTACAACTAGTCCGTATCATAACTACTTCGAATCTCTCTCTCCAGAAAAAATTGAAGACAAACCTCACTTAGCCGCAGAAAAGACTCATAGAGAAATTCTTCATTTACTCAATTGGCACGAAGCAAGTCATATGGGTCAAGCTCAGATTACTTGGAATGCATTTCGTGCCTACAGAGGACATATTTAGTAACTCATTTTCGCAAGATAAGTCTTAATAATTCGCTGTATTCTCTAATCCAAATTCTTGAAACAAAGTCTTTTGATTACTATGCTTTGATGTATCAAATTTAATTGGATATTTTCCAGTAAAACATGCATCACAATAATTTGAATTCTTTACATCTTGCTCTACTGATTTGTGCGTTGCTTCCATACTGAGATATGCTATAGAATCAACGCGCAGATACTTTCGAATTTCCTCAATTGTATGAGAAGACGCAATTAACTCGTTATGCGTAGGTATATCAATTCCATAATAGCAGGGAGAAACAGTTGGTGGAGCAGAAATTCGCATATGAATTTCTTTTGCCCCTGCGTTACGGATCATTTTTACAATTTTTCGACTTGTAGTTCCGCGCATGATTGAATCGTCAACGACTACTACGCGTTTGCCGTCAATGACTTCGCGCACAACGTTGTATTTTATTTTTGCACCAAAGTCACGAATCTTTTGGTCTGGTTCAATGAATGTTCTACCAATATAATGTGAACGGATAAGACCGGTTCTATAAGGAATACCTGTTGCTTCGGAGTATCCTAGGGCTGCAATGTTCGCAGAATCTGGCACCGGTATAACAACATCAGCCTCAACAGGAAGTTCGCGCGATAAGTATTCACCCAATTTTTTACGGACCTTGTAAACTGATTCGCCAAAAATATAAGAGTCAGGACGAGAAAAGTAAATGAATTCAAAAATACATAGACTGTGTTTGCGCTCAGTGAACGGAAAATAAGACTTAACCCCAAAGCTATCAACGACTACCATTTCTCCAGGAGCAACATCTCTCACATAATGAGTGTCTGTAATATCAAAAGCACAAGTCTCAGAGGCAAACACGATTGTGCCGTCATTCTTTTGACCCATAACAAGGGGACGAAATCCATTTGGATCTCGCACCGCAATTAACATTTTATTTGTTAAGATTAACAAGGAGTATGCTCCTTCTATTTGGCGAAGAGCTTCGGCTAGTGCGTCAAGAAGAACTTTAGATTTGGATTTTGCCATGAGGTGAACGATTACTTCAGAATCGATCGTGGTTTGGAAGATACTTCCTTCTTCGCCGAGTTTTTTTCTTATATCATAGGAATTTACAAGATTCCCATTATGAGCAAGGGGGATTCCGCCGAGATGCCATTCCACACGAACTGGCTGTGCATTTCGTAAAAAACTATCTCCGGTTGTGGAGTAGCGATTATGTCCTATAGCTGCATGACCTTTGAGTTCTTTGAGCTTTTCTTGGTTGAATAGATTGGCAACTAGCCCCATTCCAGCATATCGATAGAGAT